>CAXEFH010000076.1:0-13025 GCA_963989605.1 uncultured Roseibacillus sp. | reverse complement strand
GCTCCCGGGGGGTTGGTAATGTGAAGAACGGGATCACCGGAGGTGCGGAAGGTCGTGCCCTGATGCTTGGAAGGGAGAAATCCCGCTCCCCAGTAGCTGTCGAGGAGCGGTTGGCGGTTTTGTCCCGAGACAAGTACGATGAAGGAAGGGAGGTCACTATTCTCCGATCCCAGTCCGTAGGAGAGCCATGATCCCATGGCGGGTCGCCCGAAGCGGACGCTACCGGTATTCATGAACATGACTGCGGGGTCATGGTTGAAGCTGTTGGTATGGAGCGAACGGACAACGGCGATCTCATCAACCACTTTTCCAACGTGAGGGAATAACTCGGAGACCTCGGTTCCACTCTGTCCCCGGGGCTTGAAGGTCCAGGGCGAGCCTTTGACCTTGGGCCGGGCTTCCTTGATCATGGCGAACTCATGGTTCCTGATCATTTCCGGGGGCATTTCCTGTCCATGGCGCTCAGAGAGCGTGGGCTTGGGGTCAAAGGTATCCACGTGGGATGGACCTCCCGACATGAACAGATAGATCACCCGCTTGGCCCGGGGGGCTAGATGGCGGATGTTGGAAAGATCGCTTTGGTCCGCCCGGCAAAGGGAGGCCAGAGCCACCGAACCAAGGGCCAGCGGAGCACGTGCGAGGAGCTGGCGCCGGGTTACCTGATTACTGAGGGAGTCCATGATCATTCGCGGGTCAGGGTTTCATCGAGATTGAGCAGGACGGTAGCCACTGAGACCCAGGGCTCCTTGTTTCCGCCCTCCCGGGCGGCAAAGGAGAGAAACATTTTACGCTCTTCTTCATCGGGTGGGCGACTGAGACAGTGTCGGAAGGCGAACTCGAGGCGTGGCCCGGCATCGGGATGGGCTCGTTCGATGCGTCGGGCGAGAGCTTGTGCGCATTCGTGGAAGATGGGATCGTTCAGGGTGACAAGGGCCTGGCGAGGAGTGTTGGTGATGGAGCGCCTTGCCACGCAGACCTGCCGGGGCGGAGCATCGAACGAGGCGAGGGAAGGGTGAAGCAGCATGCGTTTCCAGTAGGTATACATCGACTTGCGGTAGCGGCCGTCTCCAGAAGAATCTTTCCAGGTGAAGTTGGAGTTGCCGGGTTCGTTTTGACCGGTTTCCTCGTAAAGTCCGGCCGGCTGGGCAGGAAAGACGGGGGGGCCTCCAATGGCAGGAACAAGCAGTCCGCTGACCGCGAGGGCGTTGTCACGGATCTGTTCGGCGGAGTGGCGGAAGCGTGACATCCGGGCCAGCAGCCGGTTGGCGGGATCAAGGTCATCATGCTCGATGCTTCGAACCGACGATTGCCGGTAGGTCCCGGAATTCACGATCAGGCGAACAAGGTCCTTGCGGCTCCACCTGCTCTTCACGAATTCCACCGCCAGCCAGTCAAGGAGTTCGGGATGGGTGGGAGCACTTCCCATCGTTCCGAAATCGGCAGGGGTTTCCACCAGTCCGGCACCGAAGAAATGCTGCCAGAGGTAGTTGACCGCTACCCGGGCGGTGAGGGGATGATCCGGGTGCACGAGCCACTTCGCGAAATCGAGGCGATTGGCCTTCTGCCCCCGGGGGAGGGCAGGCAGGACGGCAGGAACGGCAGGATAGACCCGTTCGCCCCGGTCCTTGAAGTTCCCCCGGATGTGGACGTGTGTTTCCCGGGGGGCGGGGAGCTCATCCATGACGTGGATCTTGATGGGCTTCTTCCGGAGGGATGCGAGTTCGGACTGCAGTTTCTGGATTTCAGCCCCCGTTGTTCCAATCTGGCCCGGGTCGGGGAGAGCCGTGGTGTAGAGGCGGACCTGGCGGAGATCTCCCTCAAAGTGGAACGCGTTGGGAGTTCTCGAATTTCTGTAGCCGGCTCCGATGGCGAGTGGTCGCGCACTCACCGAAACTTGCCCGGGAATATTCCCGATCACCTTGGCCGCCCTGTCCTCCACGCCATCGACGAAAAGCTTCAGAGATTTGCCCGCTTGGAATACGAGGGAGACATGATGTTCCCGGCCGTCGTTCACGGGGATGCTGCCGTAGATCTCGGCCCCGTTCCACGGCTCGTTGGTTGAGGAGATCCAGGCAAAGAGGTTCCCGGGACGGCTGTGCTCCCCGGACTCCCCGCCAATCCCGAAGACGAAGCTGCGGGTCTTGTCCTTCCAGTCGTATTTGGAGGCAATATCCGCCACTTTCTCCTTCGTCCTGAGTAGGGCTGTAATACTGAGATCCCCGGTGGGGGCATATTTCGCTGGGTCCTTTTCCACGTCCCCCTTCTCCCAGGTTCCCAGCAGGCTCGCGTCGGCGGGGGAACTCGCCCTTGGCGCGCTTTTCCGGAGGGTGGCGATCCTGGCTTCCAGTGCGGCAGCGCGTTCGCTGTTGTCGTGGGGGGCAAAGTCCATTTTAGGGCCGTGCGTGTCATAGCCACTTCCCAGGTGAGGCACGTTGTTGAAGATGGCAAAGAGCTGGTAGTATTCCTTCTGGCTGATGGGGTCGTGCTTGTGGTCGTGGCACTCGGCACATTCCAGGGTCAATCCCAGCCAGGTCCGTCCCGTGGTCTTGAGCCGGTCAACGACCGTCTTGACCCGGAATTCCTCCTTGCGGGGATTGTTTCCCTTGGCCTGCATGGCATTGCGATGAAATCCGGTTGCGATCTTTTCAGTCACTCCGCCTTCTGGAATGAGGTCCCCCGCAATCTGCTCGATGGTGAACTGGTCAAAAGGCTTGTTGGTGTTGATGGCGTTGATGACCCAGTCGCGATAGACCCACATGTTCCGGGTCCGGTCGGCAGCATAGCCTGAAGTGTCAGCGTAGCGGGCGAGGTCGAGCCAGTTCTGGCCAAGGCGTTCTCCGAAGTGGGGGGATTCCAGAAAGCGATCAACAAGCCTGGCCCAGGCCCGGGGTGATTTATCTGCCAGGAAACGATCGACCTCCTCCGGAGCAGGAGGAATACCTCGCAGATCAAAGCTGAGCCGACGGATCAGGGTGTGGCTGGGAGCAGGGGGAGAAGGATTCAGGCCCTCCTGTTTCAGGCGTAACCTGACGTAGTGGTCGATGGGATTGATTTCCCCGGCTACTGGTTCCTGCCGGGGTGGTTGGAATGCCCAGTGAGGACCTTTCTTCTCCCCGGCGAAGAGCGGAAAGGGGAGGGGTAAGAGAAGGAATACCAGAAAGACCTTTGCTGACATCGGGCAGACAGGACTCTTGACTTTCCGTCCGGGGAGGGAGCTGCGGAATCGAATGCTCCCACCATGGTTGGAGTCCTGCATCAGTGATTCAGGTTCGCTCCTCCTCAATGTCATAGACGTCGAACCAGACGTAAACTGGTTGGGAGGGAGAAAGAAACTTGGGAATGTATCCCTCAAGGAATTCCTGGAGTTCGATCGGGAGTTCACAGATGCGCTTCGCGCGCATGTCATTGTTCCACTGGATGATATCGCGGCGCTCGCGGGGCCGGGCATTGGTTTCGATCCATTGTGCCACAGAATCATCATCAGCACCGGTGGAGACGAATTCCCGGAAGGAGTCTGCGGTGATTTCCGTGAAGCCAAAGAAGAAGTTGTCGAGGGGGCAGTCGAACTTGTATTCCCCAAGCGTTCCGGCAAGAGAGGCCCTGCACTTATCAAGGGTGCGGGCGGCAACGACGTAGCCCCCGAGAGTTTCGCGGGGACTGCGTGGGAAATTTCCGGGATTGGTGAAATCTGAGCAGGGCATATTCACCGAGTGTCTTCCGGTCCGCGGCTGGGTCAAGGTTCGCTTTTTTCAGGGGAGTGGTTCCGGCTCTCAGGGCGATTCGGCATCCAGCCTCTTCAGGAGAGTTTTCCAGCCCTTCATGGACCGTCCCAGGTTGTCGCGAGCACTGCCACGGATTCCGTAATGCTGCAGGCCCACAGGACCATCCCAATTCAGAGATTTCAGTTTCCTCAGGACAGTAAGAACGTCGTAGGTGCCGGTGTCGAGCGGCTGAATCAGGGTGTTCCATCCTGTTCCGTCCTTGTCTGCTCCATTGATGGTGACCACGAAGAGATGGGGAGCTGCTTCCTCAAGGCGCTTGTCGAGTTCCTTCCCGTCGACCTTGAGGAAGTGGCAGAGATTGAAGGTGACGCCCAGATTGGAGCGATCGGCAGCCTTGACCAGTCGGACACAGTCCTGCACCCGGTCGGCATAGGCCCCGGCATGAGGGTAGAGTGCAAGACGGACCCCCGATTTGTCGGCGTGGTCGGCGAGCTCCTGGAGTTTTGCTGCCACGGGAGCATCAGTGCTTGTGGGGTCTGCGGGCCGCCGCCCGCCAACGTAGAGCCAGATGATGGCGTCCCGGCCTTTTGCCTCGGTGATTGCCTTGTTGAGGTTGGAGTTGTGAGTAACCCCGTTACTGCGGACCTCAATACCATTGTAGAGTGGAGCAAATGTGATCCCGTGTTTGTCCACCGCAGTGAACATTTCGGGGAGGCGGGTTGCCCCGGTGTAGCCGATGCCGGAAAAGCCAAGCTCCTTTACAAGGGCAGCCTGCTGTTCATAGGACTTGGTCTGCCCGTCCCGGGTACCGGTATCCATCGCGAAGAACTTCCACTCGGCGAGACAGAGAGGAGAAAGACCGTTCAGGGTGACGAGGCAGCAGAGGAGGCGAAATATCATGATTTCTGAGTCAAGGAACTCATGAAGAGCAGTTCAAGCCCGGAGTCGCCAGACTACCTGAATGCGTGATGGGTGCTCTTACGGCAGGGGGGTGTTGGGCTTGACTGCGTTCTCTGGATACTTGCCGTTGAAGACCATCATCTGTTCCCGGGTTTCAGGGACTACGAAGGATTCGTCGATCTGGCCGTTACTGGCGGTGACAGCCTTCAAGTCGAGTTGGAGGTATCGCGCAAGGAAGGGGTAAGCCGCCATGCGCTTTGAGAGTCCGTAGTCGTGTTTCTCGTCGGGAAAGTGGGCATTGGCAACCTTGTCACGGGCGCCATAGAGTTCATAGATATGTTGCACGAAGGGGAATTCGACTCTGGGAGTGTTGAGAGTCCAATCACTGCCGTTGGAAATCAGGAGTTGCGGACGCGGGGCGGCGAGGGCGGCGATTTCAACATTGTTGGTCTTGTGGGTCCGGCTCCAGTGAATGGGCATGCCGCTTTCGCAATTGCAGCCCCCGAAGAAGTGGGCGGAGACCTGGCAGACCGGAATGGTGACCGCTACCCGTTCGTCCACGGCAGAGAGAATAAAGGTCTGGGTTCCTCCTCCGGAGCATCCGGTCATTCCTATGCGGGAAGGATCGACGCCAGGGAGGGTGAGGAGGAAGTCAAGCGCGCGCATGCTGTTCCATGTCTGCATGCGCAGAATCTCGGGAGTACGGCCATGGTTCCAGCCAACTTCTTTCGAGTCCCCATAGCCCATCATGTCATACTGGAAGACCGCGGCACCCATCCTGGCGAGGGTCGCACAGCGGATTTGCCGTGATTCCCGGAAGCGCCCTCCGTGACCATGGGGACAGAGAATGCCGGCCAGTTTCCCTTTGGATCCCACGGGTCGATAAAGGGTGCCGGTAACGTAGAACCCCGGAGAGCTTTCGATAGCCACATTCTCTGCCTGGTAGCCGCCGTGGATACGTTTTTTAAGGAACCGCGGATTGAGAGGGGTGCGCTCGGGGAGCTCGGTGAGCCTCGCCCCGGCGAGGATCCCGGCCTTCACGATGGCTTTACGCTTTTCCCAGCTGGCGAGGTCCGGAGTGGAGGCCTTGATTCCTCCCAGTTCCTTTCTGGCTTCGTCCTGGTTCTGGGCGTGGCCCTTGCGAAGCCCCTGGGGAAGGCTGGTGATGGGTAAGAGGATTCCGGCTGCGAGCAGGCAGATGAAGAGCTTCATCGGGACAGGATCTGATTCATTTACCGGCAACTCAAGAGCAGAGATCAAGGCCCAGGGGATTGCGGTTGAGGAGACCCGGTCTGTAAGCCATCGGGAAGATCCTGTTAAAATCCCGGGCGAACCGTTCAATCCTGTGATTTAATCCGTCATGAAGCGACGTTCTTTCCTTAAGTCTGCAGGAGCTTTAGCCGCTCCTTCCATCATTCCCGCAGCAGTCCTCGGTCGCGAAGGGAGGACCGCTCCGAGCGAGCGGGTGACTGTCGGCCTGGTCGGTGCAGGAGGTAAGGGTTACGACCTCATGCGTGACTTTTACTCCCAGTGTAAAGACGAAGTTCAGTTTGTCGCGATCGCGGACCCGGATGCCCGGCACGCCGAGCGGGGGAAGCGGTTGGCCGAGAAGAACTGGGGTGAGGGGTGCAGGACCTACCGGGACTTCCGGGACCTATGCGCTCGTGACGATCTCGATGCGGTGGTGGTGGCCACCCCTGACCACTGGCATGCCCTAGCGGCTCTTGAGGCGGTTCGAAGCGGAAAGGACGTTTACGGGGAGAAGCCGCTTACACACCTCTTTCGCGAGGGAAAAGTGCTTTACGAGGAGGTGGATAAGCACAAGCGGATTTTCCAGGTTGGTTCCGAACAGCGATCTGCTTCGAATTTCAGGATCGGCTCGGAAGTCGTCTTGAATGGGTTGCTCGGTAGGGTTCATGAAGTCCAGGTTGGACTGCCTGGAGGTGAGACCACAGAGGAGGAAGGAACGGTGTCAGAACCCATTCCCCCGCACCTTGACTACGACCTCTGGTGCGGGCCTAGTGCGAAGTTGCCCTATCGAGAGAAGCGTGTTCACTTCCATTGGCGGTGGTCGCTCGCCTATGGAGGCGGGAGTCTGATGGATTGGATCGGGCACAACAATGACATCGCCCACTGGGGCCTTGGAGTAGAACACAGCGGCCCTGTCAGAGTAGAAGCAAAGAATTTCCGTTATCCGGACAAGGGGATGTATGACAACCCGGTCGATTATGAGGTGCACTCTGAGTATGAAGGAGGCTATTCCGTGGTGGTCTCCAATAAATATCCTAACGGGGTGCGGTGGATTGGAGAAAATGGCTGGGTTCGTGTGAGCCGAGGACAGATTGATGCCTCGAATAAAGAGTGGATCCACGAGGAGGCGGACCGTGGAAGAATAAAGGCTTATAACTCGCCGGACCACCGGAAGAATTTTGTATCCGGAGTGAAGACCCGCAAGCAGTGTATCTGCCCTGCTGAGGTTGGTCATCGCTCGGTGACTCCGGGGCATCTGTCCTTTGTTTCTGATGCCCTCAAGCGTCCCTTGAAGTGGGACCCCTTGAACGAAAAAGTTCTCGGTGACCCGGAAGCCGATAAGCTTCTGAACGCTCTGGAATATCGTCGTGGCTGGTCTCTGTGATCCACACGGATGACCTTTTCGTCATTGCCATCGCTCTGCCCGAGGGGATGATTTGCGGGAATGGCTTACCGGTTCGTAGAGCGGTCGATGATTGTTGCCCTGCTGAGTGTGCTGGGCGCGCTCCCGCTCTTTTCGGAAGAGGCTGCAGTGCCGCATTGGGCTTTTGTTGAGCCGCGTTCTCCAGCCCTTCCGGAAGTGATGCTGGCGGGCTGGTCTCGTAACGAGATTGATCACTACATTCTGGCGCATCTTGAGCGGGAAGGGCTGGCGCCCTCGCCGGAGGCCGGCCGGGAGACGCTCATCCGTCGGCTCACGCTTGACCTCACTGGACTTCCGCCAACTTTGGAGCAAGTCGATGCCTTTCTCGGGGACAAGTCACCGGATGCATATGAGAAGGTCGTGGATCGTCTCCTCGCTTCGCCGCGCTATGGAGAGCGGATGGCGGTCATGTGGCTGGATCTGGCCCGCTATGGAGATACCAGTGTCTATCATCAGGACGGAGCCCGCGAGATGTGGGCTTGGCGGGATGGAATCATTGCGGCCTATAATGCCAATAAGCCCTTCGACCGGTTCACCATCGATCAACTGGCCGGGGACCTTCTACCGGATGCCACTCTCGAACAGCGAATAGCATCGGGATTCAACCGCAATAATGGGACAACTGATGAGGGGGGGCTGATTGAGGAGGAAATGCGGGTTGAATATGCCGTAGATCGAGTCAAGACCACCGCTACGACTTGGTTAGGTCTCACCCTTGAGTGCGCGCAGTGTCACGACCACTTCTACGATCCGATCTCACAGGTAGACTATTACAAGTTCTTCGCCTTCTTTAATGTGAGTGCGGACAAAGGGAAGCAAACAAGTGCTCGAAACGCTCCGCCCCTGATCGAGATTCCGGACGAGGAGAATGAGCGCCAGCTGCCCGCGGTGGTGGCACAACGTGCTGAGAATCAGGCGAGGATCGATGGGTATCCAGATGAAATCGCTCCTGAATTGCGGACGTGGGTGAAGGAATTGGGCGCGCGAATTGCTGATCCCAAGCAAAATTTTGATCCGCGGGATGCGTTGCTGCACCTGACTCTGGATGAGGCAGAGGGAGAACGGGTGGGCAACCGGGCGCGTATTCTGCCCGGCACGGGTGCCAATGATGGCCGGGTTGTTGGAACTCCTCGCTGGGTTCCGGCCCGGACCGGGGGAGGGTTCGAGTTCAAGGAAGGGGAGGAGGCGTTTCTCGAAGTGGCGCATGCCGGAGACTTCGAGCGGGATCAGCCGTTCACCCTGAGTTTCTGGCTGAAGCCGGTGAAAACCGGGGAGGGAAAGGATTCGCAGGGTAGCTTGCTGGCGCGGATAGAGAAAGGGGACTCGCAACGGGGAGTCGAGGTCTACTATGAAACAAATCAGCGCCTTTATGTACGGTTGGCTCACGAGGCGGAGAGTGACGCCATCCGGATACGTTCGGACCGGGAGATCCAGTGGGACAAGTGGCAGCATATTTGCGTCACCTACGACGGCTCCTCGACCGCCGGAGGTATCCGGCTTTTCGTGGACGGAGTAGCCTGGGCGATCAAGGGTGAGCACGATAACCGCAAAGGATCGATTCGGACCGGGGAGCCGCGGCGGAACGGAACTCTGCCGATGGGATACCGGCCGCTTGGGACGGTAGACGAGATTCGGATCTTTTCCCGGGCTCTGAGTGAGGACGAGGCCCGTGCTCTTGTTCTCCGTGATACAGTAGTTCCGCTTCTTGCCCGGGTGAGTGGGCCAACTTGGCGAGCTGACCAGCTCGAGCCCGTGCTTGCCTACTATCTCGAGAAGGTGAGCAAGGTGTATCCCCAGCTTCTGAAAAGGGAAAGGGACTTGAAGAATCAGGAGGAAGAGCTGCGTCGTCCGAAAACAACAGTAATGGTGATGGAGGATCGAGCTCGTGCTACGTATGTCCTGCGTCGAGGATCCTATGACAATCGCACTGACATCAAGGTGGAGCCGGGACTTCCGGAGAGTCTTCCAGCCCTTCCCGAGGATGCGCCCCGCAACCGTCTTGGTCTTGCTCAATGGCTTTTCCTAAAGGAAAATCCCCTTACAGCGCGGGTGGCGGTCAATCGCTACTGGCAAATGCTCTTTGGTGTGGGACTGGTTGCAACCCCGGAGGATTTCGGCACGCAGGGCGAGTTGCCGAGCCATCCCGCACTCCTGGACTGGCTCGCGGTCGACTTTCGCAATCACGGCTGGAACGTGAAGCGAATGCTTCGGAGCATTGTCACTTCCGCCACCTATCGCCAATCGGCGGCCGCCTCTGTTGAGCTCTACCAGCGTGATCCTGCGAATCGGCTCCTAGCGCGCGGATCGCGCTACCGGCTCCAAGCGGAGTTCCTCCGTGACAACGCCCTCTCCCTAAGTGGTCTCCTCGTCGAAAGAATGGGTGGGCCAGGAGTAAAACCCTACCAACCAGAGGGTCTCTGGAAAGATATCCTGCAGGGGGGCGACCGCCCCTTCATACAGGACAAAGGCAAGAGTCTCTATCGTCGCAGCGTTTATACGTTTTGGCGGCGCACTTGTGCCCCACCAAACATGCTGCTTTTTGACGCGCCAACCCGGGAGAAGTGTATTGCGCAACGGTCGCGAACCAATACCCCATTGCAGGCTCTCGTGACATTGAATGATGTGCAGTATGTGGAGGCTGCACGTCATCTCGCGGAGCGGATGATTGCCCACGCCGGATCCCGAGTACAGGACAGCATTTCCTGGGGATTTCGGCTGGCGACCTCGCGCGCCATCAAGGAGAGAGAGTTGGTGGTCCTTCTCGGTGTTTATCAGGACTGCGAAGCAAACTACCGAGAGGATGTCGAGGCTGCAGGAAAGTTGCTCTCGACCGGAGCGTCCCCGCGCGATGAAGCGCTCGACGTGGCGGAACACGCTGCTTTAACCATCGTGGCGAGTATCATTCTCAATCTCGACGAAACCCTCAGCCGGGAGTGAATCCAGTGTGATGTCATCGGAACTGAAACGGCGAACATTTCTGGGTAATGCTTCATCCCTGATGGGAACTGCGGCCTTCGCCAAGCTGCTTTCTGCAGATTCCCCTGCGGCGGCCCTTCCGTCCTCTCCCCCCGGCCTTCCCCATTTCGCGCCCAAGGCCAAGCGGGTCATCTACCTCTTCCTCGCCGGCGGGCCGAGCCATATCGACCTCTTCGATTACAAGCCGGCCCTTAAGAAGATCGATGGCCAACCACTTCCTGAGAGCGTGCGCCAGGGCCAACGGCTTACTACCATGACGAGTGGGCAGAGTGAGTTTCTCTGTGTTGCACCCAAGTTTAATTTTGAGCGTTGCGGCGAGCGTGGGACCTGGATCAATACGGATCTTCTTCCGCAGCTGTCTACCGTGGCTGACGAACTCGCCATCATTCGCTCCATGCACACAGAGGCCATCAATCATGATCCGGCAATTACCTATATCAACACGGGTAGCCAGCAGCACGGGCGCCCGAGCTTCGGATCGTGGATCAGCTATGGTCTCGGTAGCCCCAACAGCAACCTGCCCGCTTACGTGGTGATGATTTCGGTCGGTTGGGGGGCGGGGCAGGCGCTCTACACCCGGCTGTGGGGAAGCGGGTGCCTGCCGTCCCGTCACCAGGGGGTTCAGTTTCGCAGCGTCGGCGATCCGGTACTCTACCTTTCTGATCCCGCGGGCCTCGACCGGAATTTGCGCCGGCGGATGCTCGACGGACTTGCCGACCTTAACGAAGAGAAATACGAGCGTACCGGCGATCCCGAAATTGCGGCCCGCATCGCGCAGTATGAAATGGCGTTCCGGATGCAGACTTCCGTGCCTGGGCTGATGGACACGAGCGATGAGCCCGAATCAACCTTCAGGATGTATGGCCCCGGGGCGAGACAAAAGGGAACGTTCGCGTCCAACTGCATCCTTGCGCGGCGTATGGCGGAACGTGGGGTTCCCTTTATCCAGCTTTTTCACCGTGGCTGGGATCAGCACGGCAACCTGCCAAGGGACATCAAGAAGAACACCGATAGCTCAGACCAGCCCGCGGCGGCGCTCATCAAGGACCTCAAGCAGCGGGGATTGCTAGAGGACACGGTGGTCATCTTCGGCGGTGAATTCGGCCGAACGATTTACGGGCAGGGGGATCTTACCAAAGACAACTACGGGCGTGATCACCACGGCCGCTGCTTCACCACGGTGGTGGCGGGGGGGGGGTTCAAACCGGGTAGGGACTAAGGCCAGCCCGATGACCACTGCTAAAATGTCGTCAGTGATCCGGTCCACATCAGCGATTTGAACGCCACCGTGCTCTACAGCCTTGGCATCGACCACGAGAACTTCTCGGTGAAGCAACAGGGCCTTGATGTACGATTGACCGGCGTGGATGGAGCCAAGATCATTCCGGGGCTCCTTCGGTAGGTCCGGATCATCATGCCAACCGAAATCATGTCCCAGCTCAGACCAGATGAAATCAAGTGTTACCGCGCGGAGGGCTTCGCGGTCCCCGAACTCAGGCTATCTCCTGCGATGGTTGGGTATGCCGAGAATGAATAATATGACTTTGAGGGGGGGTATAAGATGGATCGTTCCTGTTGCGTTGCTTCACTTGCTGGCGCCGTGGGCGGGCGCTCAGGAAGCTGAGATCGGGTCGCGCGAACCGGAGCTGGAACGGCTGAAATCTCAATTCGCGGAGAGCGTGCAACCGCTCTTGAAGAGACACTGCTATCGCTGTCATGGCGCGAAGAGGATGAAGTCGGGAGTGCGGGTCGATCAGCTTGACCTGACCCTCGAGGACAAGGAACTCTTTTTGCTGCAGCATATCCACAAGCAGCTCAAGCAGGAGTCGATGCCTCCCGAGGATGAACAGCAACTGAACAAATCTGAACGATCGCTGCTGGTAGAGTGGATTGAGCAGACTCTTCGGGAAGGGCAGCGCAAGATGGGGGACAAGAATGGCTCCGTGCGCCGGCTCACGGTAGCACAGTATCAGAACACTCTCCATGACCTGCTTGGCCTGGAGGACCGCTTGGCGGATGTTCTTCCAGCCGACGGAGTCTCGAAGGAGGGCTTCAGGAACAACAGGGATACCCTCCTGCTGACTCCGCAGATGATGGAGACATATTTTGAGATCGCGGACAAATCTCTCTCCCTTTGTCTGGTAGATGAGAGCAAGAGGCCCCGCATTCAGTGTTTTCGCGTCGACCTCGGAGCGGGGGTGAACAAGAATCCGCCCCCAGAGAAAGTCGAGTTGGAGGGGCCGAGAATCCTGCCCCGGTCTGACTACTGGGTGCGCGAGGTCCTGCCCGAGAAGCCGTTTGCTTTTGAGCCCCTCACGATGCAGAAGAAATTCCGTTTTATCGAAGGCTACCGGGGGAATGCGACTGTGCGCGAGTGGATGGATTTTGAGGGCCTGCATCACTCCGTTTTCGCCGCCATCATCGGAAAATACACGGGAGGGTACAACTATGGAAGGTCGTCGCACTTCGTTCCGGAGGGTCTCCTGTTACGGCCACGTTCCCCCGAGACCGACACGGTGCGTGGCCCAGCGCCAACGTTTTCGATGCCGATGCGCGAGCTGCCCGCATCGGGAATACTTCAGGTGACGGTCGAGGCTGCCCGTTACGACGATGGCCTCCAGCCGCACACGCGTATTCCCGAGTCGGAGGACCGCTTGAATCTGGATATTTCGGGGGGTGGAGAGCCAATTGTCATGATTCCGGCGGCGGGGATCTACCAGCTCGAGGTCGTGCTGGCCGGGCCTCCAGGGGAT
>CAXEFH010000075.1:0-13040 GCA_963989605.1 uncultured Roseibacillus sp. | reverse complement strand
TAATGATACGGCGACCACCGAGATCTACACCTCTCTATTCGTCGGCAGCGTCAGATGTGTATAAGAGACAGTCACCGTTGAATCCGTTCCCATACTTGGCCCACTTACTGTTCCCGGGGATCTGGAAACCGTGCGTCGCCGTCCGGAGCCCAACAATCGGCCCACCCCTATCCAGATAGTCGACAAAATGCTGCATCTGTTCGTCCGGCCAATTCTGGAAACGGGTAAAGACCACCATGAGGTCCGCGGACCGGAGTGCCTCCATGCCTGGGACATTGGACCTCCCGGGCACAATCTCACCCTTCTCGTTCAGCCCAAACAATACCGTGCACTTGAAGCCATGGTGATAGGCAAGAATCCGCGCCAGCGCAGGCAGGGTTTCCTCGGATTTGTATTCGTGATCGCTAGCAATAAAGACGATGTGGTTTCCTTTCCCCGCTCCGGTCGATCCCTCATAGGACAATGGATTGGCGTTGACTGTAACGAGAGGGATCCCCAGAGACAGGATGGCGAGAAAGCATCGCGCTATGTTCATAGCCCCAGACTACTAGCGACACGAGGATCCGGGCAAGCCCACACGGCCCCGTAAGTGCGGATTCTGCTCACCTTTGTCGGCCCGCCAAGACCAGGTGGAACAATTGAGGTAGGGCCCTGTTAATTGCAGGCTTGCAAGTTCGTAGCACAGGCGCTGGTCTAGTGGAGGTTTCACCTAAATCCTCTGCTTCCTCCTTTCCCCGATGAACAACCTACGCAGACCAAATCCAGCTTTGCGGCCCGGAAAATCCCATATGATGCAGATACTGGTTGGGGCTGCGGTTGTCGTCATTGCTATCGGCATCGTGGTCACCATGGCAAAGTCTGGAAAATCAAAAAACAACGAGGCGGAAGCTCTCCGCAAGCTGCAGGAGATCGGCACGGCACTTACGGGATATCTCAATGACAATAACGGAGAATTTCCACTCGAGGATGCCGCCGGCAAGGATAATTGGCTGAATGCGGCAAAGCCTGAAGCCGAGACCGTGTGGTACAATGCGCTACCCGTGAAAATGGGAGCTTTGCCTGTAAGCGACCTCGGAGATGATCCAGCTCCCAGATTCTACCAGAAGAGCTATCCTCTCTTCCTTTCGGGGGCCGACTATCCGCCCAGTAAGAAAGAGGGCAGGCCCTACTTTGCTTTTGGCTTCAATAGTAGTCTTCAGGTCAGAGGTGAGGACGGCTCGGAAAGACCTGCCAGTCTCGCGGGGATCCAGTACCAGGACCGCACCGTGGCTTTTCTTGAGCGGGGCGTGAAGAAAGCCGAGGAGACAAGCAAGCTACAGGGTGGGTTTGACGGCGGTCCGAAAGCCAATGCCAAAAATTTTGCCCCGCGCTACAACGGAAAAGGGCATCTCCTTTTTGTTGATGGCCACGTAGAGAAACTCGGCTTCGAGGACATCACCGATGCGATGGGGCAGGCCGTCAACGGCCAGAATAATGTCTACTGGACTGGAGATCCTGACCGGCGGCCCAACTAAAAAACCCCACAGAATCCCAAATCTCAACACGAGCGGTCCCGGGGCCCCCTCAGAGGGTTTCAATCCGAAAGACCACCGGACGTTCCGTGACACAATCGAGTCCCTCAATTTCTTTCAGAGCTGATTTCAAGGTTCCGAACGGGCATGTATGAAGGAGAAATACCATGTCGAGAAAGGCCGCATCGGGCTCGGAAGGATCAACCGGAGAATGAGTCCCACTGATGCCGATTCCTGCCTTTGCAAGTATTGAAGCGATATCCGCTACAACGCCTGGCTTATCCATCACAGGAAACCGAACGTAATATGCAGTCTCGGTGTCATCAATCGGCTTGAGAGCCCCCTCCTTGCGATAGGGGAGAAACCCGGGAGCATTTCCCCCGTGTCGCGGCCCCAAGGAACGCCCCGCATCAACAAGATCCGATACCACTGATGAGGCTGTCGGTTCCTGCCCTGCACCGCGACCGTAAAATAAAGCATCCCCAAAACCATCGCCCCTGACAGCAACCGCGTTGAAGACATCATTTACAGACGCGAGGATATGAGTCTTGGGGATGAAGGATGGTTGCGTCCGGATCTCAATAGAGCCGTCGTCATGCTTGCGAACGATACAGAGAAGTTTCACCACGTAGCCGAGATCCTTCGCGAAGCGGATGTCCAAAGGCCGTACATACTCAATCCCTCGGACATAGACATCTCCGGGATCGATCAGGAACCCATGAACGATCGTCGCAAGCAACATCGCCTTGTGAGCCGCGTCCCAGCCATTGACGTCAAGAGTCTCATCTGCCTCGGCGTATCCCAGTTCCTTGGCCTCCCGGAGAGCAGAAGAATAATCCAGCTCCGCCTCTGTCATCCGCATCAGGATGTAGTTAGAGGTTCCGTTAATAATACCCGAGATGAGGTCAATCCGGTTCGCAACAAAAGACTCCCGGGCAGCTTTGATAATCGGAATTCCTCCCGCGACAGCGGCCTCAAAATACACCGGGGTCTGATGCAGGCGCGCCAGACTGAATATCTCCGCTCCGCGCTCTGCCAGAAGTGCCTTGTTCCCCGTGACTACCGGCTTGCCTGCCTCCAGTGAGGCCGAGACCAGTTCAAACGCCTCCGTAGTGCCACCAATCAACTCCACGACGATCTCTACCTCGGGATTCTCCACCATCGATTTCCAGTCCGTGGTAAACAACTCCGCCGGGGCCTCTGCCTCACGGGGCTTTTCTGGATCGCGAACAACGATTTGCCTGATCTCGAAATGCAAGGAAGGCCCAACGCGCTCCGAGATGAGCCCGGCATTCCTCGCCAGTGTGTTCCAGACTCCAGAGCCAACCGTGCCGAATCCGGCAAGACCGACTCCAACGACGCCCTCTTTGTTGATCACCCCTGAGCGATAGCGGATAACGTCCGTGGCGCAAAGGCCCAAAGGACCCCTTGTCAAACCTCGAGAGCACGTAGCGCCTCATCTGTGGCCTCGACATGCCAGCAAGAGAAGATCACCCTTGGACATATTTTCGCATCCGTGAATCGGATTTTAGTGATTTTCGTCTGGATAACCGCTTTTCTCTGAACGGGGACTGCTTCCGGCAGCGTTATAATAAGGAGACCATATGAGTATCGATTCGCGCTATACTTGGGATTCCGTCAGATCCGGAGGAGAGGGCGAGCCTTATTCGCGGCGACGGAAATTTGGCTTCTGGGTTCTCCTCTCCGTAACAGTGGCCGTCTTACTCCATGCGGCTGGGCTATGGGCCCTTGGAAAATTCAACCTGCTCCTTGAACTAGCCGATTTCGAATGGACCTCCCAGACCTTCCACGTGAGCGAAACTCAGGAATTACCTGCGGACGTTGTTGCACCCACGACTGAGCGTGAGGATGCCACTCCCCCTTCCAAGGCAGAGACCCTTCTGACGGAAATTGAGGAACTAATCCCCGCGCTGGACGGCATGGAGGTTGATATTCTTCCCGAACTCGAAAAACCCACGGTCTCTCTGGAGCCGCTGAAGCCAGCTAAACTCGGAGAACAGAATGCCCCATCGCTGGAGCCCCTGAAAGCACCCGAAGTTCAGGCCTCCCTTGAAAGCCTCGGACGCAATGAACCTCTCTTCACGGAAGTACCTGACGGGCGGGTTGTTATCGAGGAGGGCAGCATCTCCGCTGACCTCCCGGATCCTGACTCGTTTCTCAAGGACGCAGCCGTTCGTGGCGCGAACGGGCTGGACGAAAATGGTCTCCTGGAAGGCTACACCGAACTTGGGCGTTATCTCAGCCTCGACGTTGATCAACTGGACAAGGGAAGAGCCGCCCTACCCAGTGATCTGCTCTTCGAATTCAATCAGAATGAGCTCAAGCAAAATGCCCGCCTCGGGCTCATGAAACTTGGGATGCTCATTGATCGAAACCCCGAGATGTACTGTATTCTCGAGGGCCACTCCGACCTTTTCGGAAGTGAATCCTACAACCTTGAACTATCACGCAAGCGAGCCATGGCCGTAAAAGGATGGCTGGTTCGTTCCCTGGGGCTCGATGGGGAGCGCATCATTGTCCGTGCCTATGGTCACTCCAGACCCAAGATCCTCACAGGGGGCCAGAAGGAGCAGGCCATCAATCGGCGTGTCGACATTCTCATGCGGAAAACTGTCCCGCTGCAGGAAGCCCTCCCGGTCCGAGTAAGACCGGCAATCCCAATTCCTGAACCAGATGGCCCATCGAGACCACGCACGCCTCCGAAAGCACTTCCTGTTCCGGAGGAACTCCTGCCTCCACCTCCTCCACCTGCCGAGGCAAGACCAGAACCTTCTCCCCCTCGTGCCATTCCAATCGAAGAAGCCCCTCCTGCGAGAGCAATCCCAATTCCGGAAGAAGCTCCAGCTCCTCAAGGAGTGCCTGCGCCGCGCCCCTGAGGTCTCGTCAAAGCCGAGTCCCTGCTTCAGTTCCGGTCCGTTGCTACCTCGTCCTCCTCGACACCATCTTCCTGAGGCCCAGCATCCTCAGGCCCGGCATCCTCAGGATTAGAAGCTTCCGGCATAGCCTCTTGCTCTTCTCCCGTCTCTCCCCGTGCAGCGGAATCAGAGGCAGACATCTCTTCCTCTTCCGGGGGGGCCTCGGGCTCCGTCTTGAGTCGCACGCGATCATCATCGGAGAGCAAATCTTCAAGGACTTGCCATCCCCCGGCTCTCTGGAGGTTAAAGAGGTGCAGGTAGAGCGATACGATCAGAGGGTTAAACTCTGCATAAAGAGTATCGACGGTTTCACTTAGTTTTTCAGCATCCAGCTCCTCGGGAAGTGCTCCCTCTACCGACCCCTCTCCATTATGCTCAATTCCCATTCCATCGCAAAATTTGATGAGCAGCGGTTGTTGGAACTTCATAAACCAGACTTGGAGAAGGTGCTCTGCTACGGCATCACTCCCACGAAGCTTCAAGGTCTTGTGCATCCAGGCAATCTGATCCGTAACCGACTTTCTCTGGACGAAGACCGGCCGCAGTTTTCGATCCTGTGCCAGGCTGGCCAAGGCACTCTTGTAAACATCTCGATCCTCGTCCCGGAAAGTGGTGAACAGGTCCGTGACGATGGCCGGCTCAACTTCTCTGAAAATCTCGTATGGTCTCACTTGGATCTGATTTATCCCCTCTCAACCGTTCCGGGTCAAGACGGTCTTCCCTCGTTGGAATCCGAGATCGTCAGGGAGAGGTAGGAATGAATCTCTTCTCCCGGAACATTGGCCCTCATCAGAGACTCTCCTACGAGGATGGCATTCGCACCCGCATCGAGGGCGAACTGCGCGTCATTGACCCCCCTGATTCCAGACTCTGACACCACCGTAACATCATCGGGCACCTCATCGACAAGCGTCTCTGTTGTCGAAAGATCTGTCTCAAAGGTCTTCAGATTCCGATTATTAATTCCTATCAGATCCGCTCCCAGATCAATAGCTCGCTCCATCTCCGGGAGATCGTGTACCTCTACCAGAACATCAAGCTGAAGGTCCCTCGCTACCTGATAAAACCGGTGAAGGTCCTCATCGTTAAGACAGGCCACAATGAGTAAGATCGCATCCGCTCCAGCTATCACTGCCTCATAAATCTGAGCTTCATCTACCATGAAGTCCTTGCGAAGGAGAGGTATTGAAGACTCTTTCGAGATCTCCGAAAGATAGGTCAATGATCCTTGAAAATATTTCTTGTCCGTCAGGACCGACATGCACGAGGCCCCTCCATCAATATACATTCCCGCCTGGCGGAGAGGGTCGAAGTACTTGTCAATCACCCCGGCTGAGGGGGACGCTTTCTTGACCTCAGCAATAACCCCAAGCCGATCGGGTCCGCGATCCAGCGCAGACCGGAAACCACGGAAATCATTCCTCTGAAGCGCCTGAGCCTTGAGCTTGGCGGAAAGAGGAACAAGGGGCTCAACCTCTAAACGCTTATGGGCGACGATTTCATCAAGCTTGTTCATGCGGCTGCAGGGGTTTAACCGGGAAACTACCCTCATGGATACGAGATTTTTCAGCCAAAAGAGCCTGATCCTTCATATGTCAGAAGGAAAAAGGACTTGCCGGTCGTTTCCCGCGGTGTATCTAGGCGCTTAACGGATGCGGGTGTAGCTCAGTGGTAGAGCGTCACCTTGCCAAGGTGAATGTCGACGGTTCGAATCCGTTCACCCGCTCCATTTAATCAGCCGGGAGAGGCCATCCTCTCCCGGCTGGCTTGTCTACGCGGGAGGCCGTTCCTGCAGATCAGCCCTGTCTTGATGTCCGATCATAATCAAAGAGACCCTCACTTTTCGCCCACCAGCCGCAGCAGTCTCTTGCCAGACGACATATTCATCCGGTATCTACCGATGGGGAGGAAAATGACGGATTCAGCGTCGGAAGATCTCTCTCACTGATCGCTCTTCTTCACATGCCGAAGTCCAGAATCATCCGGGATATCTGTGCTCTTCTCGAGAGTCAGCTCACGGTCATGCAGACCGCCGCGAAAGAAGCGCATCAGAATGCCACCGGAGACGAGACCCGGTCCGAGGGGAAGTATGATACGCGAGCCATCGAAGCCTCTTATCTGGCAGGAGCTCAGTCGGTCCAGGCAGAAAGGATCGCAACCACCATCAATACTTTGCGAGGCTTTCATCCCTCTCCCTGCAAAGAGCAAGAGCCGGTCCGTTCAGGAACGCTCGTCGAGACCGAACACAGGGGACAAATTGTCTTCTACCTGCTTGCTCCTGCAGGGGGCGGCTATACGGTCGACCACGAAGGCTTTGATTGCACTGTTCTCGCCCCGGATTCATCCCTCTACCAGAACCTCCTTGGCGCGCATGTTGGCGATGTTTTTGACGACATTTCTCTGCTGGTCCTTGGGGTAAGCTGACTTCCGCAGAGGCCCGCGCTCCGGAGCAAGGCGCCTCTGCTGAATTTCGCTTGATTCTCAACGGGATCTCTCTTGGTTTCTTGCATGCTCAAGCACTTCAGCCTGCCCATCGCTCAACTCTTCACGGCGGCATTCCTCGGGCTCCTGTCGGCGAAGGCTCAAGAAGCTCCAGCCGGCTTCGGTCGAATCGACCAGAACATCGTTATTTCGGCGATCCGGACCCAGATGAAGTATGATGTCGAATCCTTTACGGTGAAGCCTGGTGCCAAGGTCCGATTGACATTCAGAAATCCGGATGAGCTTCCGCACAACCTGATTATCTGCACCCCGGGAATTACCAACGGGAGAGACAAGGGAGAAGAGCTCGTGAAGGCGGTCCTAGCACTCGGCGCCAGGGGAGAGGAACTGGGATGGGAGCCCGAATCCCATCCGAGGATCCTACACAGTTCGGGTATGATTCAGCCGGGGAAGGAGTCAGTGATATGGTTTCAAGCGCCGACTACGGAGGGCAAGTATCCCTACATCTGTACCTACCCCGGGCACTTCACTCTGATGAATGGCATGATGAACGTCTCAAAGCGTGCCGCCGTCGGAGTTGTGCGCGGAAAGCAGCGGAGTGACCCCTTCTATGCGTCTCCAAGCATGCGCAGGCGGCCCCAGGTAAAGCGTATCTTCATGCCCGAGGCGGGACCCGCCGCGATCGCGGTGGCTGTGAATGACGACTTGCACTACTGCTGGGATGCAGGCGAATGCCGGCTGCGTTACATCTGGAAGGGAGATTTCATCGACGGCTGGAGCGTCTGGAAAGGCAACGGCAATGGTCTCGCCGCTATCGAGGGAGATGTTCTTCTGCGGGAAGACGCCAGCCCCTTGAGTGATTTGGTCTCCAGCGGGAATGCCCCTCCACAATTCCTCGGGTATTCCCTCACCGACGGCCTTCCCTCGTTCCGATGGAAAGTCTCAGGAATGGTGATCGAGGAAACCATCAGGCCTACCGCAAACGGCCGAGCACTCTCCCGTAGCTTTGAAATCAAGAGTGCTCAGGGCAAATACCCTCTTGCTCTCAAATTCCAGTCCTCCGAAAAATTATCGGTCTCCAGCAATCGCCAGATCCTCAAGGGTCCAGGGCGCCTGACCGTCACCCTTACTCCACGCCATGATCCGTAGCATCCCCTTAGTCATTCTCGCCTCGTGTCTCGCCTCTGCTGACGTATGGACCGACTCCTTCAGCATAGAAAAAGTGTCTCCTCCTCCCGGGGTAGACCCGCAGGTCGGTGGAATTGCAACCACACCCAGCGGCAAACTTGCGGCATGTTTTCATCGCGGTGAAGTCTTTATCTACAGCCCCAAGGCCGACTCTTGGAAGCAGTTTGCCGCAGGCCTGCACGAACCACTTGGTATCGTTGCCGAGAGCGACTCCAGCTTTCTGGTCATGCAACGCCCTGAGTTGACCAGAATCAAGGACACCAATGGCGACGGAGTCGCAGACCTCTACGAGACAGTCTTCGATGATTTCGGAATGACGGGGAACTATCATGAGTTCGCCTTCGGCCTCGCAAAGGATAAGGAGGGCTACATATACCTCGCGCTGGGCACAGCCTCGAACGGTGCCGGCATTCGCGAGGAAATTCGTGGCCAGTGGAGCACGATCGGCCTTGAGCGAAAGTATATGCTGAACGGAGCCGGGTGGGGAAAATACAAAGGCCGTGCAGGCCGCATGTATTCCCGGGTCCCTTACCGTGGGTGGGTCCTGAAGGTTTCTCCTGATGGCAGTAGCTGGCAACCATTTGCGAGCGGTTTTCGCTCTCCGGAAGGACTTGGGTTCGACAAAGACGGACGTCTCTTCGTTACCGATAATCAGGGGGACTGGCTGGGAACGAGCAAGGTCTTCCACGTGCGAGAAGGCAATTTCTATGGACATCCTGCCTCGCTGGTGTGGAAGAAGGGATGGACCAGAGAGCCTTTGGAACTTCCAGTAGCCGAACTTGAAAGATTGCGAACTCCGGCCATGGGTCTGTTGCCGCAGGGCGAACTTGCGAACTCTCCCACCGAACCCCGCATGATTCCGCAAGGCGTCTTCGGAAGGCTGAGCGAGCAGATGCTAATCGGAGAGATGAACAGCCCCACCCTCGTGCGATTCATTCCTGACTCTGTTGGAGACGTCTCTCAGGGAGCCGCCATCCCATTTCTGCGAACCAGAGCGCTGGGCGCCGGAAACCATCGACTGACCTTTACTCCTGATGGATCACTCTGGGTCGCAAAAACTCACCTTTCGTGGGCAGGGGGTGAGGGGTTGGTCAGGGTTCGTCTCAAGGAACAGGCTGCCGACTTCCTTGCCATTGATCGGGTTAAGTTAACCCCAAAAGGCTTTTCCATAGGATTCACGCAACCGATCCAGTCAGAAAGTCTCCGGGATGTCGAAATTACCCGACATACATATACGTATCACGCGAAATACGGGTCTCCAAAAGTGGACAAGCAAAAGGTTTCTGCGGCAGTGACTGGCTTCTCCGCAAAAGACCGTTCCTGCCTGATCAATTTCGAAAATACCGCTGATCTCAAAAAAGGATATCTCTACACCATCAACTTCCCTGGAGTCCTCTCCGTCAAGGGCAAACCCCTTCTTGGGAGTACCGTCTATTATACGCTGCACGAAAAACGATAGAAATCCCATCGAGGCTCTCTATCGCTGATGACGACCCTTGACAGGTTTCGCAGAGCAGTAATCTCCTGAGGGCTGGGATTGGTGGAAATGGCGGTGTAGACTACTCGGATGCGGAGGTTCCTTCTGCGAGTTTTCCTTTCCCTTTTATTTATTGGCATCGGCTTGGCGGCATGGGCCCAGCGACACCGGATCTCGGCGGCCCTGGAGCAATTACGTATCTCCAACCACATCTCCGATCCAGCACCAGATCCCGCTACTTACACAGTCCTCTCCCGCGACCTAGAAGACCATCGGCAGCGCCTCGGCCGGTCATACGATACGGCAAACCTTGATAGGGACCGTACGCAGATCCTCAACCAGGCGCGGGAACTTCTTCAATTGAGCCTGCCTCGACTGATGCAATGCTGGCTTGGAACACCATGGGATTTCAACGGCACGGCACATGAGCCCGGCACCGGCAAGGTCGCCTGTGGTTATTTCGTCTCGTCAGTTTTGCAGGATGCAGGTTTCCGTGTTGAGTGGGCGCCTCTGGCCCAGCAGGCTTCACAGAATATTCTGAGGACTTTTCTTAGTGCTGAGGAAATGAAGATCAGGGTGGGAATGGACTATGACCGATTCCTCAATGAAGTCCTCTCAAGCGGACGAGGGATTTACATTGTCGGCTTAGACAGCCATGTCGCTTTTCTGGTCGTTGACGCCAAAAGAGAGATGCGGTTCATTCACTCCTCTGGATCCAGTCCCTACTGCGTTGTCGATGAGTCACGGGAGCGGTCACAAGTCCTGAGAAGTTCTCACTACCGGGTGACTGGAAACCTGACCGCTAGCGATGAGGTTTTGCGGAAGTGGATCCGTGGTGAGCAGTTCAGGACACAAACGCGGTAAGGCGAGAAGCTCATCATGATCTGGCCGCATGGCCCCTCAGGCTGCTCACCCACCACCCAGCAGAGCCAGGCAGTCCTTGCGGGCAGGAGGCAATCTGCCGAACGCCCTTTCGAGGGCTGCTCCTGCATTCACCCCATCGTGCCCAACCCCGAGCAGTTCGGCTAATCTGCGCTCGTAATGGAGTAAAATCCGTCGCTCTGCCGGGGATTTCGACAGGTAGCGAAAGGAGCCTTGCAGGAGATCGTACAGCTCCGGGACAGGGTGCTCTCGCTCGACGAACGTCTCAAGAAGCTGGCAGAAATATGCCGCTACCATGGTTTCTGCGTATCCGCGCCTCAGCTCAGGGTAAAAGCCCGAAACCTCAGCTTCCTTCAGAAGGTGAAGATCGCTTTTACGGCTGGGCGACCAGACAAGGTCTGCCTCCACGAAAAGATCAAGCTTCCCTGCAAAGGGGCTCGTTGGTCGAAGAGCCGCTTTCGCAACGGTTTTCATCAATCCTGCTTCCCGGCTGCACCAGTGAACAATCAGACTCGTATCGCCCAGCTTGGTGACTCGAGTTACAATTCCATGCGCCTTTTCCATCAGCAAACTACTACTTCTCTCGATACCGGGTATGTCCCGATCTCTGATGCGCGTATTCGCGGAACATGCCAGAGATTTCTCCCAGAAACGACTTGCCCCGCACAACTTCCCGATCCTGATACTATCTGTCAAGATCGCTCAAAGGGAGCTCGATCGCTTGACGGTTTCGATAGCGCCAGTGGTTCTTCTCTGTTAAGCCGTCTTCGGCATCAGGTTCATGTCTGCGCTCGTCTCTCTTCTCGGAATCGCCGTTCTACTCGGCGTCGCGATGATTTTCTCCTCTAACCGGCGTGCCATCCGGCTTCGCACCGTAGCGGGAGCCCTGCTTCTCCAGATGGGACTAGGTGCATTCGTTCTTTTCACCACTCAGGGCCAGGCAGTCCTCGGGGCACTCTCCCAGCTAGTACGTGCCATCATTTCCAGCGGGGACAGGGGTATCGAATTCCTGTTCGGATCCCTCGCAGAGCAGGAGTCGGTGGGATTCATCTTTGTCGTTCGCGTCCTGCCGGTAATCATTTTTTTCGCGTCGCTGATTGCGGTTCTTTACCACCTCAGGATCATGCCATTGGTCATTCGCAGTCTCGGAGGCGCTCTGCGCAGACTGCTGGGAACGAGTCGGGCCGAGTCTCTCTCGGCTACCGCAAATATTTTTGTGGGGCAGACCGAAGCTCCCCTCGTCGTACGGCCCTACATTCCACGGATGACCCAGTCAGAGCTCTTTGCAATCATGGTAGGAGGCCTCTCCTCGATTGCGGGATCAGTGCTGGCAGCATATGCGGGCATGGGAGTGAACCTTGAGTATCTCCTTGCCGCCTCATTCATGGCCGCACCGGGCGGGTTGCTATTCGCCAAAATCCTTTTCCCCGAAAGCGATATTCCTGAGGAAAACCTCCCCGGCGATGAGGAGGAGAACAAGCCGGTCAATGTCCTTGATGCAGCGGCTCAGGGAGCCTCTGCGGGATTGAAGCTTGCCTTGAATGTCGGAGCCATGCTCCTCGCATTCATCGCGCTCATCGCCCTACTTAATCTTGGTCTTGGAACACTGGGCGGCTGGTTTGGATGCCCCGATCTTTCCCTCCAGCAGATTCTCGGAGTCATCTTTGCTCCATTGGCGTGGATTCTTGGAGTTCCCTGGGAAGAAGCGAGCCGGGCCGGTAGTTTCATCGGACAAAAAATCATCCTCAACGAATTCGTGGCCTACAAGGCCCTCCTTGATGATGGATCGCTCTCTCCTCTCTCAGAGGGTATTGTAACCTTCGCCTTATGCGGTTTCGCAAACCTCTCCTCCATCGCCATTCTCCTTGGCGGTCTGGGCGGGATCGCTCCAAGCCGCCGCCCGGACATTGCCCGGATGGGCCTCAAGGCGGTTTTCGCTGCTTCCCTCGCGAATTTTATGAGTGCCGCCATAGCGGGGCTTTTCCTCGCGCTCGGCAATTGACCCCTTGATCCATCTACCGCCCATGGTCAGCACTGTAAACACCTCAAAAAGAACAATGATTGAGATCCTTCTCGCTTTCGCCGTCGGAATCCTTGTCGGCATTATTTTCAGCGCCTGCAAACTCCCGGTTCCTGCCCCCCCAGCCCTTGCAGGAGTCGTTGGCATCGCAGGAATTTACCTCGGAGCCCATGCATGGCCTCTCCTCGCGAGAATATTTTCCTGAGCTCACCCCGGCATCGGCCCCAGTCCCATGCACTTTCTTCCCCAGGAAATTATCCGCCGAAAACGCGATGGCTGCATCCTGAGCCAGGATGAAATTAATTGTCTCATCCGGGGTCTCACCGACAAGAGCCTCAGCGAAGGACAGGCAGCGGCATTCGCGATGGCGGTTTACTTCCAGGGCCTGAGCCCTGAGGAATGCGTGAGCCTTACTCTTGCTATGCGCGACTCGGGGGGCGTCCTTGACTGGTCGGACCTTCATCTTGAGGGCCCAGTAATCGACAAGCACTCCACAGGCGGAGTGGGAGATCCTGTCTCTTATACACATCTCCGAGCCCACGAGACAGGCAGAAATCTCGTATGCCGTCTTCTGCTTGAAAAAA
>CAXEFH010000074.1:0-13058 GCA_963989605.1 uncultured Roseibacillus sp. | reverse complement strand
ATTTTTTTTTAATGATTCTGCGACCACCGAGTTCTACACCTCTCTATTCGTCGGCAGCTTCAGATGTGTATAAGAGACAGGGGCAGCAACCTGGTCAGGGTGGAGACCAAGCCGATCCGGAACTCGCTGAACTTGCGGAGCGACAAGCCGACATTGCGGAGGCTTTGGAATCCCTGGAGGCGGGCGACATCGATCAGGCCCTGCAAGCAGTTCAGGAGTTACAGGCAGAGGAAGCTGCTGCTCTTGCGGAGGCGATTGAGAGTTTACCCCAGCTGAACGGTCAGTCCGGTCAGATGTCCCGGGCCAGCGAGCAGGCTCAGCAGGGGAGTGAGCAGGCCTCACAGGCTGCTCAGTCCGCAGAGCAGGGGCAGGCTCAGGAGGCCGCCCAGCAGCACGAACAGGCCTCGGAAAACTTTGGGAATGCCGCCGAAGCTCTAGAGCGAGCTGCCCAGCAGTTTGCCCAGCAGGCTCAGCAGGCAGCCTCCCAACCGCCTCGTCCCAATCAATTGCCCGGGACCGCAGAGTCTCTCGCGGAGGCGATGGAGGCCGCCTCCCAGGCCTCTCGGGCGCAAACCGCTGGGGAGCAGGCAGAAGCTTCGCAGCAGGCGGCAGAGGCTCTGTCGCAAGCTGCCCAGCAAGCAATGCAGGCGATGCAGGGTGGCCAGCAACCCGGTCAGCAGCCGGGACAGCAACCTGGTCAGCAACCTGGTCAGGAGGGCCAGCCATCCCCGGAACCCGGGCAGAAGCCGGAGGAAGGTGTTCGGCAGGCACAAGGAGACCCGGGCGTTCCGCCCGAACTGGCCAAGCTGGGTGTCAGCGCCAAGGACTGGGAAAAGCTCAAGGAAATCCTTCGGTCAGATGTGGGGGGCACTGGTGCCGTAGGTGTCCCTGAAGACTATCGTGGCCTTGTTAAGCGTTACTTCCAGGAGGTCGCCCGCGGTGGAAAATAGTGGCACAGATGGAAAGTTGTTCATGGAGATTGTAATCAGAATGAGAGTGATTTTTGCCACAACGATCTGTGGTTTTCTTTTGTTGGTCTGTGGTGCCCACGCCCAGCAGATTCCCAGGACGGTTTTCTCGGAATGGAAAAGCAAGGTGGACCCAGCCGTTGAGCGGGGTTTACAGTTTCTTGCCGAGTCTCAGGAGCGAAACGGCAGTTTTCCTGAGAACTATGGAACCTCTACCGGCATTCCATCGCTGGTAGGGATGGCCTTTCTTTCGAAAGGCCACATGCCTACGGAAGGGCCCTATGCAGCGAACATAAACCGCTGCATTGATTATGTTCTTCAGCACCAGCAGCGCTCGGGCCTTTTCGTCGCCGGTCATGCGGGAAGTGGCCCGATGTATGCCCACAATATCAGCACTCTATTTCTCTCGGAGGTTTCGGGTATGGTGGACCCGGAGCGACAGAAGCGGGTCAAGAGCTCCCTCGCCCGTGCGCTCCAGTTAATTCTCAGGGCACAGCGTGTACCCAAGTCGGAGAAGCATCAGGGTGGATGGAGGTATCATCCACAATCCCGCGATAGTGATACTTCCTGCAGTGGCTGGGCTCTGATGGCTCTCCGATCGGCGAAGCTGAATGGAGCCGCCGTGCCCGATCGTGCGATTGAAGATGCTGTCGAATATCTCTACCGCCACTACGATGACCGTCTGGGAAGCTTCGGGTATTCTGACCGCACGAGCCATAAGGAGTCTCTCACGGGAATGGGTCTGCTCTGCCTCGAGCTCTGTGGAGAGCATGGAAAGCCTGCGACCATCAAGGCCGGAGAATTTGTCCTGAGGAATCACCGGCGGCTAAGGAATTACCAGTTCGAGTACTATGGGAATTACTACTCTGCCCAGGGTATGTTTCAGCTGGGAGGCAAGTATTGGGAAACATATGCGAACTGGATGTATGAATCCTACCTCCCTAAGCAGCAGCAGGATGGTTCGTGGTACAGCCGTGAGGCAGGACGGATCTATGGAACGGCCACTATGGTTCTAGCTTTTACCGTGCCCTATCGGCAACTGCCCATCTACCAGAGAGACGAAACAGTGGATGAAGAGTGAACGCCCGACCTCCCTCTGTTGGACCCGCTAGTTCCAGCCGGGATTCAGGTAGTGGATCAGGGATCCACCGGCTGATCCCGATTCAGATTCTCGATGACTCGCTCGGTAATATCAGTTGCGTTGCGGATGTAAACGAGGGAGGGAAGCTGGGAGCTGGTTGCCCCACTGGTCTCAAACACATGGTCGAAACCTTCCTTCTTGGCGATTTTCTGCACGATGAGACGTATGTCCTTGAGTAGCTTGCGGCTTGTTACGACCATGCTCTCATTGAGCAGCTTGAGCTTCTCGGCATTGTCTCGCGCATGTTCGCGCTTGAGCGTGGAGTACTCGTGATGTTTTACGAGGAAACGCCGGTAATCCTCCTGGCGCTGTTTTTCCTCACGGATGGGGTTCTGGATCCGGACCTTGAGATCATCCAATTCGATCTCCAGGAGCTTGAGGGATTCGGGACGAGGATCCTGCTTCAGGGTCTCGCGGGCATCGCGCACTCGTTTCCGTTCCAGCGCAGTGAGGTGGTAAGCGTCGAATGCCTTTGCCATGTCAATGGTCGCGAGAGCTGGTTTGCCAGCTTTCAGAGGCGAGCAGAGCGTGCACGCAATGATCGTGAGGACACAGGTTCTCTGGCCAGGAATCACCATTTTGATAGGGTAGCCTTATATTACGGTTTTTGGAAAAGAAGTAAAGGACCTGGTCAAAGTCCACGAGGCAGAGAGCGAGGTCCTTGGCTTTTTGACCGTTACGGAGCTACAATACGGCTGTGAGCGAGCGAGTGATCATCGTTGGAGGTGGGGTGATCGGGCTTTGTTGTGCCTACTACCTTTCGCAGGAGGGCCGGGAGGTCCTTGTTCTCGAGCGTGAGGAAGAGCGCGGGGACAATTGCTCGCGCGAAAACGCAGGGATGGTGGTTCCGAGTCACTTTACTCCGCTGGCAGCGCCCGGAGTCGTCACCCAGGGTCTCAAATGGTTGCTGGATGCCGAGAGCCCATTCTATGTCCGTCCCCGGTTAAGCCTCGATCTGGTACGCTGGGGATTGTCATTCATTGGATGCGCCAACGCCCGGCATGTGAAATCTAGCGCAGGTCTTCTGCGTGACCTCCAACTTGCCAGCCGCGAACTCTTCAAGGATCTTGCGGATGATTTTGATTTTGGGCTGCAGCGTCGTGGTCTTCTTATGCTCTGCGAATCCGATGATTTGCTAAAGGAGGAGGTGGAACTGGCTGAAAAAGCGAGGGAGCTCGGTCTTCGTATCGAAGTTTGTGATCTGGACCGGTTGCATGAGCTCGATCCGGGAGTCGAGATGAAAGCACGGGGAGGGATCTGGTATGAGCAGGACTGCCATCTGAATCCGGGGGAGTTCCTCCGTTGCCTCCGGGAGAGCCTGCTCGCTGGAGGTGCAGAGTTCAGGTATGGCTGCGAGGTACGACGTATCGGGGACGGGACCGTGGAGCTTGAGGGGGGAGAAATGCTGGGTGGAGCGGAGGTTGTTGTCGCTGGCGGAGCATGGACAGGTGGCCTTGCAAGGTCTCTGGGAACCCGGGTTCCCCTGCAGGGAGGCAAGGGCTATTCCATGACCCTTGAAAATCCGGGAGCTCTACCTCAGCTGTGCTCGCTCCTAGGCGAGGCAAAGGTCGCGATCACTCCAATCGGAAAGGCTCTGAGGGTTGCGGGGACCATGGAGATTTGTGGAGAGGATCTGTCGGTCAATGAGCGCAGGGTTCGGGGCATTATCAAGGCGGCTTGCCGGGTCTTTCCCGGGTTGCGACCCGGCGAGTTCGAGGGGGTTCGACGCTGGGCTGGCCTACGCCCCTGTTCCCCGGATGGACTTCCATATCTTGGCCGGGTTGAAGGAACAGAGCGGGTTTTGGTAGCAAGTGGACACGCGATGCTGGGGCTAAGCCTTGGCCCCATCACGGGGAGGCTGATAGCTGAGATCGTTTCTGGACGCCCTGCGACGGTTCCAGTTGAGCAGCTTGCGGTGGATCGTTTCGCGTAAGTCAGGAAAAATCGATGGGATGATTCTTCTCTGAGGCATCCGTGGATTTGACTCTCTCCTAAAGATCAATCAAATACCTTTCATGGCTGGTTTCACAAAGCTGCAGGTAATAGACTCCCATACTGCGGGAGAGCCTACCCGGGTGATCGTCAGCGGTGGACCCGAACTGGGAGGAGGGACCGTGGCGGCCCAGCGGATGCGACTGGCTGAAGAGCATGATTGGCTGCGAACATCCTGTGTCAGCGAGCCACGCGGCCACGATGCCCTGGTTGGGGCATTACTTTGCGAGCCAAGCGAACCTGGATGTGTCGCAGGAGTAATTTTTTTCAACAATGTCGGGCTTCTGCATAGTTGTGTTCATGGAACCATGGGAGTAGCGGTCACTCTTGCCCATCTCGGGCGCATAGGTCAGGGAAGTCACCGGATTGAAACGCCTGTCGGGGTCGTGGAGGTGACCCTCGGTGAGGATGGGTGGGTGTCTGTAGAGAATGTTCCTAGTTTTCGGCATGGAGATGAAGTAGTGGTCGATGTAACGGGGTGGGGTCAAATATCCGGTGAGGTAGCCTGGGGAGGGAACTGGTTTTTTCTGATCGAAGAGCAGGGCCCCGCTGTAGAGATCGCAAACATTGACAAGCTCACGGCTTTCACGTGGGAGGTAAGAAATGCCCTCAAGCGTAATGGAATTACGGGACAGGACGGCGGTGAGATCGACCACATCGAAGTCTTTGGTCCGCCCTTTGACCCCTTGGTAGCGGATAGTCGTAATTTTGTCCTGTGCCCGGGGAAGGAATATGATCGTTCCCCGTGCGGGACGGGGACGAGTGCCAAGTTGGCCTGCCTCCATGCTGCTGGGAAGCTTGAGGAAGGCCAGACATGGCGGCAGGCCAGTATCCTAAACACCGTATTTGAAGGCTCCGTGACACTACGGGACGACCAGACCGTGATTCCCCGGATTCGAGGAAAAGCATGGGTCAACGGGGAGTCGACCCTGATCCTCGACCCGGCTGATCCGTTCTGTTTCGGGGTCTAATTTCGGGGGACTTTATGGTGTCTCGAAGCGGGAACTTGACGCAGGGCTGAGGGATCGGTTCTATCCCGTCTCATGCCACTGCAAGTAGATTGGACCGGCGTTTTCCCGGCGGTTCCCACCCAGTTTCACGATGATTTTTCATTAAACCTCCCGGGAACTCAGGATCACGTCGACGCCCTGATCAAGGAGGGAGTGCATGGGTTGATCATGCTCGGAACGATCGGCGAAAACTGCTCTCTTTCGCTTGAGGAAAAAGTGAGGGTGCTGGAGGCTGCGGTAGAGGTAGCGGATGGGCGCGTCCCTGTCTTGAACGGAGTCGCAGAGTTCACAACGCAGAATGCCTGTGATACCTCAAGGGCCGCAGAGGCAGCTGGGGTAGATGGTCTCATGGTCATGCCTGGGATGGTCTATAACTCGGACGGTCGGGAAACCGTCCACCATTTCCGGTCCGTGGCAGCCTCCACCAGTTTGCCAATCATGTGCTACAACAATCCTCCGGTCTATCGGGTTGATATTACTCCGGAGATGTTCAAGCAGATGGAGGATGTAGAAAACATCGTTTGCATCAAGGAAGCCTCAGGTGATGTCCGTCGGATCACAGATCTCTTCAACGCTCTGGGAGACCGCTACCTAGTCTTTGCCGGTCTCGACGATGTGGCACTTGAAAGTTTCATGCTGGGGTGCACCGGGTGGATTTCCGGTTTGGTGGATGCGTTCCCCCGCGAGAATCGTTTGCTTTGGGATGCATTTCAGGAGGGGAATTATACGAAGGCGCTCGAGGTTTACCGCTGGTATATGCCGATGCTGCATTTCGATAGCCATCCGAAGCTGGTTCAGTACATCAAGCTCACCTGTGCCACGCTTGGTTATGGAACCGAGACCGTTCGGGCGCCCCGTCTGCCGCTAGTTGGCGAGGAGAGGAAACGGATCCTGTCGATTGTCGAGGAATGTGTGGCCACCCGACCTGAGTAGCAGAATACAGGGAAAAAGGGCGCTATCAGTGGGATCAGGCTAAGCATTTGGTTCCTAGGACTGGCTGGAGACCTTGTAAGCCAGTCCTGCGCCTACGAGGTCGCTGATTCCCATGCCGATGGACTTGAAGAGGGTAATCTCTTCCTCACTCTGGCGGAGAGGCGCAGTTCCGTCACACATTTCGGACAGATCGGCCACCACATCCTCCTTGTGGAAGACGCCTTCCGAGATGGGGACGAGGATTTCTCCGGCCTCCTTGAAGCAGTTTGCGTAACTGTCTGCGTAGACCCTGGACTTGAGCACGAGGGAGGTGTCACATTCCCTCTTATCAGCATGATGATTTCCAATGAAGTCGGTATGAGTGCCTTCGCTGATCCAGTCTCCCATGACGAGCGGTTCATGCGAGGCAGTGGCGCTGACAATGATGTCAGCCTGCCCGCAGGCACTCTCGAGGTCTGTTGCCACAGTTACTTCCACTCCCTCCAGTTCGGGGCTCATCTCAGCCACGACCTGCTCGGCATTGGAAGGTGTGCGTCCCCATACCATCACTCGTTTGAGAGGCCTCACGCTGGCATTTGCCCGAATGATGTATTTTGAGAGATTGCCAGTGCCAAGCAGGAGGAGGCTCTCCGCATCCTCACGAGCGAGAAGACGGGTTGCCAGCCCGGAGATTCCCGCAGTTCTCCAGAAAGTGACAGTCGTTCCATCGACAAGGGCCAGAGGTTCACCATGGGCTCTGTCAAAGAGAAGGATCTTCGAGTAGAGTGATTTATACGGTGTCGAGTTGACTGGAAAGTAGGTGAAGGCCTTGACCCCGATCAGGTCGGTATTCCATGAGGGCAGGACCGCGAAGGCGTCATGCGACTCCGAATCCTCATCAAGGAGGAAGACATTGCGCGGAGGCATGTTGAATTCACCGGAAAAGGTTTCCTGCAGGGAGTCAACGAGAGCTGGATAGCTGAGAGCGGAGTGAACTTCTTCGGGACCGATTATTTTCATGGGGAGCAAGGGAGGGTCATCCTCCTGATCTGTGGATGGTATAATTGAACCGGAGTGGCGGGTCAATCCACCGCAGGATTCCCACGATTTGCTTTGGCTGCGGGGAGTGAGCCGGGTAGAAAGTCTGGACCATGGACTTGCAAGGAACGTCATTTATCGGAGCGGGCCGGGGATCGGGAGGCGCTGGGGAGTACCACGCGGTCAACCCGGTTTCCGGGGAGGAGATCGATCCTGCTTACCTTGCTGAGGGAGAGGAAAGCGTTGGTGCGGCATGCAACTTGGCTGAAGAAGCCTTTGTGGATTTTCGCGGAAGAAGCGGACTCGAGAGAGCGGAATTCCTGAAGGCGATTGCTGATGAAATTGATGCAGCAGAGGAAGAAATCGTTGATCGGATGACGAGGGAGACAGCCCTGCCAGAGGCGCGTTGCCGGATGGAAAAGGGGAGAACCTGTGGGCAGTTACGACTTTTTGCAGATCTTCTTGAAGAAGGGTCATGGGTGGATGCGCGAATTGATCATGCGGACTCCGGCCGTAGTCCGGTGCCAAAGCCAGACTGTCGCTCGATGTGGAGGCCCATGGGACCTGTGCTAGTCTTTTGTGCCAGCAATTTCCCCCTAGCCTATTCGGTGGCGGGTGGAGACACCGCGAGTGCACTGGCATCAGGTTGTCCGGTGATCGTCAAGGCGCATGGCTCTCATCCCGGGACCGCAGAGATCGTTGCAACCGCAGTTCGCAAAGCAGTGAAGACATGTGGGTTGCATGATGGAGTCTTTTCAGTCCTTTTCGGCAGTGGGAGAACCATCGGACAGGCGCTGGTAAGGAATCCCGCGATCAAGGCGGTGGGATTCACGGGATCGAGGACGGGGGGCAGGGCGCTCATGGATGCTGCCGCGGCGCGACCGGAGCCGATACCTGTCTGGGCGGAGATGAGTGCGATCAATCCTGTGTTCATACTGCCGGGTGCGCTCAGGGAGAGGGGCGATGCCATTGCGGAAGGCTTTGTTGGATCGCTTACGCTAGGGGTAGGTCAGTTCTGTACTAACCCTGGGCTGGTGATCCTGGGGGGAGAGGGTCGGAGCCAATTCGCGGAGCGCATCGCTTCGTTGGCGGGAAACGCTGCCCCTGCTGCCATGTTGCACAAGGGGATTGCCGAAGCATATCATGGTGGGTTGGAGCGAATGACCTCTAAGGAAGGCGTTGAGACCCTCGCCCAGGTGGCGGTTGAGGAAGGGAGCGGAGAGGCGGGGGCCGCCGTCCTTGGCACTGATGCGACCGCATTTCTGTCCGACCAGTCCATGGCTGAGGAAATGTTTGGCCCTGCCACCCTAATGGTTTCAGCTGATGAGGAAGCCTCCATGCTCAAGGTTGCTGAAAGTCTGGAGGGCCAGCTGACGGCCACGGTGCATGCAACCGAGGAGGATCTTGAGAGGTTTGGCAGCCTGATTTCCGTGCTGGAGTGCAAGGCGGGCAGATTGGTCTACAATGGATTCCCCACTGGAGTGGAGGTATGTCACGGGATGGTTCATGGGGGACCTGCGCCTGCCACCTCTGATGGCCGTTCGACGTCGGTAGGCCCTCGTGCGATCACCCGCTTCACAAGGCTTGTATGCTGGCAGGATTTTCCTGATCACCTCCTGCCGCCCGAATTGCAGGAAGATAATCCGTTGAAGATTTCACGGATTGTAGATGGGGCGCGATCCTGACAGGTGGCCGCTGAAGCAACTCCTGTTTACTAGTCCGGAGGTGTCGCTTCGAGATTGAAATCCAGAATGACTTCTTCATTGAGGATATTCTCTCCAACTCCCTTGAAGTTGATGTCCCACTGGTAGCGCTTGAGATCAAACTTGGCCCTGATTGCTGCAGTCGTTTCGGACTGCAGTACGCTGGCAGAAAAGGTAACACTGTTGGTCTTGCCTCTCATCGTCAGGTTACCCGTAATCTCATACTCGCCCTCTGCAGTTTTTGTAATGGAGGTTACATCATAGCTGGAGACCGGGTGTGAAGGGACATCAAAGAAGTCTTCGTTCTTAAGATGCGCCGTGAGTTTCTCCTTCTCTGTAGTGATGGCATCCATATTGATTGTGACCTCGTGGTCGTTTCCTACGGGTTCCCCATCCATAATCGTGAAGTGGCCCGAAATGTTGGTGAAACGTCCGACCTGTGTCCCTCCATTGACCTTTGATCCTGTAAATTCGATGTAAGAGTTTTCCGTGAAGGTCCACTTCGATGCTCCACCGGGTCCGGAGTCGATTTTTTTCTCAAGGGCCGGTCCTACCTTGGCATCTTCAGTCTGGTCAGCTGGATTGTTACAGGACACAGCAGCAGCGCAGAGGAAACAGACTACGGGCAGGGAGAAAAATTTCATTACAGATAAGAGGATGAACTGACAGCCTATTTATATGGAGTCAGAAGGCGAGTCTGGAGCGAACATTTATCGACGGATGAGAAGTTGACCCGGTGGCCCCATGGTTTGATCTTGGTGGCAGATGGCAATCCAGAAAAGGTATCATGGGAACAGGCTTACCATCGAGGAACATGGATGTATCCTGTCGGAATTACCCTGTTACCCGGGGCCCACTCATAGTGTCTGGGACGTTATGGCCTCAGCGGTTGCGCTTTGTGCACGGGGGCCGCGGTTGGCTATGCTTGGGTTTTCGGGAGGAGGAATGGTAGGAGCTCTGCGGGCGCTTGGTTGTGATCAAGAGATTGCGGGAGTGGACGTCTGGAGCGAGGGGTTTGGTTTGTTCGAGAGCATAGCGACGGAGTGGTGTGGTCCCGTTCGCTTTTATCGGGAGGATGCAGTCGACTGGCTGAGACGACAGCGGGTCCTCTATGATGTCATTGTGGAGGACCTCTCTGTTTCCGAGAATGGTGATGTCGTCAAACCAGATGCTTCCATCTCGCTGCTGCCAGACCTCATGCAAAAAAAAATTACAGGAGAAGGGATTATTATCAGCAACCTCCTGCCAACTCCGGGGTTCTCCTGGCCGCGGCTGATTTCTATGGTCCGGACCGGTCCGGGGATCCTCGTAGAGTTTGAGAGCTACCATAATCGGGTCCTGATTCAGGGAAGTAGCGTGGGGGAGGTGCGTTGGGCTGGTCGGTTTCTGCGTAGAAACATGCGGGTTTTGGGAAGTGCATTGGCTGGAGAGATCCGGCTACGTACTCTCTAGTCCCCGCATTGAGAAAGATACACCGTACTCCTCGACTCGGTTCCCTGGAGTGGATTGGGAAAGGTGACAACCCGGCTTTGGGTAGAGGGAAAGACGACCTGAAGAAGGTTTTCAAAATCGTGGTCTGGAGGATCGTCTGACCACATTGCGAAAATTCCTCCAGGGTTGAGGAAGGATCGGAGCTTCCTGAGACCCGACAATGAATAGAAGTTCCGATGGCGCTCGTGAATCAGGTTTCGGGGAGAATGGTCAATATCGAGGAGGATGGCGTCGAAGCAGCGTCCGGGCTTCCCGGGATCGAACCCGTCTCCTTCTGCAAGAGAGAAAAAGTCTCCCTCCACGAGGCGACACCGGGGATCAGCTGTTATTTCTTTCCCGAGTGGCACGAGTTTCTGCCGGTGCCACCCGATCACGGCAGGTAGTGCTTCCACGACCAGAAGTTGTGAGACTCTTGAATCCCGCAGAGCTGCCTGCGCGGTATATCCGAGCCCTAATCCACCCACCGCAACAGAGAGCGCCCCAGGTTTCTCCTTCAAGAGATCAAGAGCAAGGTCCGCGAGTGCGATTTCCACCGTCGTGAAGAGGCTCGACATGAGATATCCTGTTCCGAGAATGATTTCGTAGACCTCGAGGTCATCAAGGGAGCGCATCCGGCGTCGACGGAGGATCAGAGGCCCGAGAGGAGTGTCCTGATAGTCGATTTCTTCAAAGTCGGAGGGCATTGGCCGCACCAAGATGGTCGGCTCGAGGCTCTCCTGCCAGCAGGATCTCACCGATCAACAGCATTGCGCGACGTGATGTGTAATCTGAGAATGGTTCCATGATCGAAATATCATTGTGGCGCCTTGGATTCGCCCTGATTCCAATTCTTATGGTAGGCTGGATTTCGTTGCGGTGGGGCGGAGGCGCGGGAAGCCTCTGGGTGGCAACAGGAAGGATGGTGCTCCAGTTGTTCGCCATAGGCTATGTCCTCAGCTTCCTCTTCGGGATTCGGAGCCCATGGGTGACCCTTGGCGTGGTCACCTTCATGATCGTGATCTCCTCCTGGATCTCCATTCGTACGGTCAGGGAACAGCGGTGGGCCTCCTATCGCGATGCCCTCCTTGCCATCGGGTTGGGAGGTGGACTGGTATATATCCTTGTGATTTTTGGAGTGATTGCTGTCGAACCCTGGTATGAGCCCAAATATGCGATCAGTCTTTCCGGCATGGTCTTTGCCAACGCGATGACCGCGGTGACCCTCAGTGCCGAGCGATTCGACGCGGAACGTAGGAGTGGAAAGAATGTGATTCACGCGCGGAACACTGCCTGGAATGCTGCATTGATTCCCCAGATCAATGCTTTTCTTGCAGTGGGGCTGGTGTCTTTGCCTGGGATCATGACGGGCCAGGTCATCGCGGGAGCTGACCCCATGGAAGCGGTCCGTTACCAGATCATGGTAATGTCCATGGTCATGGGCTCAGCTGGATTCGCAGTCGCTATCTTCCTGTTGCGCAGGACGCAAAGTGCGGCGGTCGCCCTTCAGACAAATCGGGGACCCGGGTAAAGTTCCCTTATTGTTTTCCGGGAGTAGCTCGGGATTTTTTATAATCGGAAGGAAGACATGCGTATTTGGGCTTCTTGCAGTCCGGACAGGTTTCGAGATCCAGGTTGAGTCGGATGATTACTGGCTTTTTTCCGGAACCCTTTCCGATTTGCACGACGGTGGGTATCTTTTTCCCGGTGGGTAAGGATTGTCCGGACAAAAAAGCGTAACCCCTGCGGTTGAATTGCATCCGGGTAGGGCGTGTTCGTTTGCCACAGATTGCCTTGACCGTATGCTGTCCCGGGGGGACTGCCTTGCCAGTCTCGCTCAGGAAGGTGATCTGAAGTTTGCGGTCTCTGGTAACGAAGAGTTCTGCGTGAGGATGAACTTCATAAAGTACCTTACCTCCATTCGGGCCCGCCATCGAGGCATGGTCGTGGTCCTTGTGATGGTCATGATGCTTATGGTCATGATGCTTATGGTCATCTGGTGCTGCGACGAGTGGTTGCAACAGGACAGTAATGCATACGCTAGCCAAGCATCCGGCGAAGGATTTATTTCGTGAACTCTGGAGGATCTTCATGGCTGTTTCCTCGCGGTGTCTGAGGCCGGGGAGGCTCTTAATTTCTCACGAAAGGACCAGTAAATCGATCCGGATTTTCGCGGGATCTATTTCCGGAGATCTCTTTTGCTGCCACCGCCGAGGGCCCTGACTAGTGCGAGGTGGTCTCTCAGGAGGGCATGTCGGATCGCAAGTTCCTGCCGCTTTCCCTCAAGACTGCGACGCTCACTTTCAAGAAGCTCAATCTGGGAAACGAGTCCATTCTCAAAGGTTGCCGTCGTATTCCTGCGGGCCTTTTCGAGGAATACCACTTCGCGTTTCGCGGCCTCAAGCTGATGGTGCCGGTTCCCAAGATTGAGGTAGGAGGACTCGACTTCCCTGAAGGCGATAAGAGCTTTTTTCCGGTAGAGGGCTGCAGCCTCGTCAGTTACTGCTCGTCCCGCAGTCACCCCTGCCATGCGGGAGGGGGCGTAGATGGGAACGTCTAGACTTGGTCCAGCATGGACAATCCATTGGCGGAAATCGGACAGGAGGGAGGGACCCCGGGACATTGTATTTGCACCCAGGGAGAGAGAGGGAAGGAGGCCAAGTCGCATGGACTCCTCGATTTCAAAGGCCGACCGCACTCGTGCCTCGGCCGCCAGCATATCGGGACGTTGTGCTAGAACCGCTGAAGTGGTCCGGGCGGGAAGGGGAGGAGTTTGACAGGCGGAAAGATGACGGTCGGGGGAGGAGAGAGGCTCTCCCCCGCAGAG
>CAXEFH010000073.1:0-13139 GCA_963989605.1 uncultured Roseibacillus sp. | reverse complement strand
GGGTAGTGGAATGGCAGCTAACCGACAAGAACGACAGGGGTTCCTATCTCGAAATGCCCGGACTTCACAATAACAGGACCAAAGGGCAGCAGGTTCCGGTGATCTGGCTCTACCCGAAAAACTGGAAGCGCCACGCGGCTATCTTCCTCAGTGCCCACGGCAAGTCTGGCCTCTACAATGAACAGGGCGACCCTCGCCCGGAAGTCCGGGCCCTCCTCAAGGATGGGGTTTCGGTCTGTGGGATCGATCTCTTCCAGCAGGGCGAATTCCTCAGGGATGGCAAACCCGTCACCGAGACCCGGCGCGTGAAAAACCCCCGGGAGGCGGCCTGCTATACTCAGGGTTACAACCGACCACTCTTCGCGCAAAGGGTGGCCGACATCCTCAGTGCCATACGATTGATTCAAACTGATCAGCACGGAGCAAAAAAGATCACCCTTGTCGGTCTGGCTGGATCCGGCCACTGGGCTGCCGCCGCCCACTTCCTGGCCGGCAAGGCCATCCACCGCGCAGCCATCGAATCCTCCAACTTTGACTTCATCAAGGTCACCGACATCCGCCATCCCGACCTCATGCCGGGAGCATCAAAATACGGCGGAATGAAAGGCCTCCTTGACCTCGCTTCCCAGAAAGCCTGGAACGTCGACACGAATGGACTTCCAGAGTGGCTGAAGTAACCGTTGGCCGGAAGCGCAATTGCACCCACCGAGGTCACATTCCAGACGGGAAGAACCACATTTCAACCCCTGCCTGCTCTTCGAGGGACTCTTACCGTTGCTGAAAGAACTGAGCTGTAGTATGCCCCTGCATATCGCGATGACCTCATCCGAAAACCCATCTTCCAACACCGAAAGCCCGTCTCCCGGAGTGTCAGGCGGCAGAGCCGGAATTCTGCTGAGGATTATCCTTCCTCTCGCCCTGCTCGTATTCGGAATTATCGGGTATAACAGGCTCTCGATTGAGGTTCCCGAGGAGGCCCAACCCCGCCGCGAGAGAAAACCGGTTGAAACCCGGGTTCTTGAACTGAAACGCGAGGATTACCAAGTCAAGATACCCTCACAGGGAAATATAAGAGCCCATGGCCTTGTCAACCTGACTGCGGAGGTCCAGGGAAAGGTTCAGGCAATTCATCCTCCTTTTGAGGAAGGTGCCTTTTTTTCCAAAGGTGACATTCTTCTCGAGATTAATCCAATCGATCTGCAGGTCGCCCTGATCTCCGCCCAGGCACAGGTCGCCTCCGCTCAGCTGAACCTTGAAAAGGAAGAGGCGCTGGCCGAGCAGGCCCGACTTGACTGGAAAGATCTCGGCTACGAGGACGAACCCAGCGCCCTCGTCAGGAGGGAGCCCCAGCTGAAAGCAGCTCGCCAGAGCTTACTGCTCGCCGAGGCTCAGGAAGAGAGTGCCCTGCGCAACCTGGAGCGAACGAAGGTTACCGCTCCATTTGACGGCCGGGTTCTGCGGAGAACAGTCGGGGTGGGACAGTCAATCGGACCCGCAACGGCGCTCGCAGAGATATTTGCCACCGATTACAGTGAGGTGCGACTCCCGGTATCCACCCTGAACCTCAGGGATATTACCCTCCCGGAAGACGCCTCTGATCCACCTCTTCCCGTGACCCTGCGGGATGGTCTTGATGATCAATCCCCGATGGAGTGGAATGCTCGTATCCTCCGTACCGAGGGGGCATTGGACTCCAACACCCTTGAGCTTTTCGCGATAGCCCGGATTGAGGATCCTTTCGGATTACAGTCTGAGCATCCACCCCTGCGTGTGGGCCAACCTGTCATCGCTGCCATTCCGGGTAAGACGCTGGAAGATGTCTTCGTCATTCCCCGGGAGGCTGTTTCCCAGTTGAGTCGTATCCGGACTGTGGACCCTGCAACCCTGAAACTTGGTTCCTCCTACATCCGCCCACTTCATTCTGATGATGATTACATAATTTTCCGGGATCCCTCACTCCAGGATGGAACTCTCCTGGTTCTCACCCGTCTGGTATATGCTCCCGATGGCGGTGGGGTGATCATCATACCGGATGAAACCGACCGGACCCCCATTGATTCTGCATCCGGGGAAGTCACCTCTGCGAACGCGGACGAGGGAACCTCGGGCAGCCAGGAACCATGATTTCGTGGTTTGCCAGAAACGGCATTGCCGCCAATCTACTGATGGGAGGAATCCTGCTGGGAGGAATCTACGTCGCCTTCTTCCAGATAACTCTTGAGATGGAGCCGGACCGGGAGTGGGGCAGCGTCTCCATCCGAAAAAAGTACCCCGGCGCAACCCCTACCGATATCGAGCGGGAAATTCTCATCCCAGTGGAAAATGCACTGGAATCCCTGAACGGCGTAAAGCAACTGAACACCGATGCCGAGCGTGGAGAGGCCAAGATATGGGTAGAGGCCCGCAAAGGCACGGACCTTCGAGAGCTCAAGGAGGACATAGATTCTCTCCTTAAGACTGTGAGCAATATTCCAGCTCCCAACGAACCATTTCGTATCAGAATACCTAGCCAGAACGATCGACGGTCTGTCATCTGGGTAGTCGTGAGCGGAGACCTTCCCGAGGAAGAGCTCCATGAGGTCTCCCGACAAGTCCGGAACGACCTCTTGTCGATCGATGGCATCAGCAAGGTAAGGGCCTTTATTCCGGAAAGGCACCGCATTGCGATCGAACTGAACACCGACAAACTAGCAGCCTACGACCTCACCCCGGATGCTGTTGCCAACGCGATCCGCCAATCTTCCATTGATTTACCTGCTGGAGCAATTGACGGCCCCACCGGCCGTCTTGACATCCGGACAAGAGGTCAGGCCTACACCCTTGAGGAATTCGCAGCTATAACGGTGCGGTCCTCCAATGGCTCCCGTCTGACTCTCGGCGAAGTCGCAACCACAATCACGGATACCGACAATGAGGAAAAGTTCGTCTCCGAATACAACCGACGGCCAGCCGTAAGAATCGATATTGGAAGAACTGGCAATGAGAACGCCCTCGAAATCGCGCGCAAGGTTCGAGATTACGTCGCCAACTCCTCTGAACGTTTTCCCGAGGGCATCGTTCTGGGCACCCATGCGGACCGGGCTATAGACCTGCAGTCACGACTTGAAACCATGGCTAGCTCCCTCCTTCAGGGAGGGCTTCTCGTCATGGTCGTACTGGGCCTCTTTCTCAGACCTCAGCTGGCCTTCTGGGTGGTCGTGGGGATTCCCGTGAGTTTTGCGGGCGGAATTGTCGTCATGCAGCTCTTTGGCATATCTGCAAACATGATGAGCCTGTTTGGTTTCATCATCGTAATCGGAGTGGTTGTCGATGACGCAATTGTAACCGGCGAAAGTGTCTACACTCGTCTACAGCGTGGAACCAATCCCCTCGACGCCGCGATCAGCGGCACGCGCGCAGTCACCGTGCCTGTAACCTTCGGGATCCTCACTACTATCGTTGCCTTTCTACCCCTGCTTTTTTTCGAAGGTATGACTGGCAATTTCGCGAGGCAGATTCCCTTCGTGGTTACCCCGGTTCTTCTCTTCTCCCTCGTGGAATCCAAGTTAATCCTGCCAGCTCACCTCAAGCACGTACGAATGACCACACGCTGGATGCGGAATCCGCTGTCCGTGATACAACGAGGTGCAGCCTCCAGTCTCCAGTGCCTGATCGACAAAGTATACTCCCCTGCCCTGAAGGTAGTTGTCTCTCACCGGATTTCGGTGATTGCGGCCTTCATCTGCATGGCTCTCCTCATGCTCGGTTACTTTGCCGGGGGGCGTCTCGGATATGTCTCCATCCCGTCCGTCGAACGCCCGGAGATCTTCGCCACGCTCAAACTCCCGGAACATGTCTCCAAGGAAACCACCCGTATTTACACTGATCGCATCACGGCGGCCGCAGAACAGATGCGTAGCGAGTATACCGATCCTGAGAACGGAGCCATTGTGACAAATCACTGGCGGCTCCTTGGCACCGACTATCCGGGACGACCCTATAACAAGGCATACTCCGTCGTCTTTCTAGGGCTGATGCCTTCGGGTCTGCGCTCCGAGGCCGGACCCAGCAACGATGTGGTCATGAAACGCTGGCGTGAATTGATTGGAGAGCTCCCTGCCAACGCCACTCTCAAGATCAGGACGCAAAAGACCAGGGGGGATGATGGAGAAAAGGACACCGACCCGCTCGAAATGGAATTACGTGGACCTAACTCCGAAATGAAACAGGAGATCGCGAGAAAAACCGAGGAACTGCTCGAGGGCTATGATGGAATCGCCAACGCTTGGGTCAACCAACGCGCCAACCAGACCGAGGTGGAACTCTCACTCACTCCCCGGGGGACGGAACTCGGCATAACCCAGCAAGCTCTCGCCTATCAGGTTCGGAGGGCCTTCTATGGGGAGGAGGCCCAGCGCGTCCTTCGTGGCCATGAGGAATACCGCGTGATGGTCCGGCTTCCCAAGAAGCAGAGGGAGACCTTCAACACCTTGGAGAAAATGAAGATCCGCACCCCCGGAGGAGCAGAGGTTCCTCTCTTCACCGTGGCAAGGATCGACTTCGTTCAGGCCCCTACCTACATCGAAAGGAATGACAAGGCCGAGGTTATCCGTATTGGAGGAGAACCAACAGATCGGACCGTGGATCTCGTTCGTATCGCGGATTCACTCAAACCCCAACTCCGACAACTCCTACGCGGGAGCGAGGATCTTCAATTCGTTTTCAAGGGAGCAGTCGCAGAAGCTGAGGAGACAAAAAAACGCCTGATCATTGGCAGCATTGCCATGATGTTCGCCCTCTTCGCCCTCCTCGCGATTCCGTTTCAATCAATCCTGCAGCCTCTCTACATTCTTGCCGTTGTCCCATTCGGGGTCATCGGCGCGCTCCTCGGCCATATGATCATGGGCGTGACACCCTCGGACCTGTCCCTCTTTGGAATCATCGCCATGGCCGGGGTGGTGGTGAACGATTCCCTCGTTATGGTGGACGACATCAACCAGCGAGTTCGTGGAGGAACTCCTCTCAGGGAAGCCGTGCTCCAGTCCGGGCGGCTGAGGTTTCGCCCAATTTTCCTGACCTCGCTCACGACCTTTGTCGGTCTGATGCCCCTGATGTTTGATAATTCTCTCCAAGCTCAGTTCCTCATCCCGATGGCGGTTTCTCTGGCTTACGGAGTCCTTTTCGCGACCGGCATAACCCTTCTCCTCATCCCTTGTGTCCTCGTGGTTGCGGACGATATAAGAGTGGGCTGGAGGAGATTTGTTGCCTGGTATCGGAAACCCTTCAGCGGCATCACGAAGCCATAATCCAGCTGTCGAGAGGGAAAAATTGCCCCTGACTTTCAGGTCCCACCATGTCCCACGATGGCATTTTCCTGTGGTATAACATGCGTCTGGTGTATTTCTGGGAGTCCTAGCCAACAATGAGGATACGAACCGCACTTGCTTACCTCCTGCTTCTCCAACTCTGTTGCCTACCTCTGGCAGGGAAAGTGAAGCACCGTCCCAATGTCATACTCATCATGGCCGACGATCTCGGTTACCATGACCTCTCCTCCTACGGCCACCCCAGGATTAAAACTCCCGTGCTTGACCAAATAGCGCGGGAAGGAGTCAAGCTCACCAGCTTCTACGCGGGGGCCACGGTATGCACGCCTTCCCGCATGGCTCTACTCACCGGCGCCTACCCCACGCGTCTGGGATGGTCCAAGGGGGTCATCGGCCACATCATGAAAAAGGGTGAAGGTCTGAACCCGGCTGCCCTGACAATCGGGGAGGTATTCAGAGACTCGGGCTACCGGACAGGCATGTTCGGCAAATGGCATCTGGGTGATCAACCACCATTTCGCCCGGACCGGCAGGGATTCAGTTCGACCTTCTACATCAACAAAAGCAACAACCAGACCAAGGAGTTATGGCGGGGAGACCTCCTCGTTGCAAAGCCCTTTGAAAACAAACGGCTGACCGAGTCATTCACCAATGAAGCCCTTAAATTCATCGACGAAAACCGCAGCAACCCATTTTTCCTGTACATTCCATACACTGCTCCCCACTTTCCACTGGAAGCCCATCCGGACTGGAAAGGGCGCTCAAATTTCGGTGTCTACGGCGACGTCGTGGAGGAACTCGATCATCGGATCGGTCAAATCCTCGCGAGATTGAAACTCCGGCATCTGGAAAAAAACACCATAGTCATATTTATGTCGGACAATGGACCCGAGCCTCTGACAAAGGAATCCAAGGCCCTGCCCTTCAGGGGGAAAAAATGGTCAGCGCTGGAAGGAGGAACCCGTGTCCCGTGCCTTCTCCGGTTCCCGGGGGTTCTTCCGGCTGGAAAAGAATCCGACGCCCTCATCTCGGCAATTGACCTGCTGCCAACGCTCGCTCATGCGTGCTCCATAGACTTGGGAGAATTCTCAGCAGGATCCCCCGTGATCGACGGCCTGAATGTCTGGAGCACCCTTCTTGGAGACAACCCTAAAGCTCATCCGAGGAAGAACCTTCTCTACTGGCACGGCGCCAATGGATTTCAGGCCATTCGCCACGGGACCTGGAAACTTTTCACGAACAGCAGGGATGCAGGACTGAAGAGTTCGAGAGGTCCCGCCTTGTTCAATCTGGAAAACGACCAACAGGAAATGCGTGACCTGAGTGCAGATCATCCGGCGATCGTCTCGAAGCTCCAGAAACTGGCGAAAAAACAATTGTCCGAAATCGCAGAGAACAAGATCGCCCCGGGAAGAACAAAATGACATAGTCCCGCTGAACGATGCCTCTCAAAGTCACTCTCCTTCTCGTTGCTGCTGGATCATTCGCGATTGGAGTAGCCGTCGATCGCTTACTTCTGGCATCTGCAAAAGACTCTCCGGAGGAGATCCTGAGCCCGTTGGTAAATACCGTTCGGAAAAGTCAACCGGTTCGCACACGATCTGAAACGTCAAGTTCCAACCCATCTGCGATTCAGGGCGACGAACCCGATGACGCTCCTCCCTCCGATGCCTTCCATCGACTGCTCGAGAAGATCGAAGCCGGGGAGCCCACAAATTTTGGCGCCTTGGGCCAGAGCATTCTCTCCATGCCGCCCGGGCCACAACGGCGCCAAGCTTTACACCGATTGGCCTCTCGATGGGGGCGCATCGATCCTCAGGCAGCTCTTCGCTGGAGCGAAGACCTTACTGGTCGTGACCAGTTCTCAACCATGGAAGACATACTGCGTCACTGGTCCGATGAGGATCCAGCGGCAGCTGCGGACTACGTCACCCGCCTCCCGGGCTCCGAGCATACCCTGCACCTCCTTCGTGACCTGAGTCATCGCTGGGCAGAGTCCGATCGCGGTTCGGCCCTCGAATGGAGCATGGCTCTGGAAGATCCAGCCCTCCGGATGCGTGCCATCCGTGGAGTAGCCTCCTCGTGGGCCGAGCATGATCCTGCGGGAGCCGCAGCCTTCACGACCGACTCGCTTGAAACCGTCAATGAGCGACACCATGTTCTGGAGGCGGTGGCCCGAAGGTGGGGCGAGCAGGATCTCGAGAGCGCGCTGCAGTGGGCCCGCGATCTCGAACCCGGGGACCAGCAGAGGGCAACCCAGTCCGTCCTCCGGCTCGTTGCCGAGCACAACCCCTCTGAAGCTGCCAGCATCTATCAGGATATCGCCGCTGAACTTCCCCAGGACGGACCAATTAGCCGGGAATACCGTCACATGGCTCAGGAGGTCGCCAGGGTCTGGTCTTCCTCAAGCCCAGTTGATGCCGCCCAGTGGGCCCTCAGCCTTCCGGAGCGGGGGTCTATCCAGCGCGGGGCGGTGGGCGACGTCACTGAGCAATGGATGCGCATAGACAGCATGGCAGCAGGAGAGTGGATTCGCTCCCTTCCCGCAGGAGAAACGAGAGATAGCGCGTCCGAGCGGGTGGTGCATATGACCACCAACAGCGACCCGGGCGCAGCTTTCGCTTGGGCCCAAAGCCTGAGCCAAGACCATCGGCGCTTCGGCCTCATGCATCATACTCTTACCGAGTGGAGTTCCGTTGACCGGCCAGCGGCTCAGCAGGCCCTGAGCTCAGCAGATCTGCCCCCAGAGATTCGGCAGCGATTTGGAGAGGAATTTGGCCTCAGTCCTTCTCCTCAGCCGCAATCCTCACAGGAAGGGACCCCTGAATCGCGATAGGCGCTAGAGGCGCGAAAGCGCAACTCTTCCTCGTTAGATCTGCCACCCCGACCACACAGACGGATCGTGAAATCAGGGCTCCGTGGCGGATTCCGCAATCCAGGTAGACACGTAATCCTGATCCGCCTCGCTCAATGAGCTTAGCTTTACAGTAAAGGTTTTGCCATCCTTCCTCTCAATAGTCACCTTTCTCCCGTCACTGCTCACAATCCGAGCTTCGATCTTCTTTCCTGACTTGTTCCTAAAGATCCTGAGCGGCTCCTGAAACGGTTCCACTTCTTCTTCACCACGCAAGACCTTGCTATCGAGAAAATCAAAGATTTCCGTCATGAGCTCAGGGTTTCGGTAGAACGTCGTTCCATGATTTCCACCGGCGATCTCCTTGTAAACATGCGTGCCGCTTGCTTGCTTCATCTTCTGGGCAAAAAGCCGAACCATCTGAATCGGCACTGCGGTATCTTCATCGCCCGCGACGACCATCATGGGCGCCTTGATTTTCTCGATAATATCAAAACTCCCCGTATACCCAGGTGCCATCGGAACGAGTGCTGCCCAGATATCTGAATATTCTGCTCCCAAATAGATTGTTCCGCCGCCTCCCATGGAGTGCCCAGCGAGGTAGATCCTCGCGGAATCAACGCTGAACTCGTTGCGAATAATCCCCAGCACGTTTAGCACATCCTTTTCGCTCAGTTCGCCGAGGTTTTCGGGATCACCAGGAGTTCTGCCGAACAAGCCCTGGCCCTTACCCTGGCTACCGTACCAACCCCTTTCATTATACCCGAAAGGCGCCACAACGAGGTAGCCCCTCTTTTCGGCTTCGACCGTAACACCTTGATAGCGGATTACCTCGTGAGGATTGCTACCAAGCCCATGAAGCAGAACCAGAAGGGGAGCCGGAGTCGCTTTCCTGTAGCTTTCCGGGACGTAGAGCGCGTACTCAATATCCTTCCCAGCTTCCTTGAAAGGGTAGGTTCGTTTCTGAATCTTACCCGGCGCCTCCTGCGCGGAAAGGCTGCTTGTCACACTGGCGAACACCAGCGCACGGCATAACAAACTAATGGTTTTGCTCATCTTTACTCAGGCCTGCGGACTCCTCCGGTGAACGCTTCCATCATCCGAATCCCCTGGGTCACCTGTCGAATCGTCCGACTCTGCGACGAATTGAACGCCTCCACCTGTTCCGGTGAAAGCACGTTATTGAGCCCAGAACTCATGGCCTCCTGGTTGGACTGCCAGTCCGCCTCAAGACGCTCTGCAATCCCTGGCTCGGACAACTGGTCCAGGGCCCCCCTGCCCCGCCATCTATCGTCCATGCCCGTCTCTTGCCGGGCATCATACATCACCTCCACGAGTTGGGCTTCCTGCTCAGCGGTGAGAGGAACACCCGCCCCCTCCATCGAGCGACGAAGCCCCTCAACCTGTTCATATTCTTCAAGCCTGGCCTCGTAATTCTGGTAGCGCTCCCAGTCCGAGTCATCATTGAGAAACTCCCGCATGGCAGCAGACCGTTCCGCATTTTCCTGCTCCCATTTCTCTAGGATGCTCTCCCGGTCGTCATCTCCGGCCGTCATCAACTCTCCCCAGAGAGCGTCATCCGCATTCGCGGAAGCTCCGGCAACCCCCAAGAAGTAATCACGGTCCTCTTCACTGAGGGCAAGCTCCTCGATCAGAGGACTGAAGACTTTTCTCGCCTTTTGTTTATTTTGGGTCTCCTCCATGCGTTTTCCGGCATCACTCTCGGCCCACTGTCGAAACATGTCCCCGAGCACTCTCCTTCGCTCGTCACCCCGGTCCTCTTGATCATCCTCAACGGCCTCACTGTCACCGGAAACCCGGGTGCTCTTCGCGGGACCGGAGGGGCGGGATGGAGAAAGCGGAGCGGAAGCAACCGCAGAACCCGGGAGACGGGTTGAACTTTTGGCCGGTTTCTCCTGTTCTATTTCCGCGACCTTTTCCTCCAGCTTGGAAAACTTGCCCATCCCCATTACTACCACCACAGCGAGAAGCAGGGCCAGCGTCGTCGATACTATAAATCCAATTTTCATCTCGGTTACGCCCCGACTGTTAGCACAGCAGTAAGATTGATACCACCCCGTAATCAAGCTCTTCTCAGAACCCTGAGCCCGAAGATCTTCCTCTTCCCGGGGCATTTTCAATCCCACCACGATTAGATTGATTGCTTTCCGGCAGCGCCCCACCCCTGTAAAACGAACCTCCTTGAGCTCTCACCGGACCACCCTCACCCTTCTCCTTGTCGCTCTTCTGACCATCGATCCTTCTGCCCGGGAGAGTCAGAACTCCCTCAGGACCTTCCCCGAGAACCCTGCGGAGCTTCCTCCCGGAGCGAGCCTTCCCGATCCGCTAATCTTCAATGATGGCAGTCGAGTCACAAGCCGGGAGGACTGGAGAGCGCGAAGGCAGGAACTGATCGAACCTCTCCTCTTCTATCAATACGGCCGTATTCCGCCGAGGCCCGATCAGATCGCTGTCACAGTCGATCGCATTCGTGAGCACGCGAGCGGACTGGGGACCGAGGAATGGATGACACTGATCATTGGAGCCAAGGAAAAACTGAGAATGCGCATCGTGGTATATGTCCCGCGAACCAAGGGTCCCCACCCGGTCATCATTGAGGAGGATGGATCCCCGGGTGGAAGTACGAACGCCTCCATGTTCCTGCAGAAAAACTACCTGTTTGTTGAATACGCGAGGGGCGACCTCGCTCCTGACAAGCGAGGGAGCATTGGCCCCGCCCAGCGTGCTTACCCGAACTTTGACTGGGCGATGCTGGCGGTATGGGCCTGGGCTGGAATGCGAGTCGTTGATTACCTTGAGTCCCGCCCCGATGTTGATCACGAACGAATTGCAATCACAGGGCACTCGCGCGGAGGCAAGGCTGCTCTACTCGCGGGCGCTTTGGATGAACGGATCGACCTGGTGGCGCCCTGTCAATCCGGCGCCGGTGGGGCGGGCTCATCTCGAATCCTCGGGCCGGGAGCTGAGTCCATCGGAATGAACGACAAGCCAAACTGGTATCACAAGCGCATTCTCCTCTTCGCAGGGAAGGAAGCACACCTCCCCTTTGATCAACACTTCCTCAAAGCACTGGTTGCCCCTCGGGCACTACTCTGCCTCGAGTCCTCAGATGACCTCTTTGCCAACCCGGTGGGCACACAGGCCACAAGCGAAGCAGCCATGCCGGCATTTCAGCTCTACGGCCGGAAACATGCCAACGGACTCGTCTATCGCCGGGGAGGACATTCCTATGCAGCCGAGGACTGGAAATCGCTTCTTACTTTTGCAGAGTTCATCTTCTACCAGAGAAATCCTTCCGGGGACTCCAGCTTCTGGCAGAAACCTCACTCCTTAAGTCCGCTCCCAGAAGCAACTGCACAGCGAACATTCATTCCGATTACTCAACCCGGCAACAAGGCCGATGCAGACCGCCCCCGGGTTGGATCCCACGGAGCAGTCAATGGCCTTTTTGAAATTGGAAAAGATCGGATCAATAACCTGGACTATTGTGGGTTCCTGAATGCGGTCGCTCGGGAAGAGGATCCTCATGGCCTCTTCAACTCACGCATGAGCATTCAGCGCGTTCGCGCAGACCAGGGTAAAGGAGCCTTCCTTTACTCGCCCTTTTCGGAAGCCGCACACCGGCCGGTAAACTACGTGTCGTGGCGGGATGCTGCTCGCTACTGCAACTGGGTTCACGGCGGCAGCACCGAAAGCGGGGCCTACGATCTCACCAATTCTACAAACATCTCCATGCGCATGAAGGGAGCGAAGGCATTCCTGCCCACCGAGGATGAGTGGTACAAGGCGGCCTATTACAATCCCCGCAAGAGAGACTATAACTACTTCAAGCATGGGATGGGAGGGATTGCTTCCCTACTCGGACCAGGAATCGCAGAAAGCACCCGCGACCAGAGCCCTTTTGGAATGAATGGCATGAGCCATCGAGTCTGGGACTGGACAGAGACTCCCGTTGGTTCTCTTTTCCACGGAATACGATCAGGGTCGTGGTTCCAGGGAAACAACCGGCAGGCAGCTGGCCGCTTTTACAGCAACTCTTCGCTCGAACTGGGAAACATCGGATTTCGGATAGCCCGTCCTCCGGAACAAACGCGTGAGTAGCTTCCCACAGCCGGTGCTTCTCTCCCGAAGCAAGGAAGCAGACCTTGCCGCAGGGACCTTGCCTGTCACAATCAATTTAGTGGACACTTCGCCCCTTACCCGGCTTCACCATCTCACCCTCGCCACCAGAGACGTTATTGCATCGCGGGATTTTTTTCTGAAAACCCTCGGATGGAAATCAATCCCTCGCCCCGGCAACATCGACATTGAGGCGGCGTGGCTTGACATAGGCGACGGGCAGCAATTGCACATCCTCCACGTCGCGGACTTTGAAACCTCTCGATTCGAAGCCGAATTCGGGCGACACTTCGCCTTTGACTATCCTTTCGCCGAATTTAAATCTCTCAAGAAGCGCCTTCTTGCCCATGGAGCAGAGCTTATTGATCCGATCCGGGAAACGCCTTTCGAACGATTCTTCTTCCGGGAGCCCAATGGCTACATCTTCGAAATCGTGGATGGCAGCCGGAAACCAGAATCCTGAGAGTGCCACCTCACACCAGACAGTTCCAAAATGAAGTCTCTCGCCTTCCTCCTGCTCGTCCTGACCCTCTCTTCAGGCATGGGCAGGGACCTTGATTTTTCGCACCCGCTCCCAGATTATTCTCCTTTTACGGAGAATGAGATCGCGGCTTTTGCCACCGAAGTGCGGACTAGCAATCCGAAGATTCACCGGGGAGGATGGGAATGGGACCGTCTCCTCTCCCGCTATATCGACTCCGGGCGAAAGGAGAAGAACGCACTCCCCATTTTGAAGGCCTACTTCATGAGCATCCTCGATCGGCATGCGGAGGCCAGGAACTGTCTCTTATACACATCTCCGAGCCCACGAGACAGGCAGAAATCTCGTATGCCGTCTT
>CAXEFH010000072.1:0-13197 GCA_963989605.1 uncultured Roseibacillus sp. | reverse complement strand
GAGAACAAAGGAGAGAGGAATTTCGAGATTCTCCGCAAAAACCGTGGACTTGTCGGCCTTTCCATCGCCGTCGGTATCCTCGAGGATGATAATCTTATCGTCGGGTTTCTTCCCGGGATAGAGGTGGGGGTAGGTCGTTGAGCAGGAGACCCAAAGCCTGCTACGGGCATCCCATCGCATCTGGATTGGGCAGGCCAGATCCGGGAATTGCTCCTCCGAGGCGAAGCAGTTCACATCAAATCGTTCGTCAACCTGGAAGGCTGCAAGTTCATCTCCGGGCGAGAGCCATTTGTTGGCTCCACGGCCCTGGGCAGTTTGCTCCAAGGCAGGCAGATTTGAGTCATCCACGGTTCCAATCCGCCCCTGGGCAGTTTCCCAGATGGCCTCGTTGCGGTTTGCAACCATGAGATCGAAATTCCGCATAGCCGGCAGGAAGTCCAGATAGCCGTATCTCTTGTTGCGTCCACCCGTATAGTAGAATGTGTTGAGCGGTCTGTAGCGGTGAAAAAACTGATACGATTTATCGACCACGAGATCGCGAACGGTTTCATTGATCGTGGGAGCAGTTTCACCGAAAAGGTGGCGATAGAGCGTCCGGGCCAGGAGTAATTGTCCGGAGCTGTTAAGTTGGGTGCCATTGGTCGTCAGATCACTGTCCTGTTCTGCCATGGCAGAGGCAGTTGTGCCAAAAACGTCGACAAATGCGACGGCCTGCCGGGAAGCGATCTCTGCCATCGCGGAACTGTAGATCTTCAGGTTTTCATTATTACGACCAGCTGCCTTCAAGCCGCTGACGTCTTCGTTGGCGGGAGGGGAGATAACGACGATTCGAGCTCCGCTTTTTCCATTGAATGCCCGGGTCTTGAGCTGGGAGAGAAATGCATCGAACCGCACCTTGAAGGCTGGTAGCCCATCTCGTCCGGCAAAGGATTCGTTGTAACCGAATGCGGCAAAAATAACATCGGTCCGGTAGTAGGTGAGATGCTGGTCGAGATCGCCGAAGTTGTCCGGCCTGGGCTGGAGATCCACTTCGTCTGCCGGCCAGGAGAAATTCCTGATGCTGAGCTTATGCCGGGGGTGGCGCTGGTGCAGCAGGGCTTCAAAAAACCCGTGGTGGCGAGCGTTATCGAGAATGCCACTTCCAATCAGCGCGATGTTATCACCCTGTTTAAGATTGAGCGGGAGGGAGGTTGGCACAGGTTGAGTCTGCTGCGCCCGGGGTGAGGTCTTCAGATTGATGTAATACTGTGCCAGTTCGGGTGATTTCCCGGGGTTTACAGCGGGGTTCTCTTTCTTTTTCTGCCCCGAAGCGGATTCGAGAAGAACAAGCAGTGATGAAAGGAGGATCAGAAATCGCATGACAGGGAGGATCCCTCTAAGGCTGACAAAGCCACGTCCCCAATGGCGAGTCGAATTTACGGAGATTACCTTTTCTCGGTGTCCCTGAAGGCATAAACGGGAGGGGTGAGTAAGCTATCTCGATCAGTTGCGGCAGTTTGGTTCATTCTCGTATTCCCCGTCTGCTCATCCGTTCTCGGACAGGAGTGGGTTGACCTCTTTGATGGAAGTACTACCCGGGGTTGGACTCCTCGAAGCAAGGTAATACGTTTTGAAGCGAAGGATGGAGTTCTTGAGTTGCATTCAAGGACCAACTGCTGGGTAACGACCGATGTTTCGATGCGGGATTTTGAGGCGGAGTTGGAGGTTCTTCTGCCGGACGATACCAGGAAGGTGAATTTCAATTCCGGGTTCGCGTATCGCTGCTCGGGCGAGAGCGGCAAGCCAAAGGGTTATCAGTGTGAGATCGATCTTCAGAAGCCGGCCGGGATCTATGGTATCGGGCTGGGAGGGTGGCTCTATCCCGGAAGAGAGGATAACCGGGATTACCAGAAAAAGATCGATGGTTTACTGAAGGAGAGGGACTGGAATCATTTTCGGATCGTAGCCCGGGGATCATTGGTGCGTACTTACCTCAACGGAACGCTGGTCGCGGAACTTCACGAGGGCCGTCAACTGGAGGGCTACTTCGGAATCCAGCACCACGGCAAGGGCGGAACTGTGCGTTTCCGGAATATCCGGGCAAGGAGGCTCTATCCAAATATTCTCTGGATTACAGCCGAGGACATGAGTCCCTACCTTGGGTGCTATGGCGATGAGTTTGCCACGACCCCGAATCTGGACCGGTTTGCAAGGGAGAGCGTCCGCTATACCCGGGCTTTTGCCGCCGCCCCGGTGTGCTCTCCTTCCCGGGCCTGCCTGATCACCGGGATCACTACGGTGAGCCTGGGTGCGCACCAGATGCGGTCGGCCTTTCCCATTCCGGATCGGGTGAAGGCTTTTCCCAGTTATCTGCGGAAGACGGGGTATTTCACGAGTAACAACGTAAAGACCGATTACAACAATGGGGCAGCGCAACGGCTGATCGCAGAGGCCTGGAACGAGTCAATTAATGATGCTCACTGGCGTAGTAATCAGCGCGAAGAAGGGCAGCCTTTTTTTTCCGTTTTCAACGATATGAGCACCCACCAGTCGCGGACAACGGTATGGCCCCACGAGGTATTCATAAGGGAAATACAGTCCAAGCTTGCCGAGGAGCAAATTCATGACCCGATGAAGGTGCCCCTGCCTCCCTATTACCCGGATACGCCACTGATCCGAAAGGAATGGGCGCGGATGTATGACTGTGTGACCGTGATGGATAGGAATACGGGGCGACTGCTCAAGGAACTCGAGGAGGATGGGCTCGCTGACAATACGATTGTCTTCTTTTATTCGGATCACGGAACCGGGATGCCGCGGGGGAAAAGAATGCTGCATGACTCCGGGATGCGGGTGGCGCTCATGGTTCGCTTTCCGCGCCGTTACCAGCATCTTGCTCCTTCCCCTCCCGGAACGGTCAATGAAGAGCTCGTCAGTTTTGTCGATTTCCCTGCGACAGTACTGAACCTGGTGGGTCTCAAAAAAAAGGACTACATGCAGGGGCGTATTTTTCTGGGACAGAACCGTGATTCAGAGCGCGATTACATTTATGGATGCCGGGATCGGGTAGATGAGGTTTTTGAGTGTGCGCGTTCATTGCGGAGCAGGAAGTACCTCTACATCCGGAACTATCATCCTCATTTGAGTCATAACCAGCCCAGTGTCTTTTCTGACCTTGGTCGGACCCGGCAGGAGATCAATCGACTTGCTAAAAACAACCCTCAGACAATGAATAAGGTGCAGCTGGACTATGCGGGTCCGGATAAGCCAGTCGAAGCCTTCTATGATTGTGATTCCGATCCGCAGAATCTGATCAATCTTCTGGAGGGAACGATGACCACCGCGCAGCAGGAGGCACTGAGGGAGCATCGGCGGGCCTACAGGGCCGAACGCCTGAAACTGCGAGATCCTGGGGCAATCCCGGAAGATGAGATGTGGCGCTGGGTCAGGAAAGAGGGGAAGCCCTTGCACGATATTCTTCTTGGACGAAGTGATCACCAACCAGACCTGCAGGCGGCGTGGCGCGCAGCAGACCAAGTCGGCCGCTCAGATTTTGCAGGTGCACTCGAGTTGCTGAAATCGGCTGACCCTAATGAGCGCTACTGGGCGGTCATTGCCCTCAGGAGTGGAGGCTACGAGCATGGGGAGCAACTGGCGGGCTATCTTGATGATATTTCAGCCTCGGTCCGGATCGAGGTTGCGGATTGGCTGGCCCGGGAGAAGGGCAGCCGGAAGCGGGCCCTTGATCGTCTGACCAGAGAACTGACTCACGAGGACTGGTGGGTCGCCCTGAGGGCCTGCCGGGCGATAGAACTACTGGGCGAGGATGCGCGGGAGGCCCTGCCCTTCATGAAAAAACTTTACGCGAAGAACCGAAACCGGAAAGGGGACGGGCCATTCTACCTCGCCTTTTCCTCGGGCGCTTTTCTGGACGGTCTCGGAGAAAAGACAGAACCGTGGGACTTTGCCCCGGGAGCGGGGGCCTTTACCCCGGAGCCCAAGAAAAAACAGGATCGTGATCGGGCGCGTATTGGCAGATGAGCCGCCAGTTATTCAGCTGGGTAGGGTGGGCTGACCCGGAATGCTCGCAGAGGAGTCTCTGCCGCCCATCCCTTCGAGGCTACCAGCGTCCCAGGCAGGGTTCTTTTTCCTTTCGGGCTGAAATCTGATCGGGTTCCGACGATGAGGTAGCTGCCGTCTTCCTCGCGCGTGATTTCCTGTGCCGGCTCGGAGGTGACCTGACCATCTTCGCTGAAAAAGTAGATCTGACCGGGATTCTTGGATGCTCCTCCTGTGGGGCGAATCCGGATCACCACAGGACTCTGATCTGGATCTGATTCAACGGAAACCTCCCAGAGAGAGCATTCCCCGGGCAGAGCCTCCCTTTCTGCCTTGATCGGAGCTGCCCACTTTGGGTGATATCTTGGTTTCCCGGTGTGATTCACGGGAAGCGTAATTGAGCGGGTTGCGAATCCCGGGTGACATTCCTTGTGGCATGCCATCCACGCCAGTTCACCGGTGATCTGGACCGTAGGCACCGGAATTTTTTCGGGTGGAGTGATGACCACGAGAAGTAGAAGTTGGCGACGAAAGCCGTGGGCAGGGTGGCCTGCCATGTCGACAATCTCGGGAACTGGCCACGAGATCTCGCTGGCACGAAAACCAGCTGGCAGCTGCCATTTGACAGAGGTTGGCAGACCGACGATCCCCGGATACTGCCAGTAGGTGTGATAGTTTTTGTCTGGAACCACATGGAGGCCCATCGTGAAGGGAACACCGGGCTGGATAGCTTCCACTTCAGAAGCGAACTGAATGTCCGCACCTGCACCCTTAGACGAGGGGGTGAGCAAGAGGATGGATGCGAGTAAAATCAGGGTCTTCATGAAGGGGGGAGAGTGCATTATTGCTCCCACTTGAACTTCCAGAGAGGAGACGGCGTATGGGATCTTTCAAAAATCTTCTGAATTCGGGCGATTAGTTCGGAATTCTGGGCAGCAAGGTCGCTAGTCTCGGCACGGTCACTTTCGAGGTCATAAATTTCTATGGGCGCGTCCTTTCCCTTGCGGTTGACCTGGTTTTGAACAGCCTTCCACTTTCCTATCCGGACCGCTCGCTTGCCGCCTCCCTCATAGAATTCCCAGTAGAGGTGTTCATGTTTTTCCTGCTCTTTACCCAGCAGCGTGGGAAGAAAGCTGATGCCATCGAGGCCCTCGGGAGGGTTTGTGCCTGCCAATTCACAAAAGGTCGGGAAGAGGTCCCAATGGGCCGAGATATGGTTGCTGGTTGACCCTGCTTCTACCTTTCCGGGCCAGCGAACAAGAAGGGGGCAGCGAATGCCGCCTTCGTAGAGATCGCGCTTGAAACCTCTCAGGCCCCCATTGGAGTTGAAATAATTTGGCATATGACCGCCCTCCTTGTGAGGGCCATTATCTGAGCTGAGCAGGACTATGGTGTTTTGATCGATCTGGTGCTTCTTCAGCGATTTGAGCACGCGTCCGATGCCCTCATCAAGGGCTGTCATCATTCCCGCAAATTGAGCTGCTGGATTCTTGGCGAATGGCTTATTGTTGCCGTAACGGCCGACCTTATTTTCAAACTCGGGGAACTTTTCGCGGAACGGAGCCGCATATTTTTCCGGGACATGCATCGCTGCATGCGGAATCGTGACCGGGAGAAAACAGAAGAAGGGATTTTCATGCTGCCGATCGATCCATTCAACGGCCTTGTCCATGATGAGGTCATGGGCATAGGTCTTACCGTCAAGTTCAATTTTGCGCAGGTCATCGAAAAGCCATGTGGGGTAATAAGTGTGAGCATTTCTCTGGCAGTTGTAACCGAAGAAGCGATCAAAGCCCTGGTGGATTGGGTCGCCCTCGGATCCGGGATTCCCAAGGCCCCATTTTCCGAAAGCCCCGGTGGCATAGCCTGCCTTCTTCAGAGCCTCAGCAATTGTGAAGGTCGTAGCGGGGATGGGAAATTGCCCCACGGGCTTGATCTCCCGGTTTCCCCGGCTGGGCGTATGCCCTGTGTGCAGACCTGACATGATCACGCTGCGAGTCGGAGCACACACCGTGGAACCGGAGTAGTGGTTCGTAAACTTCATGCCTTCACTGGCAAGACGGTCAATGTTTGGAGTCAGAAATTTCGTCTGGCCGTAGCAGGAAAGGTCGCCGTATCCAGCATCATCAAGGAGGATGTAAATAATGTTCGGCTGCGAGGTCGCTTCGGACCTTGCCCCTGCCGCAGCGATGGAGAGACAAGCGAGGAGAAAAAAGGAAAGGGTAGGGCGCACGTTATTTCTATTTACGATCGATCGGGATCATTCATTCAGGAGTTTTTAAGGCAAGAAGCAAAGGAAGGGTTGCTAGATGGATGTGTTTCCCCAGTAACCTCCCAGGAATTATAGGCGAAATGGAGTATTTTGCCGCATGAAGTTCCATTCTGGAAGCCGACCTTCTGCGGGATCAGATCAGAGGGGAAGAGCCAACATTATGCGGGTAGGGACGGTTCGTCTTCCGTTGCCGGACAAAGTGACCTCCCCTGCTAGGGTTGGCCCGCCGCACCGGCCTGATTTCGAATCCGCAGATCGTTTAGATTGCGCCGGAGGTCGTTGAAGGACTTGTGAAAATCTTCGTCGTTCATGCTCGCGGCATTTTCGACCCACTCTGCGAGTTTGTCATCTAATTGCGAGGCTTCGGCTTGCAGTGAGGGGTTTTGCGCCAGGTGCGAATTCATTCTCCAGAGGCTTTGTACCTGCATGAGGGCAATCAGGCGTTTTTCCTGAGCACGACCGGGAAACCCTTTCTCAGCGTCGGCCCTGTCCCGTGCGATGCGCATTGACTCCGCACGCTCCTCTAGAAGACGTTTGCGCTCCGCGGGATCCGCGATATTGCGAAGTGTCTCGGCCAATTCCTCTCTCGCCTCTGGTGAATCAAGTTCATTTCTCGATCTTGCACGGAGTGTCTTCAAGTCCCTGCGCGCGCGAATCGATACTGCAACCATTGCCTCCTTACGCGAGGACGCCGTCTCTGCCGGGTTGGGGTCAATCTTTTCTCCAGTAGATCTCTGTGCACTGGACTTGCGGTAGGTAGTCCCGGGTAAGCTGGTATCGAGCGAATTCCGGGAAGGTGCCAGATTCTTGGTCGGGGATGGAGTCCCGGCTCCCCTGTCATCCGCTCCCGCCGGGAGGAGCTTGGACCCGACTAGTGCGGCGAGCAGAAGCCCCGCAGCAACACATCCTGCGATCACCGGCTTGGAAAGAAGGGAAGGCAGAGGCATTGTCGGAGACTTCGTGAAGAAATTGAGGAGCAACCACGGGGCCGAATCGAGGCAGCGATACCGATCCCAGGGGAATGCTCAGGAAAGCTTGTTCAGGATCTATCCCTCTCGGAGGCTCCAGCCTGGAAGCTTCATGAGCTCTCCGCCCTTGAGGGCTGATTCATGAGCAAGGATTCCGGTGCAGGTGATGTTGGCAGACTCGATCGCATTCGGATAGGCGTCCTCACCCGTGGTCAACATGTTGACAAACTGGTGGGCGAGGTGTGGATGGGACCCGCCGTGCCCTGCTCCCTGGGTAAAGGAGAGGTGCTCTTCTCCTGTTTCACCTCCATAAACTCCCCCGGTTGTGAAAGGCGCAACTTCCTCGGGAAGCAAGTGACCAAAGTCGGGTGACTCAACCTCCTCGGGAATCTCAGGTTCCGGTCTCTTCGCTGTGTGCACTACCAATGGCTTACCCTCTATAAGGGGCCACTCCACCGATTTCTTTTCCCCGTAGACCTCAAAGGACTCCCGGTATTGACGGGCAACATCAAAGAGAGATCGGTAGACGAATCCGGTAAGGTCGCTGTTACGGAACTTGATGTGGCAGCTCTCGACCGCAAAGGGGGAATCGTAGCATTCATGCATCTCCTCACGAATTGTTCCAGATGGGAAGCAGGAGACATACTCGGCTTCATCGCGGGTCAGGCCCAGGATTGGGCCGACACAGTGTGTCGCATAGTGCATTGGAGGCAGGCCGGGCCAGTATCCGGGCCAACCGTCCATATCCTGCTGATGGGATGCCTTGAGAAATTGAACTTTGCCAAGTTCTCCGCTGTCATAAAGCTCCTTCATGTAAAGAAACTCCCGGGCGTAGACCACGGTCTCCATCATCATGTATTTCAGTCCATTTGCCTTCGAGAGGCGTACGATTTCCTCGCATTCCTTCAGGCTGGTAGCCATGGGAACCGTGCAGGCGACGTGTTTGCCCGCCTCAAGTGCGGCGATCGATTGCTCTCCGTGGTTCGGAATCGGAGTGTTGATATGAACCGCTGTGATATCAGGATCCCGCAGCACATCGTCATAATTCTGGTAGCGTTTTTCTATTCCATACTTGTCACCGATCTCATTGAGACTTTCTTCCGTACGCTGGCAAATCGCATACATGTTTGCCTGGGGGTGACGCTGGTAGATGGGAATGAACTCGGCTCCGAATCCGAGTCCGACAATAGCAATATTTACCTGAGACATTTGTGCGATTAGTGATTTTTGGTTACAGGGAATCGAACAGGGAAGACTTGCCGGTGGCTAGAAAAAACGTGACGCCACCATCAGACAGGACTGCGGATGGATTCCAGCGGAAATAAAAGAGAGAGCCTTTCCCCTTTTCCAGCATCAACTTGTTCGAGACAGTAAACAGAAACCCCGTGACCGGAGATTTCAGGGGTTGATTACCCTGCAGGGTGTGGAGTTGATTGCCGCAGTGATTTTCTGCGTAGTGGTTTGCTCCGGATCGAAAACGACGACGGCCCTCTGGCTTACGGAACAGACCGCCTCGATCGCGGCAATTCCGGGTTCCCTCAGAATTGCCTCCTCCACTCTCTCGGCCAGTGATCTGCTTGTCAGTCCTTCAATGGCAAAGGTCTTCTGTTCGCCGGTTATCTTGAAGCCACAACCTCTGATGACGGACCGCAGTGTTCCCCTCGTCACCTTCTCCGGGGCATAGGTGACCTTCACCAGTCCCGATTTCGGACTCGTGCTCACGGGCATGACTCCCTCAAGAGCTGACAGTGCGCCGGTGATCTGGCTGGATCTGTTCGCATCAGTGATCCCCTGCACGACAAGGACAACAGATGTTCCTTTGCAGCAGAGCTTGCCGCAATCCGGGCGACACCTGGTGGCTGTTCCGGCAAAAAGCGCGGCGCGTCCGGGAAATCTGCAGAGTGGACAGGGCGAGATGGCACCCTTGGCTTCCGCAGACGGAGGGGTGTTCCCTTGCTTCTCCTGCCCCACGGAAAGATCTGCGAGGAGGAGAAACGGGAAGAATAGCAGAAGGAGCTTCACGATAATGGACGCAGGGTCTCCGGGGCCCTTGAGGATGGTCCCATTCCCAGGGAACCTCAAGTCTTCACTGAAGACCTTGCTCTTTTGTCAGGAGACTTCCGCAGGCGTATCTGCCTAGGGGGCTGATTGGATCGCCTTGATCCGAAAGAACCGGATCGCGGGCTGGGGTGTGGGCAGCGTCCACCGGTATCGGACGCGCCCCTCAGGAAGGTATTCCTCGACCAGAGGCACTGGAGCCACGTTGCTCCAAGACTGGAGATCATCACTGAATTCCATCACAGGGCTCTCCATATCCCGGTTCGCAAGGCTGAATGTCAGCCGAAGTTCAGTGTCTCCACTGGGAGTGGGGTGAGCGGCGAAAAAGTTGGAAAGTGAGTCGCTCCGGGTATCCGAGGATCCGAGCAGGAACTCAAGCAGCGCCGGGATGCCGTCGCCATCACGGTCTTCATCCGGATGGCCCCCAAAAGTGTTCAAGTCGTCGGTGCCGGGGCTGCCGTCAATGCTCCTGCTGCTGCGCCAGCTCGCATAAGAAGAGTGATCAGGATTTGAAGAAGGGTCTGTGAGGACCAGCGAATAGCCGTCACCATCTGCAGGCTCCGGCCATGGAGGGTCGTCACCGTAACGGAAATCGAGAACAATGCCGCCCTCGGAGTCCATCAGGGTCAGACGCTCACCCCTGTTGCTGAGGGCGCTTTCCATATTGAATTCCCCGGCCACGCGGAGCTGAGGTCCGTGAACCGCCTCGAACGCGTCCCGATTCCGGACCACGAGAATTCTTTCGCCCGGGGCTAGAATGGTTCCAAGCGGGAAGGTGAAGTCAATTCCCTCGGTGAAACGAACAAGTGTCAGGTCAAGGGCCGTTTCCGTCGTGGTGTTGAGCAGTTCGATAAACTCGGCCTCCGGATCTCCGGTAGGATTGTACATGATTTCCGAGAGGACAAGATCTCCCGCGATGGGTGGTATGCCCGTTACATAGGAAGCCTCGTTGAGGGCAGACCACTCTCCGTTCGTCGAGCGAACACGGGATCTGACGTGAGCTGTTTCAGCGAACGAGAGGGGACGGGAGTAGCGGCGGGCTGTGCCATCAATGGGGTCGCTCCCATCAAGGGTATAGAAAATCGTTCCCGAGCGGCCGGTCTCATTGGAAATGACGAGATAGAATCTTCCGCTTACTGGTCCTCCGGGATGACTGAAGGTCGGAGGCCTGAAAAACTGCGAATCAATCCAGGTCGCCCGGATGGAAAGGTAGTTACGCATGCCAGCTAATTCAGCTGACCACTCCTGAGCGGTTATTCCCTGCTGAACCGCCATTGCAGAGGTAAACTCGCGAGTTTGCTTGTTAACGAGTCTGATCAGATTTGAAGTAGAAAACGGACCACGACGTAGCTCATACCATCGGTCAACATATTCCCTCAGGAAATCGGGATCTTCAAAGAGGCGGGGATACCAGAGGCGGTCATCCTGATAGAACAAGTCACCGGTAGCTTCGTCTTCCCAGTAAGCCCGCAGGTTGTAATCCCATATAGGGCCAATCCGAAGCTTGCGATCGCGGGAAGAAACCCATGGGAAAAGGCTCAGAGCCAGGCTGTCACCTTGTTTCGCAAGAACATTCAAGTGGAAGTAGTCGATGAAATCTCTCGTATCGAGATGGCGGCGGTAGCCCTCTTCAGGATCACGCCATCGAGTGTCGTCATACAGGGTGTCCTCGAATTCCCTGAACCATGTTTCAATAGCTGTGCGTTGGGCTGAGTTGATCCGGTAGCCATTGGGATTCTCGAAGTTCAGGAATCCGTTATATTGCCTTGGGATGTCGTCATCACTATCGTTGTTGAGTTGGTTAGGAGCTGTTTGCAAGATGCGATCAGGGCCAGCAGTATGAAAAAACTGGGGGCTTGTAGCGCCATTTTCCGCGGGAAATCCTCCGATCGGGATAGGATCCATGCGATTGATACTGAGAAGCCATCCACCCGTGCTTCCGTCTTCGGACAGGGGCTCAAAGTCGATGCGGCTGGGATCCCGGGTTACCTTTTCGGCGAAGGCATACACTCCTATGCGATCATCGGGCGTCAGGTCTCCTCCGTCCTGATTAACAAAGGTATCTACCAGGCGATAGCGCGTGCCGTAGCGCCCGGTAAGACGAGAGAGCTCCCATGAAAACGTGTTGGCGATAAGCTGGCGATCATAGTCTGGATGGGGATAATACATGATCCAGTCCGATTCCCCGGGCAGCCCGAGGGGAGTCGTATTCTTGTCTGCGTCGTATTCATCCCATGTTTCCAGGGAGTATGGCTTTGGGTTCCAGGTTGAGGAAAACGAGCCGCGGACCCGTATCCCTATTCTTTCGGTGAGGTCGTGAACTCCTGTGATGGATGCGGTGCCGGATTCAGGGTCAATATCGATCAGGTGGAGGCAGGCCGGCTGGCGGGGTAGTTGCTGGAGTCCGGCAGAAGTCTGGGTATTGGTGGACCACCCCCGGTTGGGAATTTCTCCGCCTCCGAAGTTCTCGATAATCGCAATGGGAAGAGGAGAGGTATAGTTTTCCAGTCCTCCTGCCAGTCGCACGTAGCTTTTCGTTTGCGGCTTTGAAAGAGTGCCTCCCCAGATTACCCGGGCTCGAATTGGCGTTGAAGAATTCACCTGAACCGGTCCGGTGTAAGGGGTTCCGTTCTCGGAGGTGGGCAGGGATCCGTCCGTCGTGTAGACTATCACGCCCGGATCCTCGCTACTTATGGTCACCTCAAAAGGATCGACAAAGGTGCCTTCCCGCGGAAGCAGATCTGGTTGGCTAGGCTGGTTTGGAGTGCAGTTGTAGGCGCCCAGCAGACTGACCAAGACTGTCGGACGAACGGGGTCGTTGGTTGAGAGTTCAAGATACGAGAGGTGACATCCTTCGATCGGTGGGAGGCTAACGAAAAGGCTACCAACCTCTCCGGGTGCAATTTCCAGTGGACCCCCACGGATTTCAAAAGGATGGGCTGACGGAGGGCTTTCGATGACCAGCGGTTGACTGCCAGAGTTTTCGATGTCGATGCTGCGCGACGGTATTGGTTCTCCTGTAGGTGTATTGCCAAAATCCACCAGGGGCCGGACCACTATGGTTGGATCCGGCCCAGCAGGAGGCTGTGCGATGAACTTTACCTCTCCAAGCCCCACCCGCTCTCCACCAATGCCCGTGGGGGCGAAGTGGTTATCCGTGATCGTCATTCTGACCGCATTCGCATGGAATCTGCGGCCCAATGGAATGGTCTCGCTCGCTCTTGCGGTATTCTGATGGGTGACATCCGCGAGGCCCGTCCAAGTTTCACCGCCATCGGAGGAGAACTCGAGCGTAAAGGCGCTGGCCTCACTGTTATTGGGGGACGTGTAGTAGAATCCCCAGACAACGAGGTGAGAGATCTGGTATCGCTCCGGCAGAATGAAAGTGAGGACTGGGTCAGGGGTGCGTCCGGCGAAATAATCACGTACCCCACGGGGGGCACCGGTCGCCCATGCCCGGGAGGGGCTGGCTGGTTCATGTTGAAGGCTTCTATAATTAGCGAGGGTCGGAGCCGGAGATAGCCCGCTGTTGTCAATGAGATTCGCCGAGGCGAATAAATCTGACGAGGCGGAGTTGGAAGTGACGGCTATTGGGGTGATGAGAAACTCTTCTGATCCCCACGACACCCCGACAAGATTCAGGCTGCAGAGGACCGAGATGATAAGGCCTAATTTCTGGTGCCTGCGCTGGCAACATCTGGAGGTTGCATGTCTTGGAGGGAGACTGTTTCTTGCCGGGATCAGGCGAAGTAAAAACACGTGACACCGGCAGCCTAGATGACGAGGGGATCCGGGCAAGATGGAAACCCGAATCCTTTTCCGTATTAGCAGTGCTTGCGGCGCTCTTCCTGTCGGTTTGAC
>CAXEFH010000071.1:0-13221 GCA_963989605.1 uncultured Roseibacillus sp. | reverse complement strand
TTATTCGTCGGCATCTTCAGATGTGTATAAGAGACAGCAGTATGGTGGAGGCCACTGGGGGGCGGGGAAACGGGCGGCACCTACGCGAAATTTGGCGATTCCACCTTCAAGGTCAGAGGCCTCGCAGAGCTGGTCCGCAGACATCAGGAGCTCATTTCGCCTGGTGAGCGCGAACACCCGCCGGCGGGAACCCCCAATCTCGCTCCTTCCATCCAGCTCGGAGTAGAGACCATCTCCGCATTTCTCTCCCCAAAGATGCCAGGCCTGTCCCCCGCATTCTCCGGGGCGCCTCCCTCACGTGTAGAGGAGCTGCGGGAGCGACAGGATTCCATCGAGCTCATTCTCGATGACGGCAGCTGGATCCGACTGGATCGCGGGACCGGATTACTGGCCGGGCAGGGATATCCGGAAGACGAGGGAGAGCGCACCCTCACCCTAGAGAGCGTGGAACCACTGCAGGGCAGGAACGCATTTCTCCGGGAGATTCCCAAAATCGATCCCACTAAACTAAAGGAGGCTTCTCCGGAAGCACTGCAACTTGCCAATGTCCTCCACTCGGCCCTTTTCCATCATTTTGTTAACCAGACACATCCGGAGCGAGGCCAGAAGCCGGAAGAGCTTGTTACTTCAAACGCCTCCGGGCTCAAGGCATACTGGCTGGCCGCATGGGGTCATGGAGTCCCCCCGGGATTTCCCGACCACGTAGTACGAATGCTCCGGGATCTCGAAGGGCAGAAGAAACAATTCCATCGCGACTGGGCCGCGGCAAAGGAGGCGCGCCCAGACATAATGAAAGACGTCTCCTTCTTTCACTATTTTCAACTAAGGCGCATGAAGCTGCGTGACGAGCTCCGATTAAAAATCGAGGCGGAGTCCACGAAACAACCCGCCCTCGCCCACCTCCAACTCCTCCTTGATGGCGAACTCTCCAAGCTTGCTGCCGGGCAAGCCGCCCGGGGAAGGGAGTTGGCGAAATTGATGGTGCAGAGCCAGCGGGAGGCCATGATCAGTGCGATCCTGCCCAAGATCCCCGAGGAGGCCCTGAACTCCCCCTGAACGCTCACTCCAGCATGAATTGCAGATGGCTGGCGGTCAGACTCCCCATGGTCTGACAGCCCTCGAAGGCCGAGGTCCCATACCTCTGGCATAACGCTGCCCGAAGGCCGGCGAGCTGTTCCTCAGGGGCGATGGTGTCTTTGGACATCATTTTCAGAACGCCCTTGAGACGCACGCGGGAGGCTTGATAGCGCCGGGCCATCTGGCTCCGCTCTTCGCTGCGATACTGCAGAATTGTAGTGGGATTGAGGTGCTCACGGACGAGTTCATCCACCGGCATGTTATCGGGAAAACTGTGGGCCCGGTAGACTTCGAGGGCCCCTTCATAGCTTTGCTGGTCAAAGTCAATCGGCCTTACTCGATACTGGACCTCTTCGAAATCGGGAGTGATATCAACGACGTAATTCACGCTTCGCATGTCTCCGAGCAGCCGGAGAAAACACCGCTCTCCGAACTTTACGAACTCCTTGGCGACCCTGACCTTATTCAGCTCCGGTGACTTAAGATAATCCTTGATGAAGATGTTCCCCGGAACCCCTGCGATATGCTCTTCAATCAGGGTATTGCCATTGACGAGATAGTTGATCCGGTTCGGAGATAGAATGTGCTCAAGCTCCAGCCCGTAGATCCGGTTGGAATCGGCGACCTTGACGTAATAGTAGTCCGAATTGCCATTGAACTGATTGGTAATTCGCACCCGGAATGGCCGGGAATTCCCAAACTCTCCGAAGTCAATCCGCTCCACGCTCAGATGCTCTGCCAGAGAAAGGTCGCCCCCGATCTTCAGGACCGCATAGATCTCCGTGAGCTTGGTTCGCAGGTCCTTCATTGCCTCCAGTGGGTAGGAGACGGTTAGCCAGAGTGTTTCGTCTCCGTCCGGATCTTCGTATGGTACTGCCTCAGAAAACCGAAGAAGATCGTCGTAGACCAGCGGGATCTCACTACGACGGCCAAAGTGCTGAAGATACTGGAGGAGAAAGCCCGAAACCGGGTAATGCTGCTTGCGCTTCTGGATGAGGGAAGACATCGCTTTTACTCGTGCGCCCCGTGGGGTCGGAAGACATGAGGCTCGCTAACCCGTCTCAAACCTCGCGATCAGATGGAGTGTATCGATTCCCCTCTTGGTGAACTCTTCCCAGTAACTTTTTTCAATGGGCTTGGTCTGCTCCTTCCGCTTCTCCTCGTCCAGAGAGTTCCAAGCGGAAAGCCCTATCTTGCGAATCACGTCCCGCTCAGCAAGACGAAGAGTAAGCTCCTCCCAGAAAATTTCATTGCGCATCTCGTCGATGGCATCCTGCACGAAGGACCCGGTCAGGTAATCCGTGGTGACGCGATACCGCTGGTGCGCCTCGTCGAACTCGATAATGTCGCCAAACCCCAAGTGGGTCACCTTCTCAAGAATGGTATTCTCCAATTCTTCAAACCTCGCAAAATTTTCCTTGGCGCCCGGCTTGCGATTCAGGGATGCGACCTCAGCGGCGAGGCTGATCATATCTATGAGGACACCGAGTTCCTCCTCTGTGAAGCGAAGATGCATTAACCTGGCCGGGGCGAGCGGCAGGGCCATCCCACCATTCACGCCGCAAGCCCGCAACGCTGAATTCCCCCTCGACCGGCAGGGAGCCAGCTGATTAGATTTCCCGTGATGAGGCTTTCGCTCATCATGTTTGTCCTTTTTTGCCTGCCCGGTTGTTTCATCTTTAACAAGCGCACTACCAGCTTGTACCCCGAAGTACCCTTTGAGCTGATCCACGACAGGGCAGGCGGCTTGCAGCCACAGGATCATGTCGCCCTCGCCAAATGGGACGACAAATACTACTACTTCCAGTGGCGGCGCATCCTCGAGCCCGCCACCATGAAGACAAGCGAGGGCGCGGGAAAAGTTCCCGTGCGGGAATTTGACCGCAAGAACGGGCAAGAGCTGGAACGCAGGTATGGGATCGTCGGGAAGGAAGACCTCAACGGTCAGCTCTACAACGCGGGCGCCTACTAGCACGATTCAGAGGCACCCTGGAATTTACTTTCCCGACTGACCTGCAGGGCCCCTTCTAACGCGGCCCCGAAAAGAGAACCTCCTCCAGCTCCCAGGAAGCTGCCGGACCGGCGTCCTTCCAGCTCTCCAGATCCTGTCCCATCACTGCTGCGGTCGCTGGCTCCATCGCCACCGCTTTGCCAGTCAGCCTCTCCACCAAAAGCTCCCATCCGGGATTATGTCCAAGCAACAGGACGCATCCCGCCCCGTCCGGCAGGTTCACGACCTCTTCCTCTGCCGCAGCCACCCCGTTGTGGTAAAAAGAAGAGAGGAACCGGACGTCCACCTTCTTTTCGAAGGCCTGACTTAAACCCGCGAATGTTTCCCTCGTTCGTTTTGCATCGCTGCTCAGCACGATGTCCGGAATCCACTCCCTCGCGGCCAGAACGGAGCCGGTTCTGGTCGCTTGCTGGTGGCCTCTCTCTCCAAGTGGCCTTTGATGGTCCGGGAGTTGCACGCCCTCCCAGGGGCTCTCCGCATGGCGCATGAGGATCAAGCGTCGGAGCCCCATTGCTACTCCCCCTGCTCGATCTGGTAGAACTGCCGGGCAGGCACAGGCGAGTTGATCGTGTAACTGCCCCGGACATCTCTTGCTCGCTCAAGCGGAGTCTCATCCACAAAGGACTGCAGGTCATTTGTTTTCAATACTTTGTAGAATAGTCCGCGCCGCTGGGTCCAGTCCAGTCGCACCTCATCCCCTGCCAAGCGGGTCACCGCCAATCTTGGGGGTTCCGCCAGTATACTGCCATCGAAATACTTGACTCCGAGCTCCCAGGCGGCAATCCCGCATTTTGACCCGACCACGCGGCCGGGACCGTCATCGGCCGGCACGTGAATTCCCCCGTAGATCCGCGAGAGCCCTGCCTGATCAGCGGCATCGTAATAGGTCGCCCATTGTAATTGAACCGGGGCTGACGGGCCCGCTTCAAATTCCAGGTTCTCGACCTCATGGATAGAGATTCCGCCGGGGAAAAACTCGCTCCCGGTTACGCGGGTAAGAACTTCTGCCGCAGCACGACTGAAAGTACTGTGCCCGGAAAGGTAGGCAGCAAACGCAGGCGTAACAAAGGTATCCCTCTGATAGGGCAGCCAATCTTCCGCCAGAATCCAGCCAACGCCTCCGATCTGAGTAGCCGTATTCGCAGGCTCTCCCTGCCATGTGTAGACGGCAATCTTGCCTATCGCACCAGCGCCCAGGTGAGCATGTCGCCCCGCGCCATTGGCCGTGGTCCTTGAAACCACTTCCACGAGACCCGGCTCAAGCGGGATGCCTTCTTCGCTGTAAAAAGGGAGGAGAGGATTACTCGATTGCCCTTGGCTAGCCATGTAGCGAATGGAACTGATCGGTCTTATGTAGTCATACTCCCTTTTGCATGTCCACGCGGCTACGGCTGCATCGTGCAGGGAGGCGTTGAGGAGAAAGTACATCTTGGTGTCCCACTCAAGCTCACCGAGCTCCGGGCCTACTCCCGCAAAACGCCGTTCGAAAGAAGGGTGATCAACCACCTCATTGGCTATTACGTTCCAGTGCCCGGGAGGGGTTTCTGACTCGGGTCCATCAGCCCAGTATTCCGCAACCACCCTGCCGAAGTCCGCTTCATTGATAAGGTTTGGAGCATAACCAGCTCCGGTCACCGGGTTGACCGGGTGTCCGGTACCAGCATTTGTACCAAGCAGGTTATTGCCTGTTGCGCCGGGCGAGAAATCCCTCACGGGAGATGACAGGGGGCTCAGGAGACTGCTGGCGCGAATGACCGCGAGATTCCCCTCCTTGAACTCCTCGTCCCCGTCGCCTTCCAACTGAGGCGGAGGGCCCGGATCAAAATAGATCGTCTCGCCTGGTTCACGAGTGAGGGCAAAGGGCCAGACTTCCCGCCAATGAGCGCCAAGGAAGCTCTGTGTGTTGAACGCAAGTGGTTGCCCCGTCTGGGAGATGGCCTCCACAAACTCTAGGGGCTGCCAGCGATTAGGGTCATTCAGCGCTGTTCCCGAAAATGCGAGAACGAGCGGATCGTTAACCGGAGTATAGGAACTGTCGGTGTAACCTCCGGTCTCGTTGGAGTTATCATTCGCAGTCCACTCAATAATGGTTTCTGCTACCCGGTTTCCGACCGCCGAGGGGCTATTGCCCAAGGCGCCAAGATCGTTAGGGTCGTATCCGAGCGAAACCATGGCGGCACGGATTGCGTTCTGGGTCTGTAACGCATTCGTCACGGGAGTATTGGGGTGCCGGACCGTGATATAGCGATGCCTCAACATCCGGTATGCCGCGTGGCTGATTGCCTCTCGGCGGGCCGCTTCCACATCTTCGGGAAAGGTCGTATTCTCACGATATATATACCCCGTCGCCTCCGGGTCGTAAGCCGCCCAAGCGTCATACATCGCTACCGAGACGTGAAACAAGTTCCGGGCATGAACCGGAGGGTCCGGGAACGACAGGCGGACTGCGGCAAGATTCTCTTCGTTCCAGGTTCGTGCCACTGAGTCGGCCGTTGCCTGCATTGCCATGGAGAGAAGGGCCGCGGCAAGAGCGGAGCTCACTTTGGGGTATTGTTTCATTGCGGAAAAAGTCTGGTGGTCACGGTGCTGGTGTTATCAAGCTACCGAAGCAGCAGTCGCCCGTCAACCCCCCTGCCGATTATGCCTCTCTGCTTTCGCTCCATTGCCGGGGGACACCCTCCCCAGGAGAGTTATTAGCAAAACTTCGGCCCCTCCCTATCTCCGGCCTTGATATCAGCCGCGATTGCGGCTCCATATCACCGCCCCATGACCGCCGCGGAAATTCGTCAGAGCTTCCTGGACTTCTTTCAGGAGAAGGGGCACTCCATTGTGCCTTCCGCGTCGCTCCTTCCGCAGTCGCCCGGCTTGCTTTTTACCAATGCGGGGATGAACCAATTCGTGCCCTACTTTCTCGGAACGGAAAAGGCGCCCTACACCCCTCCTCGAGCCGCTGATACGCAGAAGTGCATTCGGGCGGGCGGCAAGCACAACGACCTCGAGGACGTCGGACAGGACTCCTATCATCACACATTCTTCGAGATGCTCGGGAACTGGTCCTTTGGCGATTATTTCAAGAGAGATGCGATTGCATGGGCCTGGGAGCTTATGGTCGACCGCTGGGGGTTTCCGCCCGGGCGCCTGTATGCAACCGTCTATCGTCCAGGCCCCGGAGACCCGGCCGAGTTCGATCAGGAAGCCTACGATCGCTGGAAGTCCCTGTTCGAGAAGGCCGGTTGTGACCCTGGGGTTCATATCGTTGACGGCAACAAAGCCGACAACTTCTGGATGATGGGAGAGACCGGGCCCTGCGGGCCGTGCTCGGAGCTGCATGTCGACCTTACCCCCGAAGGAGATACCGGGGGCCTGCTGGTGAACAAGGATAGTGACCAGTGCATTGAGATTTGGAACCTCGTCTTTATTCAATTCAATGCCGAGGCAGACGGGACCTTCCGGGATCTCCCCTCCAAGCACGTGGATACCGGGATGGGCTTCGAGCGTGCCTGCTCGATCATCCAGAACACGAAAGGTTTCACGGATTTCTCGCGCAAGGCCTCCAATTACAACACGGACGTGTTCCGGCCTATCTTCCAGACCCTTGAAGAACTCAGCGGAAGGGCCTACCGGGACGTTTATCCCGGCTCTGAAGAGACCGCTTCCAAAGAAGACGTCCATACCGCTATCGCGTTCCGGGTGATCGCCGATCACCTCCGCACCCTCAGCTTCTCTATCGCCGATGGGATTCTACCGGGCAATACGGGTCGTAATTATGTCCTCCGGCGAATCCTGCGGCGAGCCGTGAGATACGGTCGATCTCTGGGCTTCACTGGAGATAAATTCGTCCTGACCGCCCTCGTCAAAACTCTGGTTGAACAGATGGGTGCAGCCTTCCCCGAGCTGAAGGCCCGGGAGTCTGTCATCGTGGAAACCCTGCAGCGCGAAGAGCGCAGCTTCAACGAGACCCTCGACCGGGGCCTGACCCTGTTCGAGGAAGAAGCCGCACGGCTCTCCGGCGGGGCCTTTCCCGCAGAGGTCGCCTTCAAGCTGTATGATACCTTCGGGTTCCCGGTAGACCTCACCCAGCTACTCTGCCGCGAACGGAACCTTGCGCTCGAAATGGCCCGCTTTGAGGAGCTCATGGAGGAGGCCAGGCAGATCGCCCGCGAGGCCCAAAAATCGGAAATTGTATCCGCCCTCGACATCGCCACCAGCGTCGACACCGAGTTTACGGGATTCGAGCAGGACAGTTGCGAGGCCACCATTCTCGAGTCGCACCTTGATGGGGACACGCAATGGCTCCTGACCGACCGCTCTCCCTTCTATGCGGAAATGGGAGGCCAGGTAGGGGACACCGGGGTCCTCATTGCAGGGGACTCGGAGATCCCAATCGTCGCACTCCAGCAGATCGGCTCGGCCCGGGCCCACGGCGTCGCCGCAGAGCAATCTGCCGTGCTGAAACCCGGCGACAAGGTCGCCCTTTCCATTAATTCGGCCCGGCGGCGCACCGTTGAAGCTCACCACACTGCCACCCACCTCCTCCACTGGGCCCTGCACGAAATTGTCTCTCCGGAGGCAACCCAGCAGGGCTCTCTGGTGGCCGAGGACCGACTCCGCTTTGATTTTACCTCCAGCGCTGTGAGCGCGGAGCAGATCGCGGCCCTCGAGGAAAAGGTCAATGGCTGCATCAAGGCCGGCGAGACCGTCAGCTGGCGGGAAGTTCCTCTTGCCGACGTCAAGGGCCGGGAAGACATCATGCAGTTCTTCGGAGATAAGTATGGTGATGAGGTGCGGGTGGTCCAGATTGGAGGCGAGCCGCATGCCCTCGACGGCTATTCGATGGAACTGTGCGGGGGCGCCCATGTCCGTAACACCTCTGAGATCGGCCTCTTCAAGATTCGCCGCGAGGAAGCGATTGCGGCCGGAACGCGCCGGATCGAAGCGGTGTGCGGGGGCGCAGCCGAGGCCTACCTGAGCCAACTTGCCGGCCAGGAGGCGGAGGAAAAGGAGGCCGCGCTCGCCAAACTCAGCGCTGCCAACCAAGCGCTTTCGGCCCTCGGGGTAGAGCAGTTCTCTCCCGGAGCAGACGCTGATGCCGCCGGCATCAAGTCCACTGCCATCGAGGCCGAAAAGGCCCTCAAGAAAGCCCAGGCTGCGAATGCTGCCCGACAGGCTGACACTTTCCTCTCGGCCCTCTTGGAAGGCGATAGCCCTCCTCCCGCAATCGTCGAATCCCTGGAGGGCCCCGCAGCCCTTCTCCAGGAGCTTCTCAATGGCCTGAAAAAAGCCGGCTTCCTCGGCTCTGCCGTCCTCGTGGTCGATGACGGAGACAAGCTTCACCTTGGCGCTATCTGCGGGCCAGAGGGTCAGAGCGCGGGAAACCGGGCCGGGGACCTGATCAAGGCCCTCGCGCCCCTCGTCGGCGGCAAGGGTGGAGGCAAGCCCGACATGGCTCGCGGCGCCGGAGCGGACCGCTCCCGAAAGGAACATCTACTCGCGGCAGCCCGCGCGGAGTTCCAATAGGCCTTGTTTACCCTTGAGCTTCATTCCAGCGGTCCCTGTTGAGCTCCCTCTCCGCCGGACCTCAGGGACTCAATGATGAGCTCGGCCTTGGCGCGCCGGCGCCTGGCGAGGCAGTCCATGAAAAAGCCAAAGGAAAAAACGAGGATCCCGAGAGGGATCACATCGAAGGAGAGCGGCGCGGCTATTAAAATCACTCCGCCGGAGATCATCATCCAGTCCATTGTGCCTTTGTTGCGTCTGGCAAGCGCGCCCGCAAGCAGTGGCACAAAAGCAATGAGCAGTATGAAATTCATGCCCGCGCCCCCTTTTGAGCTTTTCTTTCCTTCCTGCGGTCGCGCCCCTCCTGCTGTCGCTCAACGATACGGCATCCCATGAAAGCAATCGTGAAGATCCCCAAGCCCGCGATCCCGCCGAACCAGAGAACTACGCCCAGCTCGCCGAGGGTGTACATGTGGAATGCGAACAAGAAGCCCCCTGCCGGAAACCCGAGGCTGAGAGCCGCTCCGAGGATCATTACTCGATGTGAGATCCTCTCGCATGGTGCCAGCCATGTCCCTGCCGTCAGCAACGCGCTGGAAACAGATAGCGCTAACAGGATCTGACCTTCGGGCAACATGGGACTTCATGGTCCCGCTCACCTGCCACCCTATAGCAAGACAGGAATGGCCTGACCACCCACCGGAGAAAGAGAGGCATCAAAGGCCTTGAAAACCGGGCGGCGCTGGAAAAGATGGTTCCATGAGCGAAGACGCGGAACAAGCCGCTTGGAAGGGAGGCCCCTCCCAGATCGTGAATGTCCCCGCTTTCGCCGCCAGTGCGGTGATTGCGACGATTTTCTTCGTGGTCGGGCCGAGGTTTCCGGAGATCCAGAATTATATCCTGCTGGGAGCGGTCATACCTGCTCTCTGGGCCGGATGGAAATGGCTGACCGTTCGGTGCCACCGGTTCGAGATCAGCACAGAGCGCCTTAAAATGTTTCAGGGCGTGCTCAATCGGTCCGTAGACGAAATCGAACTCTACCGGGTGAAGGACACCCAGATTCAACAGCCGATCCTCTACCGGATCTTTGGATTGGGTCATGTCATTCTGGAGACCTCGGACCGAAGCCACCCCAAGGCCACGCTTAATGCCATCAAGGCTCCAAGGGAGGTCGGCGAGATCCTCCGCCGGGAGGTAGAGGCTCTTCGCGAGAAAAAGAGGGTCCGCGAGGTGGACTTCGATGAGGCCGGCGATAGCGAGTTTGGAGACGAGCTAGGGTAAAAAGAGCCCCAAGGAACTCTGGTTTTGTGGCGGAAGGACTTGCACCTGTCTCCAGAACAGGCATCCTCCCGCCGCCGAATTTTCTTATGCGGGGTTAGCTCAGTTGGTAGAGCAACTCGTTTACACCGAGTGGGTCGGCGGTTCGAGCCCGTCACCCCGCACCATCCCGGCCTCTCATCCTGATTCCCAAGGGCCCCAGACCCGGAGCCGCTGCGGTCATCCCCTTCAATCTGATCTTGCGCTTGACGCATATCATCATCAAATCAGGGGCGCTGCCGGGACCAGGAGCCTCCTGTCCCGCTCTCCGAACCTGAACTACTGCCCCAATTCAATGTCTCTCCGCCAGATACCTCTCCTCATCCTTTCCACGATCGCACTGGCTTCAGGTGCCGCCACCGCCGCCAAGCCCAATTTCATCATCATTTTCACTGATGACCAAGGCTACGGGGATCTGAGCTGTTTCGGCTCTACCACCATAAAGACCCCGAACATCGATCGAATCGCCAAGGAAGGGCGGAAGTTCACCAGCTTCATGGTTGCCTCACCCGTCTGCACTCCCTCCCGGGCAGCTCTCCTGACCGCCTGTTATCCCAAGCGGGTGGGAATGCACCAGCACGTCCTCTTTCCCTCCTCACAGAAGGGCCTGCACCCGGACGAGCATACCATCGCAGACCACCTGAAGGGGCAAGACTACGCCACAGCCTGCTTTGGCAAGTGGCATCTCGGTCACCACCCTGAAGTCCTGCCAACCTCCAACGGCTTCGATACCTACTATGGCATTCCCTACTCCAACGACATGAACCATCCTGACAACAAGGGAAAGCCCCGCGGAGGCTGGCAGGGCATGGACCTGCTCTGGGACGACCCTAAGTCTACGCTGACCAAGTGGAAGACTCCGCTTTTCGAGGATGAAAAGATTGTCGAGTTGCCGGTCGACCAACGCACCATCACGCGCCGATGCACCCAGAAGGCCATAGACTTTGTGCAAGCCAACAAAGAGAATCCTTTCTTTGTCTATCTGCCCCACTCCATGCCCCATATTCCGCTCTACGTTCCAGACGACGTGCGCGACCCCGACCCCAAGAACGCCTACATCAATACTATCGAGCATATCGATACCGAGGTCGGGCGCCTGCTGGACACCCTCGACAAGTTGAAGCTGACCGAGAATACCTACGTGATCTACACCACAGACAATGGTCCATGGCTTCCCTTCCGGCATCATGGCGGTTCCGCGGGGCCTCTCAGGGACGGGAAGGGATCGACCTTCGAAGGCGGCCAGCGAGTCCCCTGTGTCATGCGGGGGCCAGGCATTCCTGCTGGAACTGTCTGTTCCGAGTTGACCGGCACGATTGATATCCTGCCGACCATTGCCGCCATTACCGGAACCTCCCTGCCTGAAGCAAAGAAAATCGACGGGATGGATGTCTCCGACCTCTGGATGAACAAGGCTACGAAATCTCCCCGCAATGAATTCCTTCATTACACCTCAAGAGGGGAGCTCCAGGGAATCCGACAAGGGAAGTGGAAGCTCCTCGTAAAAGGCCCGGGAGGCCGCAGGGGCCAAGGCAAAAACGGCTCTAAGAATGCAGGCCAGCTATTCCTCTTTGCCTTGGAGGAGGACATGGGCGAGCAAAATAACCTGGCCGGTCAGAACTCCGAAATCGTTGAGGCCCTTCAGAAACGGATGGCCGCTCTCGACAAGGAGATCAGCTCCAATGCCCGGGCGCCGTGGACCCGGGGCTGATCGTCCAACGAACAAATTTCCTCTGACTTGCTTGCCAGATCCTCTCCCAGCCTCCGTAATGCTCTGCCGCTGGGCAACCAGATAACTCCGCTAAGACACCAGGCGTTTGGTCCTCCGCGACCGAAAGATCAAAAACACCGCATCCAATGAAATCAAGGCTCCTAACATTTGCCGCGCTTCTCGGCGCCACCCTCTCCCTTCAGGCACAAGCCCCGCCAAAGGGGTTTGAGAAAGTCGATCAGGAGATCACTATCTCAACCCTCCAAGCGGCGATGAAGTACGATATCCGCTCGTTCAGCGTAAAACCAAACGCAAAGGTGAAGCTCACCTTCAAAAACCCGGACGACCTCCCTCACAACCTCATCCTGTGCACCCCAGGAACGTCGAAAGGGGGCGACAAGGGCAAGGAGGTTATTGATGCTGTTCTCAAGCTTGGCGAAAAGGGCGTGGAGCAGAACTGGGAGCCAAAAGGTCACCCCCGCATTCTTCATAGCACTGGCATGGTCCAGCCCAAGGAAGAGTCCGTGATCTGGTTCCGGGCGCCTAAAAAAGAAGGGAACTACCCGTACATTTGCACCTTCCCTGGCCACTTCGAACTGATGAACGGGATGATGGCCGTTTCCAAGCGGGCCAACCCTGTAACCAACCTGACCTACAAGTTCTATCACGGTAAGTGGGACAAGCTCCCCGACTTCTCCAAGATGGAACCAAAGAAGACCGGAACTCTAGCCAGCGGCCTTTTCGAGCTCAGCCCAAAAGACAGGGATAACGAGTTCGGCTTCGTCTTCACCGGGGATATTGAATGCCCAAAAGATGGAATCTACACCTTCACGGTGACCTCCGATGATGGTTCGAGCCTTTATATCGACAATACTAGAGTGGTGAACAACGACGGGGTGCACGCAGCCCGAGCCACCAAGGGGCAAGTTCGCCTCAAGGCCGGGAAGAGAAAAATTGAGGTCCGCTACTTCGAAGGATCTGGAGAGCAAAGCCTCTTTGTGGATTGGTCAGGGCCAGGAGTGAAGAAGCAGCCTCTTTCTCCCGGCTCCTCCTCCGGAGGCGGTGGCGGCCCGAGCGGAATGCTCATCGCCGCTGCAGACGGAGAGGCCGCCATCTATCGTAACTTCATCTCGGACGCCGGACCCCGGGCCATCGGGGTTGGCTACTCCGAGGGCGTAAACCTGACCTTCGACGCCAACAACATGCGCCTCGCCCAGATCTGGCAGGGAGACTTCATGGACGGCGCCCGCCACTGGAACGGCCGAGGACAGGGTTTCCAGCCCCCCGCAGGCGACGCGGTAATCAAACTGCCCGCCGGGGCCGCATTTGCCTCCCTGGAGTCAGCTGGCGCGGCCTGGCCGAAAGCAGAGACGCGCTCCTCTGAATTCCGTTTCCGAGGTTACCAGTTGAACAAAAAGCAGCAGCCCAGATTCCACCAGCCATCAATGTTCGGAACGTTCTGTCGCTTGGCGACCTGCACATTGCCAGGCCCCTGTGGCGACAGAAGCTCCGGGTCCTCCGCCTCTGTCTCGGACATCCTCTGTCACGCGAGGTCCCGCACACCGACAGACACGAGAGATGCCGCGGCCGATGCTCGGTGATTCAGTAT
>CAXEFH010000070.1:0-13247 GCA_963989605.1 uncultured Roseibacillus sp. | reverse complement strand
AATGATACGGCGACCACCGAGATCTACACCTCTCTATTCGTCGGCAGCGTCAGATGTGTATAAGAGACAGCAACTTGAAGGCTTTGGCGCTTTTCGCGGTGAGCCAGTGTTGGAACAGGTGGGGGAACATGCCAACGCTCAGAGGAATGAACATATAGGTGAGGAACATCAACCAAGGCACCCCCACATCACGGGTCTTGTCTACCAGCTCCTTGGTCTTGGGGTTCTTGGCCTTATAAATGATCTCAACCTCGTCCCTCGTTAGATGGGGCTGTTTCCCTGCCCACTCTTCCGCCTCCTCGGGATGCTTCAGCTTTCCAACAACCTTCGGCTTCTCCGCTTTGACGAGATTTCCCGAGGCCTTATCGAACGAATAATCCTGAACCACGGTGCCCTGCTCTGTGACCCGCGCGGCAACATTGGTTGGGCTTCCCGCCTGGCCGAGAACATTGTAGATGAGCACAAACGCGACCAGGCCCATCGCCATGAAGACCAAGGTCTGGAATGTATTTGCCCATGCAGCCGCCCTTGAGCCCCCCGCGAAGATATAGGCCAGCACCACACCGCAGATGACCAGACCAGTAAGCCAAGGCGGCACGCCGCCATTGAGGATTGGGTTCTCGCTTTGAAAAAGCTCGGGAAACGCTCCCGCAGTGGCTGGTTGAAGGGTCTTTCCTGCGCCAATCACTCCAATAAGAAGGTAGGGAATGACCAGAAGCACAAAGATCGGAAAAAGGAGATATCCCAGCCCGTTTGAGCCAAAACGAGCCCGGAAGAACTGGATCTGGGTCACGAAACCATGCCGTTTGCCAATGGACCAGATTTTTACGCCGATCAGAAAGAAGCAGGCCGCATGAATGAGTCCTGAGGAAGAAGCCATTAAGCCATAGGTTCCTATCCCCCGCTCGAAGGCCTTCCCCGTTGATCCGACCAACGCAAACGCGGTCATGGTCGTTCCGAAGACCGACATGAGAAGCATGAACGGGCCAATGGAGCGGCTCGCAACGAAGTAATCATTACTGGTGCCCCGGAACAAAAACTTGGAGCCCAGCGCGAACGCCAGAAGGGCTCCCAGATAGCAGACTATCACCCATACGGTTGCCATGATTCTTAGGTTTCAGGGGTTGAGTTCTTTTCTCCTTCTTCGGCCCACTTCTCGAGGTCTTCAGGCCAGGCGAACTTGATCACGATTCCCCAGAAAAGGGCCGCCGTAAGGGAATAAAGGGCATGGTAGGCAAGACCCAAGGGCATGAAGCCGAAAACCAGGTGGGAGCTGCTCCAGTTCCACGCGTCCTGGTGGAGGACCGCGAGAACCACAAAGATTAGAAGGAAAATAGCGGAAATTTTTTTCATGCCGGTCTGGATCGGGATACGATCCTCCGTTTTTGTTTTATTCTTTAAGAGGGAGCCCGGCCCGGGGAGTCTGAGGGCTATTCGACCGTCCCTATGGCATAAAGGTGAGTCTGGCTGGCAATGTAGACCGTGTCATTAGCGACCACCGCAGAGCTGTAAATCGGGGCATGCAGCTCAATGGTTCCCAGATGTTCTTTCTCCTTCGTTGCCGCTAGGATCACTACTTCCCCGTCTTCCGTGCCGAGGTAGACCTTGCCGTCTGCGACCAGGGTGGACGACCACACCCGGCTGCCGGTTTCGTGCACCCAGTACTGCTTGCCCGTCTTTGCGTCTACACAGTGAATATCGCCATCGTATTCCGCGCAGATCACCAGGCCGTCATCCGTAATGCTTGGGGTGGAAATAGAGCGCCCAATACCTGATCCGTCTCCATATTCATAGGTCCACACCGCCTTGCCGCTTAGGTCGCCCTTCGCGCTGGCGTCGACGCAGCTGAGCATACCCACTCCATCCCCGTGCTCCGGGTCCTGACCGATCGCGAAATATACGAGGCCTTCATGGATCACCGTCGTTCCGATGATGTCATTGGGGCCCTTGAAGGTAGCGTACTTGATGGGAGTCCCATCCGGCTTCTGGCGGAAATGTGCTGGGTTGCCATCATAGCGCCAGAGCTCCTTGAGAATCGGAATTCCCTCGTCCTCATCCATAACGGGGACCGGCTCAAACCCGTAGGCGAACCCGTCACCGCCTCCCCACACGAGGACATCCTCACCCTTGGCTTCGCCGACAGCCGGAGAGCTCCAACTCGCATGAAGAACCCGCTCGGAGACCCCAGAGATCTCTTCTCCAAGAAGCTTTCCGGTATTTTTATCGAGGGCGATGAGCCCGGGAATGAACTCCCCCGGAATATTAGTGTGAGACCAGTCGACCCCGTTCGAGGTTGAGGTATAGAGGATATCCCCGTGAATCAGTGGTGAGCAACTGGACACGTTATGGGGAAAAGCCCCCACCCCGTTATCCGCGTCACGCATGTCGAAAACCCAGAGAATATCAGCGTAGGTGTTGTCAATCTTTGGGCACCCCTCGGCGAAAGCCCCTTTGCGCCGTCCCACCGCGCCCTTGAGAGCGTCCCCCTCGAGTCCACCCTCGATCTGCTTGGTCAAAGTCTCAACCAGAGTGGCATTGGCATCCGAAAGAGTACGGGTCTCGCCATCAACGGTCACATCGCGGGCCTTGGCGATCCCCGAGTAGCCAGCCCCATAATACTTTTGCTCGTCCTGGAAGGGCCCGTCATTGCCATCCGCAAGGCCATTCATATCGAGACAGACCACCTCGCCCCGGTTGGTTACTACCCAGAGCCGATCCTCCTCGACAGCGGGCGAGGAGCAGAGCCCGACATATTCCCAGTCACTGACCTTGCGAGCCCCGAGCTTGGGCGCGACCAGCTGCCAGAGGAATTCACCGGTCTTCTCGTCGAAGCACATCAGGTTTCCCCGATCCACCACGTTGCGTTCGTCCCGGGGAGATTCATTATTCGTTCCGGCGAAAACCTTGCCGAAGGCCACCGAAGTCGTCCCGTAGGATTGAGAACCGAGCTTCGCAACCCAGCGAATATTCTTTGCATCCGTCAGGTCAATTTCCTCCGTCTCGTCATCCATTTCGCCCGGGTTAACCTCGACGGGAAGGTTGGAGGCTGAACCGACCATGTTACGCGATCCGTCCCGCCCCCACGTGGGCCAGTCCTTCGCATCGCCACCCGGCTGTTCGGTCGCGGCAGGAACTGCCTCGGCACCGCTACTAGCGGCGGCAGGAGCCTCCTCGGCGCTACTACCAGCGGCAGAAGCTTCCTTATCCTGGCAGGACGATAGAGCCGCCATAATGCCCAGGCTGATAATGAATGAATAAATGGAATTAAGTTTCATGTCTGAACTGTATTTGATGTCAATCTACTCAGCGGCAGAAAGTTTGATATTGTCGATGTAAACGCGTTTTTGAACTTGCGGCGAGAAAGCGAAAATTCCCGGGGCTCCCTTGTCATGGACATCGTCAAGCGGGACCTCGATCGTCCACTCCGCTGGTTCGGGCTGGTCGCGAACCCAGGCCTTGGCTCGCACCGAACCACTTCCATCCTCTCCCCGGAGAACGTGGGTCTTAAGATGATACCAGGTATTTGGGCGGATCGGAAACTTCACGCTCTCTTTCACCCTTTCGTGATTCGAGCTGACCTCCAGAATACGCCGATTCCCATCAAGGGTGATCAAATAACGCTGGTTCACGAGCCCAATGGTGGACATCACCCGACGATTGCCGTCGGTGGCAACGTCCGCCTCAAGGACGTAATTACTTAACCCGGGGTCACCAAAGAAATTCATGGTCCTCTGGAAGAGCACGTTATCCAGCCTGTTGGCAATCACCTGACTGCCATCATGCTCAAGGACATGCCACTTGATCCGGGCGCCCAGCCAGGGCAGGGGAGGAAAGTTCACCGCTTCCCCCTTATCGTTCTTCATCGGTAGCGGCGTTCCCTCAAAATCCGCCTCATAGCCAACGGTGGCAATGACACGACCGCGGGTCGTAGCGCTCATTCCATCAACGCTGGCCTTGAACGCCCCCGCAGAGAGCTTGGCGTCCGGGCCTGCCGAGAGAGTATCGCCCTCAAAGGTAGCGTCGACCTTGGCCTTCACCCTCGCGGACGGGGGAATAAAGGCTTCCCACTCTGCCCCTTCCATTTTTTTGACCCGTCGCCCCTTGTCATCAAGGCCCCAGATCGTAAAGGTTTGCTGGCTCCCGGGGGTCAGGGCGAACTCAGCGGGCACAATCTGGATCTGGGCCACGGGCCCTACCTCCTCAGCCGGCAGCTCCTCGCCCTCATCGACACCTGCTTCATCCTTCGTTCCAAAGCAGTGCAGGCCATTCTTCGTCATCAGGAAGCACTTTCCACCCCAGAGCGCCGGCGTCCCCAGGCATGGGGTGTGCAGGTGCAACTTCGTAAGCTCCTCCGCTCCCTCTTCTCCGGGCTTGAGAATGTAGAACATTCCATCAGCCAGAGGCACGTAGAGCTTTCCATCCCCGTAAGCGGGGGAGGCATGAAGCTGATCGGGGCCAAGTTTCTTCTTCCACAGGGTATTTCCGGTTTCGGCATCCACACAAAGTAGCTCCCCCGTTGCGATCGTGGTATAAACCCTGTTGCCGACCAGAGTGGGCGAACTGGTAAAGGCCACATGTTCCTCATTGCGCCAAAGCTCGGAACTTGCCGGCAAAATCGCCGGTTTCCCCGGGTTATATGCCGTTGGCACCTTCAGGCAGATGAGGCGCCCCTTGGCAGTTGTATCGATATTTTCCTTCCCGTGAATTGCGATGAGCTTGTCCTCACCATATTTGAGAATCTGAGAATTCACCCCCCCCTTGGCAAACTGGAAGCGCCAGAGCGGCTTGCCCGTTCGCATATCTACGCTTGAGATGTTGCCACAGCCGTGTCCGGTGTATCCCACGCGGTGCCCATCAATCGTGGCGTAGACCGGCATGGAGAACGAGCTGTCGTCCGGAACAGTCCCGGGCGTGGAATACCAAACGAGCTCTCCTGTGATCTTGTCGAACGCGTAAAGGCGGTCCCGGGCCGGACCAGTGGTGCCCCAGTTGGCGGTGACGCAATGCACGATGACCACCGGCCCCTGCAGCCCCAGCGACCCCGTTCGCCCGTTCGGGAAGGTCAGCCTGGCAAGCTTTTCCACCAAGGAATGCTCCCACAGCTGCTTGCCATCCGCGGTGAAAGCCATCAGGCGCCCGTTCGAACTCTGCAGGTAGACGTTCCCGGTTTCCGCATCGACGATTGGGGAGCCCACCGCATAGCGGTTGTAGACGACATCACTAATGAAATCGCTGAACCGATACTCCCACTCCAGCTCCCCTGTCTGCGGATCCAGACAGATCAGCGCCTCCTGGACATCACTGAGGTCCTTGGGGTTGTCGTAGTAGCCAAAAGCATAGAGCTTCCCGTTTGCGATGACCGGGGTTCCCCCTCCTTTCACCTTGTGCGTCCAGAGATGGTTTTCGCCCTCCGGACCTCCCCAGGTATCCGGATATCCCTTACCTGGGAGAGCGCCTGTCTGGTCTGGTCCCCTCCAGCTGAGGAGTCCCGAGGCTTTGGGAGGAGCCGCCGTGCTAGAGCAGGCGAATGCGAGTATCCCTGCCAAGGGCAGGATGGCCGGAAATCGGAGCTTGGTCATGAGTCGTGTTCTAGGCGAAATGTAACGCGCTCCAGCGCCAGCCTTTTGTTGGCAACGCGGTTGGGGGAGCGCCTGATCGGGAGGCTTTTACCAGATATCTAGGTCCACGCGAACACCGAAAAGCTGCGGATCTCCGGGCGTCCCTCCTGCGATCTGGGGGTTAATAAAGGTGTAGTAATCCTCCTCCAGCAGGTTTCGGCCGTAAATCGTGACCGACCAGTTTTCCTGCTCGTAACCGACCTGGGCGTCCAAGACAAGGTAACCGTCCTCACTGAAGGCCTGGGTGTTGGCCGCATCGTAGTAGGTCTTCCGTGTTCCACGGACAGAAGAGCCAAAAAAGAACCCTCCGGGAAGATCGTATCGGAAGCCCACACTAGCGGTGAACTCGGGGATGAAGGGAACCGCATTTCCCGCGCGGTCGATTCCCGTGAAGGCATCGCTGTAATTCTCAAACTGGGCGTCCGAATACCCCGCGTTGGCGTGGATCAGCAGGGGCTCTGTTGGCCGCCATTGCAACTCGGCCTCCACTCCCCGGGATTGCACTTCCTCGGCGTTGACCACTACGAAATCAGTGGAGAAGGGGTTCTGCGCATTCAGATGGTAGTCTTCAATCCTGTTCCAGTAGGCCCTGATGACGGCGTTGAGCTTATTTGGCTCGTCCCTGAATTGCAGCCCCACCTCATTAGACCAGTTTCGCTCTTCATCGAATCTAGCGGTGTTCAGATCATCGCTGAAAGCGGTATATCCATGCGGCTTGATCCCCAGTCCCGAACGGGCAAACGCCGTAAGGTTTTCGCCCACCCCATATGAGGCCCCAACCGTGGGTGAGAAGTAAACTTCATCCCGGTTGTCGCTCAGGTTCTGCGGCGGGACTTCCTTCGCCCGGTCGAGGCGGGCCTCTACCAGCTCAATCCTCGCTCCTGCATCGACTGCAAACCCATTCCCGAGCTCGTAGTTGAATTTGCCGTAGGCCGCGAAACTTTCCTGCTGGATACCAAAATTAACCCTCTCGGTGAAGGGCACAAACCCCAAGGGTACGGGGGCGGGCACCGGGAACTGCCGCCCGGTATTTCCAGTGTTTTCCTTCTTCATGTAAAAGAGCCCAGTCCGCCATGCCAGCGGCCCTGATCCCTCGGGACTCTGCAGGCGGAATTCCTTGGTCCGCAGGGTCTGGCGCTGGGCAATATTGGACGCGAGCGCAAAGACCGGGAAAAGGTCTGAGTTGGTAAAGTCGAGGTCTACGGTCTGGGGGCCCATCTCCCAGCTCTGGTAGGAGCTGATCGATTTGGCGGTCGCCCATCCAAGGTCTTTAGTGACATGCAGTGAGAGCTGGTAGCGCTCGGACTCGGTCACTCCCGCAAGATCCGAATCGACCGTAAAGGGATCTCCCGTGAAAGCTGGATTTGGTCCTACTTGTCCCGTGAACCGGTCGAGACTTTGCGACAAAGCTGTCAACCGCTGGCCTCCATCGTCCACGACTTCTGCCATGACCCGCAACTTGACCTCCATGTCTTGGTCCGGCTTCCAGCTCAAGGAGCCCAGTCCGCCAAGGACAAATCGATCGTCCGGATGGATCCCGAGGGTTCGATTGCGCAGGAACCCCTCGCGCTCCTTCCAGTAAAACTGAAAAGTGTGGCTCAGGTCCTGATTGGCAAGAACCCCGGACTCAAGCGCTGTAATGGGCCCTGAAGAGGCATACTTCACGCTCCTCGCCCCGTAGGTGCCGTATTCCAGACTGGCAGAATCGTCCCAGGTCTCTCCCGCCTGCAAGGTCGTCAGATTGATCGTGCCCCCCGCGCCGTTCGCTCCGAAACTTGCCCCTTGCGGACCGTGGTGCACCCGGGCCGACTCGAGAGAGAGCAGATTTGAGGCGTACGTGAATGCATCGCTGAAGGGCACATCATCAATGTAGAGCCCCACCGCCGCAGGTCCAAAGAACAAGGTGTTACTCAGTCCCCGCATGGAAATTACGCTGCCGTACCCCCGGGTATCGCTATCCACGAAATGCAGGTTCGGAGCGAGGGCGCTCAAGTCCTCCAAAGTCTCGACCCCAAAGCGGTCCATGTCTTCAGGGCTGAGGACGGTTTCATCAAAATCCCCTTCGCCCGCGGCGTCGCCGGAAGCGGAAGCCGTTACCCTTACCTCCGGAAGCGTCTCTACTATTTGAGCCTTCAGTGGAAGCTGGATTAAAACGAATCCCCAGATCGGGATAAAATATAAGGCCGATAAGTTGCGAGTAGCCACAGGCGGGGTATAAGAGGGGCTCCCCGCTCTTTGCAAGTGTGAAGCAGCAGGCTATGGTTTCCACCTCACCGATCGTCATCATGCGTTCTTTCAACATATTCAGCCCCGCTTTTATTTTCGCTATCCTAAGCTCCGTTGCCCCTGCCGCAGATTGGCCCCAATATCTGGGGCCCAGCGGAGACGCTATTTCATCCGAAACGATCCACGGGGACTGGGAAACCCGTGCCCCCAAGGTCCTTTGGAAGGCCAAGGTTGGCAAAGGTTGCGGAAGCTGGTCCATCGTCGCTGGCAAGGCCCTCGTGGTCGGAAATGATGGGGCCAACGACATCGTCAGTTGCAGGAATGCGGAAACGGGGAAGCTCATCTGGCAGCACCAGTATCCCGAGAAGCTTGTCCCTAATCTTTACGAGGGAGGGCCAAACACGACTCCTACTGTCGACGGGAACAGGGTCTACACCCTGAGTAAGTCAGGAGTTCTGTTTTGCCTGAGCCTGGAGGACGGGCGGCCGGTCTGGCGCGGGCACCTGAAGGACGACCTTGGCGGGGACCCGGGCTCGTGGGGCTTTACCGCATCACCGGTCGTCGACGGGAACCTCGTCTACGTCCTTCCATGTTCGAAAGATGGCGCTTTTTATGCCCTCGATAAAATGACCGGCAAAGTTGCCTGGCACACCAGTAACATCCAGCGATCGGGCTATGCGACGCCAGTCCTGACAGAGATAAAGGGGAAAAAAGCCGCTCTGGTCTTTTATGGACGAACCGTTGTTGCGCACGACCTGACGGCGAAAGGCAGGATCCTCTTTGAGCACCGATGGAAAACTTCCTACAACGTGAATGCCAGCAATCCGCAGTACTACGAGGGCAAGGTCTTCTTCGCTTCGGGCTACGGGATGGGCTATGCCGTTCTGGATGTAACCGGCAAAACGCCAAAGATCCTGCACAGGGACCAGGATATCAGGATGATTTTTCAGAACAGCATCCGGTCGGGAAATACCATCACCGGTGTTTTCGGGGACAAGAGAATTGATGCCGAGCTCATGCGCATGGACCTCGCCACCGGTAAGATTCATTGGCGGGAAAAAATGCCTGGGACCCGGGCCTCCTCCGTCTTGGTGGGAAGCACCCTGGTCCTCCTCGCCGAGACCGGTGAACTCATCGCGGGAAAGGTGAGCAATAGTGGATTTAAGGAAACGGGACGCCTCAAGATTCTCTCCGGAAAATGTTGGTCCCCCTTCGCAGTCTCGGATGGCCGCCTCATCGCACGTAGTAACAATGGCGATGCTGTCTGCCTTGATGTGCGCCCCTGAATTAAAACCCCCGGAAGACTACCTGCTGATGAGGTGCGGAGTGACGAAGAAATAGAGATCACTCATCGTCTTCTGGCGACGCTTGCTTTTGAACAGCTTGCCTATGCCAGGCGCGTCTCCCAGGATGGGAATTTTCTCCTCCCTGCCGATCTGTCGGGCCATTCGCAGGCCCCCAAAGGCGAGAGTGCTTCCGTGCGGCACCTCAACCCGCGTCTCCGCCTGACGGGAGTCCAGCACGGGATTCATCAGCTGCCCCTTGATTTCGTTCCCTTTCAAGCTTGGAAGCGGGGTAAATCCTGAAATCGCCGAGACTACGGTAAGAATGTGCAATTTCACACTTTCCTCTCCGATGGACTGGGGGGTGATATGGAGCTGCACTCCGACGGGCTTGTAGGAAACCTTCTCGGTGACAAATTTATCGTTGGTGAGTCTGCCCTCACGGATTGGCAATTCCTGGCCTGCCATCATGTAGGCTGGTTGACCCGCCTCAACCGTCATGCGCGGCTGGGATACCACTTTCACCATTCCCGACCTCTCCAGAGCCTCAAGGGTTATATCGATACCAACGCCAACCTTCTGGAGTTCGCCAACAAGGTTCAACATCCCCCCAGGATCCGGACCAACTCCATTGAGCGGATCAACCAGTTGACCTACGAAGGCCGCCGGACTGAAATTCCCGAGCAGAGCCTGCGAGTTCGTTGTTCCCAGATGCTTAAGCAGGGAATTCATGCCCACCTGCCGGTCGAAATCATCTGCAACCTCAAAGATCCTCACTGCGATCTCAACCTGTTTGCGCCCCGAGTCGACATGCTCCATGAGCTGCATGACGCTGTCCTGAGCCGCCTGGGCGCAGGTGATGACAAGAACGTTCTCAGAGGGCAGGGCGGAGACGGTGCCCTGCTCACCCAGGTGAGCCTGGACCACCTTGACGAGAGGCTCAAGCTGGTTCGGGGTGACCGTGACCACGGAGTCGTCATTAAAACTCTTGCGGCTGTTGGTTACGTTCACTCCGCCGAAATGTTCGAGACGGTAATAAATCTGAATCTTCCCGTCCGGACGATGGAAGGTCGGAATGTTTCTCGCGCGACGGGGCGTCGGAGCCGCCTTGGCGGTAAATCCCTTTTCTCCATAGACCTGATGCTTACCAAAGATCTTGGACCAATTCTGCCCCGCGCTCATCCTCCCCCAATCCGCCAGTTGAATAATCTGGTTTGAGCCTCCAAGAGCGCTTGCATCGCGGCCAGGATCTCTCGAGAACGCGATCGGAGTCCCGAGGGCGATCGCAGCATCACGCCCGTTCGTAGCGGTGTCCTCGACGCTGCCGCAGTGGCACAACATTGCCATCGGGAAGGCAAACAGAACACGCCGGGTATTCTGCCCCAGCCCAATTTTGGGCGAAGCGGATACTGCGTGACAGGCACGGCTGTGCCCGTTGGTGGTTGACGAAACCATAAGGGTGAACGGTGATCGTCCGGATTTGCTGTGCAAAGCATACCAGCAAAAGGGCGAATATATTACATAAAACTTTAATATTTAGCTCGCTGTCCTATGCGTTGGGGGTTTCCGCTGCAAAATAGGGAGTTTGCTGCGTCCGGTTTTCCCCCAGAGTAATGCCTGTCCCCGCAAATTCATGCACCTGCAACCCCTTGCCGAGCACCCCCATTGGAAAGTGGGCGGCGAAATTGATCTCTCGGATCCGCTCCCTGACACCACGGAAGACGGGATGGCCGCGATCCACGGATGCGCTCCAGGGGACTGGGCGCCTCGGCTTTATCTCGTGCCACAGGAAACCCCCTTCGAGGACATCATCGATTTCTTTGAAATTGGCAGCCACTCCTCTCCGTGCCACGGCTGGGACGAACGCGAGCTCCGGGATCTCGTTGCCACATGTCTCAGGACAATTCACGAGATCGTTCCTGGCTCTATTGAGGTGGCCACCCCGTCCGAGCTCCGCTTCCGGTTCTGGCGCTGTCTGCGCAACGATGAACTGGAGGAAATCGAAGCCGTATACGGAAAAGCTGACGAATATCAGGCGGGTCTCGATCGCTACATAAACCATGGTCTCAGCGGCTCCTCCCTCCTGCACGATGTTGGGACGACCGGAGTTCTCTACCTCTGCTGGCGCTAGCTCCGTGACTCGCGCGCGCCCGCTGGGCTCTCACCACGAAGGGCCGCGGGCCGCTCCTCGAATGATCGTCCCACCGCAAGAGCAGCTGGAAAAGCCACCATCAGCCACTCGAGCCGCGGGACGGAGTGCAGAGTAAAGATTTCCGCTCCATCGACGAGCAGAGTGATTAGTCCACAGCCCAGCAGCGCTGCCCACAGACATTCGCCCCGGGTTCCCTGCCGCCAAGCCTCGTGCCAACTCCATGCGAGCACCGCCAGCAGGAGCACCACCCCAAGCGCTCCACCTAGAACCAGCTGCGTCAGATAGGAACTATGGGGATGATGAACGAACCATCCCAACTCTTCTGCCGGTATGGAGCTGTCCGTTCCAAACCCTCTGCCAAACAGGAACTCAAGCCCCGAGATTCGTTCAACATACCACTGGTAAATGGCGAGCCGCCCCGTCGAGCCACGCTCCAAGACTTCGCCGGATCCTGCGGTCCAGACAGTGAGCAGGAAATAGACCCCCGCCGCGCCCCCGACAATCAGGCCCACCCGAAGAGAGGCTCGGCGCTTGAAGAAAAAGATGACCCCTAACCCTGCCATCAGTCCCAGAATTGGCCCCCGGCTCTGGCTCGCCATCACGCCGAATACAAAGATCCCCAGCACCACCGCCCACAAGATCTTGCCCGCTCTTCCTTTGCTCGAAAGCGTAAACCACGCCCCTGCCACCGCTCCCGCTGCACATAGCATCCCGGTCAGGACTGCATTCAGGCCTTCTTCGTAGACAAGCATATTGCGGAGGCGATGGACTCCTAAATCGCGCGCCGGTGACCCGTAGAATGCCACCAGAGAATAGACCACCACCACGGCTCCCAGAATAGCCAGTCCTCCGACCACCCAGAATCCAAGCGCTTTCGTTCTTCCGATGACCACGCAAGCTGCTGCAAGACCAAGGACTGCACACGCATCCACCACCCCGCCGACTTCAAGGGGCGGAGGCGTCGCCCACAGGCGGCTCAAGCTTTGCCACCCGAGGAGCAGAGCGACCACCCAGAGCCAGCGAACCTCAGACACGGCGCCGACGATGCGATCCGCTGCAAGCACGATGAATGGCACTGCCACCCAGAGTGCCCGGCGATGATACCAGCCATCCTCCGCGATCCAGAAGCCGCCCACCCACAACCCGAGGACCCCGGCAAGCAGCACGTCCCGGAGCTTCCAGCACCTGTAGAGAAGATCCCCTGCCCTGCCTTGCAACCTGTTCAAGGCCCCTATGCTTTCGACTGCCATAGGAAGGTCAAGTGCAGCGAAATAAACCTGTCGCACGGGGGCCCATCATGGACCTTAGTGTCCCCGTGCACGATGCCCTCGTCCAGCTCCTTGGTCCCGGAAAGGTTTCTGCCGCGACCGACATCCTTGCTGATCACGCTTCTGACAAGTGGCATGCCTCTTCGCTCCCGGAAGCCGTGGTATTCGCGGAAACTACCGCGGACATCGTTGGCGTCATGCAATTCGCCCACCAGCGGCGCATTCCGGTGACAACGAGAGGGGCAGGAGTGGGTTACGTCGGCGGCTGTGTTCCCCTGCAGGGAGGAATCGCCCTTTCGCTCGCCCGCATGAATACGATCCTGGAGCTGAATCCAGCGGACGGCGTAGCCGTCGTCCAGCCCGGTGTCATCACCGCCGATCTTCAGGAAGCGGCCCGAGAGATCGGGTGGTATTACCCCCCTGATCCTGCCTCGTTGAAAGAATGCTCCCTCGGCGGCAACATCGCCACTAATGCAGGAGGGCCGCGCTGTCTCAAATACGGGGTTACCCGTTCTTACGTACTCGGCCTAGAGGTCGTTCTTTCCAGCGGATCCGTTCTTCACTGCGGTTCCAGATGCCACAAGAACAAAACCGGCTTCGATCTCGTGGGACTGTTCGTGGGCTCAGAGGGAATGCTAGGTGTCGTCAGCCAGGCCACCCTCCGTCTCATTCCTCACCCCGAGACCCGGGCCATGAGCAC
>CAXEFH010000069.1:0-13347 GCA_963989605.1 uncultured Roseibacillus sp. | reverse complement strand
GCCCTCTTGTAGATAGGTTCTACGAGCCTTGTCTCGGCAATTTCAAGATTTCTATTCATCTTCCGCGCCCGCCGGGCGATGCTCACGGCCTGATCACCCACTCGTTCAAGATTACCACAAACTTTCATGATCGAGATCACCTTCCGGAGGTCAGTGGCAACCGGTTGGTAAAGAGTCATAATTCGGAGGCCTTCTTCATCGATTTTCATCTCAAGGTGATCGACCTCGGCATCCTCTGCGATGACCTTGTCGCACAAGGTGCTGTCACGCTCAGTGAGTCCACGCACAGCCATCTCGAGGTTGGCGATTACCTGATCGGCCATGGTATTGAGATCGGCACTGATCTTGTCCAGGGCTTCTTGGAATTTCCCTAGAATGTGCGGTGTTTCCTCTTGCATCTTACTGTTCGTGGTCAGGATGGTTTATCCGTAACGTCCTTCGATATACATGGCCGTCTTCTCCTCTCTGGGATTCAGGAAGAGTTGGTCGGTAGGTGCATGTTCAATTATTTCTCCAAGATACATGTAGATGCACTCGTCACTGGCACGTCTCGCCTGACCCATATTATGGGTAACCATTACTATGGTAAAGCGTTCTCGCATGGTGCTGACGAGTTCCTCCACCCTGGCGATGCCGTCTGCATCGAGGGCGGAGCACGGTTCGTCCATGAGAATTACCTGTGGTTTGAGAGGAAGAAGGCGGGCGATACAGAGTTTTTGCTGCTGCTCGAGCGTGAGTCCAGTTGCTTTCTCTTTCAGAATGTCCCTGGTAGCATCCCAAAGTTGCACTTCCCGGAGGGCGGATTCCACAACGTCGTCGAGGTTCAGATCGCGTAGTTCGCGTTTGGGGGTATGGGCTTTGAGCCCAAAGAGGATGTTCTCGTAGATTGATATTGGAAGGGGGTTAGGGCGTTGGAAGACCATTCCAACGGCCTTTCGTAGTTCGGGAAGATTAACATCTTCGTCATAAATATTCTTTCCCATAATGGAGATCTCCCCATTCGTGGTGACGTTTCCGTAACGTTCGTTGATTCTGTTGAACGAGCGTAGCAGCGTTGTCTTTCCACAACCAGAAGGGCCGATCAGCGATGTGATGATTCCCGGCTTGATGTCGACCGATACTTTGAAAAGAGCCTGGAAGTCGCCATAGAAGAGGTCGACATCGCGGGTGCGGATACTTGCAGCAGAATCGGACATTGTGGACTAGCCCATTTCGCCCGAGAGGTAGCGGGCGGTTAGTTCGTTCTTAGGATTGGCAAAGAGTTCGGGAGTAGGACCCTGCTCAACAATCTCTGAATTATTGAGGAACATCATGTTGTCCGAGATTCGTTGTGCCTGCTGGATGAGGTTGGTGACAAGGATGATAGTCATCTCACTCTTAAGAGAGGTGAGGACATCCTCGATTTTCATGGTAGTGACCGGGTCAATGGCGATGGAGAATTCATCGAGGCAGAGAATCTCAGGTTCGAGTGAGAGCGCGCGGGCGAGGGTGAGGCGCTGCTGTTGGCCGCCGGAGAGCTTGGTTCCGAGAGATTTGAGTCGGTCCTTAACCTCGTCCCAGAGAACCGATTGTTTGAGGCAGCGCTCGACTAGTTCGTCGAGTCGATGCTTGTCGTGTATGCCAGCCATGCGGGGTCCGTAGGCCACGTTATCGTAGATCGACATAGGCAGCCCAACTGGCAGGGGAAAGACCATGCCAATGCGGCGGCGAAGCGAGTAGACATTGCGGAGCTCGTTGACGTCCTCACCGTCGATGGTCACTCGGCCCTCCACCTTAGCTGTGTTGATAAAGTCGATTGTGCGGTTGATGCACTTCAACATGGTGGTCTTCCCGGAATTTGCGGGGCCCACGACTCCGAAGATCGTATTGCGCTTCACTTTGAAGTCGAGGTCATCCAGCGCGATGCTCCTGCCATAGCGGACAGTGACGTTATTAAACTCGATGTGTGCGTGCTCGCTCATGATCGGGTTACCACTTCTTGCGGGACCGCAGCCAGACGCGGAGGGTGATTGAGAAGCTGTTAATGATAAGGATGAGGGCAATGAGCACTGCAGCGGTGCCAAACTTCATAGCCTCTGGCATTCCAGAGATTTTTTCGGCAACCACGTGCAGGTGGTAGGACATCGCCATAAACGGCTCAGTCAGGTCGTAAGGGGCGATTTTGCGATCGAAGGTGTCGGTAGAGATTGCGACGCTGGCGACAGCCCCGGTGAAGAGGATGGGAGCGGTCTCTCCAGCGGCGCGGGAGACCTCGAGAATCACCCCGGTGAGAATACCAGAGACAGAATTAGGCAGGACAATTGTCCGGATAGTCTGCCACTTGGTGGCGCCCATGTTCCAACAAGCCTCGCGGAAGGCCATCGGAACCGCTGCGAGGGCTTCGCGCGTGGCGGTCACGATCACAGGGATGGTCATGACCGCAATTGTGCAGGAGGCCGCCAAGAGGCTTTTGCCCATTCCGAGGGTGAGGACGAAGGCGCCTACACCGAAGAGGGCGTGCACGATGGAGGGCACGCCCGCAAGGGAAGTGACGGCCATTCCGATTGCACGAGTAAACCAGTTATTCGGGGCATACTCGTTGATATAGATGCCGGCCAGGATGCCGACCGGCGCGACCAATGCGAGGGATACCAGCACGAGGTAGAAGGTTCCCATAAGAGGAAGCCAGATTCCGCCGGTCTTTCCGAGTGGGCCGGGGTTCTGGGTAATATAATCCCAAGAGAGAACTGGAGCGGCCTTGACGAAAAGGTAGACGATCACCGTGAGCACTGGGATGATGATCGCAAAGGTCGATGCCAGCATCAGATAGCGGACAATCTTTTCGCGCAGGCCCTTTCGGCGCTCGTGCCGGCTGGAGGTGAAGGGATGTTCAACGTCGCTCATATCTAGCTGTTGCGCTTTTTAATGCCCTTGATCACAAGATCCGAGACGACGTTGATAACTACGCTGATAAGCAAAAGGACGATGCCAACTACGAAAAGCATCATGTAGTGTTCGCCACCGTGGGGTGCGTCAGGCATTTCAGACGCGATGGTAGCGGTCATGGCCTTGATGCGCTCAAAGAGAATCATGGGGCTGAATTCGTCCGGGATGCTCTCGGTTCCTCCCGAGGCCATCCAGACTGCCATGGTTTCTCCGACCGCTCGGCCGACGCCTAGCATGGAGGCGGCGAGCAGACCGTTCTTCGCAGCGGGGAAGAGGACCTTGTAGATGACTTCCCAACGGCTGGCGCCGAGGGCGATGGCTGCTTCCCGGTAAGAATCGGGCACTGCTCTCAGGGAGTCCTCACTGATTGAGACAATGAGAGGAATCGCCATCATCGAGACCATCAGTGAGGCGTTCAGGAGATTGACTCCGATTTCGACATTGAAGACGTCCTGGATGATGGGGCTGACGATCACCAGCCCGATGAAGCCCCAGATGATCGAAGGAATTGCGGCGAGGAGCTCCACTAAGATCTTGAGAGTCTCTTTAACCTTGCCGGTGGCAAACTCAGAGATGTAGACCGCCGCGGCCAGACCGAGCGGCATGGCGATGCACATGCTGACGGCGGTAACGGCGAATGTTCCATAGAGAATTCCTGCAGCACCGTAGACTGGATTGTTGCCTTCGGCGGGGTTCGGTAACCATCGATTTTCGAAGAAGAACTCACCCCAGTTTACTTGAGGTAGAATTGGCCACGCCTCCTTGACGATGAAGAAGAAGATTGCCGCGACGAAGAGGATGGAGCTCCATCCGCTGGCATAGATCACCACGCGAATGACAGGCTCGGCACGATCAAGGGCCCGTGAGCCGAGAACCCGTATGCCTTGTAAAACGCCTCTCATCCTAATCGTCAGCCCCCTGCTGGTATTACAATGGATCTCCGCTTTGCCTTACTGGTAAGGCACGAATCCCTGTTCGGCGACGACTGCCTGGCCGGCCTCGCCCTTGATCCAGTCCAAGTAGGCCTTTACAGCCCCGGTGGGTTCGCCAACGGTGTAAATATAAAGGGGACGGGCGATGGGGTAGTTCTTGGATTTTACGTTTTCGATTGTTGGCTCGAAGGCTTCGCTGTCTTCATCGGCAGAGATCAATAACCAGCCGACATGCTCGTTCTTGTAGCTCATCCCGCTATAGCCGATTGCCGAGGGTGTGGTGGAGCAGAATTCCACAACAGCGCTGGATCCGGCCATGCCTGCGGTGTTGGGCTTGAACTCTACGCCCTTGCCGAGAACAGCCTTCTGGAAGAAACCGTAAGTGCCGGAGTTATTTGCACGTCCAGCACGCTGGATCTCCGCATCGCTGCCACCGATTTCGTTCCAATTGGCAACGCTGCCGCCTTCGGCCCATATTTCTTTAAGCTTTGGAAGCGAGATTGACTTTACTGGATTGTCCTTGTGGACAAAGACGGCGATACCGTCGTAGCCGACGATGTGCTCGACGGCTTCCTTGCCGTGCTTGTTCTTGATGGCCTCGGCCTCGGAAGGCTTGATCGCACGGCTGGAGTGAGAGAGGTCAGCGGTGTTATCGATAAGGGCCACGAATCCCGTGCTGGAGCCTTCACCGGCGACGCTCACCGCTACTCCTGGTGTAGCCTTCTTATAGGCGTCTCCCCAAGAGAGGCCGACCTGCAACATGGTGTCCGAACCGGCTACTTTAATGGTGGTAGTGTCGCTGTCGCCGCGACCACAAGAACTAGTAAAAATCGCCGCAGCTAAGGCGCATGCGGTAGCGAGATAAAGAGGAGCTTTTTTACTCATTGATTTAAGAGGTATGGATGTAACTTAAGAATACTGTGACTGAATGGTCACAGCCTCGCCGAAGTGACTATGGCAAGGATGTCACAATTGGGAATGCTGATATGTGACAGATGTGTCACAAAAGAGAGAGTTGTTCACATCACGCATTTGTGAGGGACAAGGAGCGAGGGGCGCGATTGGCTCCGTCGTTTCACAAAGGGCTCTCCTCGGTAGTACTTATGAGCGTGGCTTCTCAGGTCTCGGGAACTCCTCTGGTAACCCATTTAGAGGGTCTCGCGACTTCCATAGTTTTCAGGAGAGCTCGGTATTTTTCTGTAAACATTTCAAGATCAGCGATTTGTAATCAAGATTAGCTCGAAAAGAACGCTGCCTGATTCGCGGAGAGACCTCTGGACTGTCCAAGTTGTCTGTTGTGTAGTGATAGGAGCGATAAATACATTGTATTGACTAAGACAGCTCGAAGAGAAATCCGAGGAGCAGATGAAATAAACGGACAATGGCGACAAGTAATTCAGACAGCAGCCTGCGAATCTACATGCGGGATATTATGCAAACCGAGCTCCTTACTCCCGCTGAAGAGGTCGCCTTGGCGGCCAAGATTAAGAGAGGGGACAGACAGGCTCGTGCCGCGATGATTAAGGCGAATCTGAGGCTGGTGGTGAAGATCGCTCAGGGCTATTCCGGGTATGGTGTGCCCTTAGCGGATTTGATCTCTGAGGGAAATATTGGTCTGATGAAAGCGGTCGAACGGTTTGACCCGGCTAAAGGCGGAAAGTTAAGCACCTACGGATCATGGTGGATCAAGCAGTCGATCAAGAGGGCCCTCGCGAACCAGAGTAAGACGATCCGGCTGCCCGTACACATGGTAGACAAAATTGCGAAGATGCGGAGGATCTCCGCGCTCCTTACGGAGTGCCTTGGACGGGAACCTTCTGAAGAGGAGCTCTCGGAGGAACTCGGCGTGCCAAGGCGCAAGCTGGCTCTCCTGAAGCGGGCATCTCAAAGACCGGTGTCACTAGACGCGCCAGTCAATGAGGATAGCCCGGCTGGTCTGGGCGAGGTGATCGGTGATGAGAAGTCACAGAGCCCACTGGAAGCCCTGGTAACCAAGAATATTCACCAGCAGCTGGACGATCTTTTTGGCGTTCTGGATGAAAGGGAGAGACGAATCATCGAATTCCGGTTTGGGTTGACTGGTGGTCAACCGAAGACCCTGGAGGAGGTGGGAACCGAACTAGGAGTAACGAGGGAGCGGATTCGTCAGCTTCAGAACGTCGCGCTGACCAAAATGAGGCGAGCTCTCGGTAAAAAGGAAAAGCCTCTGCCTAAGGCAGTTTAATCCGCGAGCGGCGGGCGACCGCGATCAGGGCAGACTTTGGGCTCACCCGACAAGGCTAGGTCTTACCAGTTTCCGTTCCCCCGCAGGGACTCGAGCTCTTCATTGTAAATATTGAACTCGAGTCTTGAAAAGGCGCTGAGTTTGAATTCCACATTCCCGAATGTCTGGCTGTAACCAGTCAAAGTGTCCTTGGAGAATGCGTCTAGGCGGAAGGTGATGCGTCCTCCTTCCCTCAACCACCCTCTGACATCTCCCTTCTTGCGGATCGGCTCTTCATAATCACCTTCGCTGAGATCAATAGTCCGCATTCGATCGACAGGGATGTTCATCTTGCAGAAGGGGGTCTCCACTGCAAGGACCCCGTCCTTGATAAGGCCTACATCACCGACCACGGTGTCACCATTCTGGAGACGAATCTTCTGACCTTCCAGTTCTTCATCCTCGGCATCTTCCTCTATCTGGGCAGTTTCTGGTAGTTGACCTTTCCACGGGCTTACTCGAATACGGCTTACCCTCACCTTATAGAAGTCCTCGGAGACGAAATGGAGCCAGTTTCCAAAACTGCCTGCCTCGGGGTTCTCATCTGTCCAGACTTGGGCCTGCCTTCCGTCGACATACAGAGCGATGGTTCCTTCTTTCCGATCGATGAAGAACTCAAAACGGACATTCTCCTTTTCGGCCAGCTCAGCGATATTGGCCTGGCCGACGATCTTTGATCCGCCGGCTGCTCGATCGACCCATCGCTTCCGGAGATAGACAAAACGCCGCTGGCATACCAAGTCGTAACAGTTGTCGGGTTGGGTCGTCGACCCCTCGTCTGACAGGAGGAGCACACGAAAACGAAGCGAACTCCTCCAGGCGAGGTCAAACTGAATGCGACAGCGGTCCGGAGTCTTGATCTCACGTGCGATGCCTGCACCCTTGTTTGAGGAGAGAGACCCTCCGTTCAGACTCCAAGCGTCTTTTTCACCTTCAATAACCCACGAGTCTAAGTCCTCGGGACCCGAGTAGACAGTCTGATTCGCCCTTTGGATCTCGAGGTCCGATGCCATGGTCCGGCGAATTTTAAGAGGTCCTCCATACCAGGTCTTCAATGTCACGTGCTCCTCGTCGAGAGCATCAAGCTGGCCGCGCAAAGTATCTCCGTTGGTCAGGAGCAGCAGGGCCTGATGGCCGTCTTCCTCCTTTGGGGAGCTTCCTCCCTCGAGTCGCATCTCAACAATGGAGGAAGGCTTCACCGGGATGGCTTGGTGAAGGAACGCGGCGCTCCAGCGGAGATTTCCATCCTCATCAATCCCCTCGGGCGTCCCACTAATCTTATCCTCGTTGGCAAAGGTCAGTGATCCTTTTACCGGGTGCTCTCCATCCGGGAGGATTGCATCCGCTTCCTTCTGCGCGAAGGCATTCTGCCCTGCGACTGTCAGCGTGGCGAGGCAGGTAAGTGACAGGAGTCCCTTCTTCATGTTCAGTTTTTTTCTGCGTCAACGCTTTCAGCACCCTCAATAGCAAGACGCTCAAGGACGTTGCGGTCGAGAGTTAATTTGCCGAGGAGGGGATGAGCTGCCTCAATCGTGGACTCCTGCATGTCGATACTGTTGCACCGCAGCGAGCCTCCTCCGGTGAGGGCCAACTCCAGCGGCGCCCCACCCACAGGAACTTTAGGAGGGTGCTTGAAATACAAAGCAGAAACCCGCGAAGTATTGATCTCAAGCGGTTTGTCATTAAATGGGCTTTCAAATGTGATGGTGTCGCCCCCCTCGCTGGACACAAGTCGGAGGGCTGACCCACTGAGATGCTGACCGTCTACATCAACCAGTCCATCGGTTTCGGGATCTTCATGTCCTTCATTGCGCCTGAGCTCGGTGACCGCATCCCATTCATAGATTTCAAGCCCACTGACAATATTCTTCAGGTCGCCGCCCGCCTGACTCTGGAGCATGATACCGGAGCCGGTGGGAAAATTGTCGATAGGGTCAGGAGTCCGCTGGATCTTTTCACTGTTGAGGTAGAGGTATATCTGCCTGCGATCCCGGTCGACGCGCAGTTCGACATCGATCCCTCTCTCGGGATACTCCCTCGGCTTCTGGTGGGATTGGGCGAGGGTGTGCCACCGGCGCCCGCCCTCGGTGGTCTGCCGTTTCAACTGGGACCCCATGGAATTGACCTCGAAATAATATCGGTCAGCATTCCCGGTCCTTTTGAGGAAGTCATCGCAGAAGTAGATCCGGAAATTGGGGTCGTTTTCCCATTCCAGCCTGAACCGCAGGATGAACTGGCGCGGTAGAACGTTTTCCGCTGCAATTGTACCACTGGTGTTGCAGGTCAGGGTTCCATTCTCCCATTCCCAATCGTCATTGTCGCTCCATTCCTCGATAGGCCTTGGCCCCGAGTAGACAAGTTTTTGAGGGGTGACGCCAAAGTCGATCGACCGAACATGACTGCGCGGAATGGTCAGTTCGTTAGCATATCCGCTGAGAAAGCGAACGCCGTCTTTATCCAGGCTTTGAAGACTGCCGGGGAGAATGTCTCCGTTAACAAGATGGAGAAGCTGCGGGCTTTTGGGTTGCTCCTTGCTGGCCGCGCGGAATCTGATTGAGCTGAGAGCACCGGGTTTGAGCTCTACCGGCCCCGCGCTCAGGTCTGATTCAAGGACGACCCTGTCATTACCCAGGATGGAGAGAATTTTCCCGGTCAGCCTGCTCCCATCAGCGAGCTCCAGCCTGTCTCCCGATGACTGCGCAGGTGTCGCAGCCAGAAAGAGCAGTAGTCCGATGTGGAAAGGGTTGAATCGCTTGTTCATCAGTAGTCGTCGTCCCAGGAATCCAGAATGCTGGACCCAAACGAAAATTCCATCAATCCGGCATAGTCAAGGTTGAGATTGAGTTGGCCGAGAGCGGGGTGGTGCGCATGAAGGGTGTCAGCAGTCGCCTTGATCGGAAAGACTGTTAGACGGCCATGGGGCTGCAGGAGCACTCGTATCCGCTGCCTGCTGGCCCACTCTTCGTCTTCCTCAGTCCTGCTGGACTTCGCCAGACGTATTTCCTGAATCTCCTCCACGGGAACTTTCATTTCCGCATAGGTGCCCTTAATCAAAAAGTGGCCCGCATCAAGCGACTCAAGCTCGCCTGAAAACCGGTCTGTCCCATTGGTTAGCAGAACCACGTCGCGGTCCTCGGCCTCCATGCTCTGCGCGCTATCCATCATGCCATTCCATCCGGTGACAAGAACATCAGAGATACGCAGTCGGGCAGAGGAGTTCTGAGAGGCAAAGGCGAGATGTGATCCACTTCCGACATATCCCTGCCGGTCTGTCCACTGGCTTACGAAGCGTCCATTGGCGAAGAGCGCTATAGTGCCGGCGATCCGGTCGCAGCGGATCTCAAACTCTGCCTCCCCAGCTTCATCGAGACGAAGGTTCGCGCTGGAGTTCGAAAGGCGATCAATGTCAGCTTCCCCCTCGTCCGTGAAATCGCACCGGTAAATTTGTGCGTAATTGGAATAAATGGTGAGGACGTAGCTGTGTCCGTAGGTGTAGGCGAATCCTTCCTTGAACTTGGCCCCGGGATTCGCTGCCAGCTTACGCTTGGCTTCCGCTTCATTTTCGTCCTGTTCCTCTTCCCCTGGACCAGCAGGACGTTTCATGGTGGCATGGAATGCAATCGCTGCGTTCAGTCGGTTCCGCCATGCAAGGCTGAATCGGATTCGAGCCTGATCACCGCTATTTGTGTTCACCGCGATGGGTAACTGGCCGTTGCTGTAGTAGGCTCCCCCGCTGAAGACCCAGGGTGCCTCTGCTTCCTCTTTTTCTCCAGGATCTTCGTTTTTCTCCAAGTCTGTTGCATCCGGATTGTCGACTACGGCAGGCTCTGGAGGGGTGACTACGGTCCACTCACCGTCGCTGAAAGGCCCGATGTACTGCACGTGACCTCCGTGGGGACGCGGAGAGATCTGGCTGACAAACTCCCGTGGTATGGACACCCGTCCGGCGAACTCGGTGTCTAGTTCAAGCCGATCGGATCCAAGACTGACCAGAGTTCCCGGGATCCGGTCCCCGTCGGCCAGCTGGACAAAGGAGGGACTGCGGAGAGTTTTTCGGGCTCGGCCGCCGTGCAACGAGAGCCTGCGGATCTTGTCGGTCCGAAGCGAGATCGGTTCAGAGGCTTCGGAATGGCTCCAGCTCAGCAGGCCATCGTCGAGGCCTAGAAAGGTTCCATGGAGAGAATCTCCATTACGGAACCTCAGGAGGTCCTGGGGCAGAGTCACATCCTGTCCCGATAGGGGAGAGAGCCCGAGGCACTGGGAGAGCACCACCAGGGAGACAAGGAGGGCGCCGTAGTGGGTTGGCTGACTACTTCTCATAGATGGGAAGGAAGCGATAGTTCAAGGCCAGGGAGAGAAGGGCACCTGATGTGCTGAAAGCGGCACCCTTGTTTCCGGGCCAGCTCCCATCGCGGGCCTGCAGGGTGGAAAGATAGCGGATGTTTTTGGAGTTCCATTCCTCCCATACCTGTTCGTCTGCGTGGAAGAGGGCCTGCGACATGTAATACTCGAAGTAGTATGGGTAGAACCGGTCGCGGTAATTCAGCCGTTTTCCCAGGTAGCCGAGGCTGGCCTTGTATCCCTTGTTATCCTTTTCCTTCGCGAGCGCGAGACAGAGGGACCCTATCGCGGTGAGGGTTGGTTTTCCGCTACCGGCAGAGGTATATCCGTAACCCCCGTCCGAGGCCCGGCACCTCTTCATGAAAGCATGGCCCTTCTTCAGAGCCTCCTCAGGGACTGGGATTCCTGCGTTTCGCGCGGCGTAGAGGGCAACCATCTGAGCACCGGTTACAGTTGTGTCCGCATCCTGGCTGTCCGGAGTATACCGCCATGCGCCCCGGCTGTTGCGTTCCTGTGCACTCAGGATCAGATCCACTGCTCCCTTGAGTGCGGAGGCGAGTTTGTCGTCCCTCAGGACGCCGTATGTTTCTGCCAACGCCAGAGTGGCAAACCCGTGGTTATACATGCTCGAACCAATGTAGCCATTTGTCTCGTTCTGGTTCTCAAGGATGAAGTCGATACCCCTCCGAATGTGAAGGGAATAGGGCCCATGATTCGGATCCTCTCCGTGAGCGAGGAATGCCATTACGCAGAGTCCAACTACTCCGGGCTCACTACCGTTCCGGTCCGGCCAGTTACCGTTTTCGGTCTGGCTGCCTGCCAGATAGCGAAGCCCCTTCACATACATCTGGTCGACCTGAGGCGGAATCGGGTCGTCCTGTCGACGCGGCAACGCCTGAGCCTGTAGAGCCTGAATGGTCGCCAGCAAGGCGATCGAGACAATGGCGAAAAGGAGCCTCATTGCGTTCAGCGCCCCTTATTGTAGGCGTCGAGAGCCTTTTGGAACTCGGGGGGGAGGTAAGAGCCGGCTTTACCGGCTTTCTTTCCAATCGTTCGGGCCTCCTTTTTACCTTTCCCTGCATCGGCAAAATCCTTGCTTGGCGAGTCGGAGTCTCCTTCCTGCCCCTGCCCGGCCTGATCCCCGGGTTTCCCTTGCTGTTCTCCTTCGCCTTGGCCGGGGTTCTTGCCCATCATTCGCTGCATCATATCGAGCATGGCACCCATGCTCATTCCGCTGTCTGGTCATGTCCCCCCATTTTGTTGTGAGCGCTGCTTCGCGGCCTCAAAAATCTTTTCTATGATTTCGGTTTCAGCAGCTATGGTCGGTCCGCCGGTATCGGTTTCGTCAAGAGAGTCGATGACCTCGGCCATGACCTCTTCGACTTCTTCGAGCAGGCCAATGAGCTTTTCGTCCGTCTGCTCCTCAATCAGGTCCTGAACGTCTGCTGCGAGTTCATCCTGCTCTCCTGCGAGGTTCTGAGAACCTTCTCTGTGCTTTGCAGCGGCTTCTTTTTGGGCCTCTGTGACTGGCTTTGGATACGTTATTTCCGGGAGCTCAATCGTGGGCTTGGTGTTCGGTGTTTCCTGCGCCGAGGCAAGCGCACTGAGCAGGAGGAGAGGCACCGCTGCGGTTCGAAGGATATGTATTTTCATGGTATCTTGGTAATTCTGTTGCTTGGAAGTGTTCCCGTTCCGTCGTTGATTTCTGAAAGTTCTATTCGCGAAGATCCTGTAGATGAAGGGTTCGCTTGAGCTGTTCCAGGGCGCGGGTTCTGGCGCGGATGTCCTGCTCGGTCTGAATCATCTTCATGACCTTGAGCATAAACTCGAAATCGTTGTCATCAAGAGAAGGGGGCGCTCCTTCTCCACCACCGCCGCCGCCGCCGCCGGACGGATCTTCCGGGGGGTCGAGGATATCGGCCCATGCCTTCAGCTGGGCGGCCCACTTCTTGGCGGCACTGAGTGCATTGAACGTCCGGTTCGCCACGATCTTTTCGCGGATGGTTTCCAGATGAGAATCGATGTTTGATTCTCTCATTTCTTCCATGATCTGCTTATGGACCTCCTTCTGGGTTCGGGCGTAGAAATGCCCGAGGTCCTCATGAATCCAGTGAACATCCGACGCGGTTCTTCGCTGCTGCATGGAGAGCTCCCCGAGAACTCTCTGATCTACGGGATCAAGCTCATCATAAGGAATTCCTGCGATGGTGGTGTTTCCCTTGTCATCGATGGAAGCAATAAGGGTATTGGCGATTCCGTCCTCCTCGGAGGCCGCCCGGCGGAGCCTGTTCACGAAGGTGCTGGCTTCGAAGTCCTGATTTGCTTCGTTCGCGCCTTCAATGGTCTCCCGCATTTTCTCGAGAACTTTCTCCTGCTCCTCGATGGCCTCCTGCAGGTCCTTTTCCGACTGCTCGGGTGTAGAACTTGGATCCTGTGCCTCCTGTAGCTGTTTTTCAACCTTCGGCATGTCCTCCTGGCTGAGCTCCTGCATCTTTTGCATGGTTTCCGCCATCTTCTGCATGGTCTCCGGAGCTACCTCTCCATTCTTCAGAGCCTCACCGAGAAGTTCTTCCATCCGCTGGGACAGTTCAGTCATCTTTTCTATGCTCTCAGCCTCGTTCAGCTCCTGCTGCTCCAATCTCTCCAGGTTGTCCTCCTCCTGGAGCTTTTCCGCACCCTCCTGCTCGATTCGACGGTTCTCGTCGAAGTTGTTCTGCTCCCGTCGGGCGGCATCCTCCAGTTCCCCGATAATCCGATCAAATTGGTCTTTCAGGAGCTGCGCTTGTTCGTCCTTGGTCAGAATGTGAAGGATTATCGGCTCCGAATACAAGAGACCTCGTCCCGGAAAATAATCCTCAACGAAGGCACTGATCTGGAGCTTCTGTG
>CAXEFH010000068.1:0-13350 GCA_963989605.1 uncultured Roseibacillus sp. | reverse complement strand
TTTTTTTTTCACGCAGACGACGGCATACGACATTTCTGCCTGTCTCGTGGGCTCGGAGATGTGTATAAGAGACAGGTCGTTTCCCGGTCGACCGTTCCGTCCTCACGAGCCTCGCTTCCGAGAGCTACGAGGATCGATCGGTAGAGCGGCTCAGCCGGGAGCGGCTTGTCAATTCCCCGGGCAAAACTTTCCGGACCGGGAGGGAGGTCTGCGGGGTGATTGGTCGAGAGAGAATAGGCCCTGCTGTTCAAGATAGCCCGGCATGTGCGGCGAACATCGAATCCGTTTTCGGCGAAGTCCCTGGCCAGCCATGTCAGTAATCTCGGGTGGCTGGGCGGATGGGCGGAGTTCATCTTGTCCACAGGATGAACAATTCCACGCCCCATCAGGAGGGACCAGAGACGATTGACGAGGGCTCTTGAGAAGGCTGGATTGTCATCGAGGGCGAGGCGGGCAAGTTCGCTGCGGCGGGAGAATCTTGGCAGGGGAGCCTTATCCACCTTGGTCGTAAGTACCGGTTTCTCTCCACTTTTCTTAGGTTTGGGAGGATCAATCCAATCTCCCGGAGGACTCACAATGTAGTTTTTTATGTCGTCCTTATCCTGCCGGCCCTCTGGTTCCACCACGGTTTGACCGGTCAGGAATACCAACTCACTCTCGCTGCTCTCCCCCTCGAGGTTGGCATACTTGTTATAGCCCCCCGCGGCGCGCTCTCCGAGTCCCGGCCCGTTGCCGGTATGGACGTTACGGGTACGGTCAAAGAAGGCGACCAGTCCCCAGTAATGTTTCTGCTCAATTTCCGGAGCGACTGGATGGTCATGACACTGGGCGCATTCAAGCTGCGTGCCGAAGAGCGCGGTTGCAGTCGTGGTTGCCATCTTCCCGGCGTCGTTATCCTGTTCATACAGGAACCATGAAGCGCCCCGCTCCTCAGGCCTTTCGGGACGAGCTACAATAAAATCGTGCCCCACCTTGTTCCATGGCCGGTTGGTTTCGAAGACCCAGCGCAGGTAGGGCAGGAAGTGCTTTTCCCTGTCGGCCCGTTTTTTCCCCTTAGAGCCGGATCGGCCAAGCAGAGCTGCATTGAATATTTCAGCGAAATGCCGTGCGTGAGCCTTACGGCCGAGTAAATCGTCAACGAGGGCCGACTGTCGGTCAGGACGTGTATCAGCCAGAAAACGAGCGCGCTCCTCCGCGGTGGGGATTCTTCCCAGCAGGTCGAGTGTGATTCTGCGGAGGAAGGCGCCATCGTCAATTGAGGGAGCAGGGGTAATATTCCTTTCGTCCCACCACTCCCTGAGGAGAAAATCAATCGTCTGCTCCGGCCGGAGATCAGGGGGCAGGGTTGCAGCTATTTTCTCCGGGGTGGGTCCATTATCGGTCTCTTCCGGGGAGCGAAAGTGGATTACCCATTCCTCGAATTGCGAAATTTCCGTGCCGCCGAGCTGACTTTTTGGGGGCATGTGGGGATCGGCCCCGGGTCGAAGTTGAGTAACCAGTCGGCTCTTTTCCGGATGTCCGGGGACGAAAACCGGGCCACTGTCACCTCCTTCAAGGAGGCCTTTGAGAGAGCGGAGGTCAAGGCCGCCTCGTTGCTTCGCCCCTCCATGGCACTTGATACAGTGCTCTTTCAGAAGTGGCGCAAGCTTATCAAACTGTCCTGCCTGACCTGCCACTGGCAGGAAGGCGAGGATCAGGAAATGAATTGCTTGGATTTTCAAGTTATCAGGAGGATAGCGGACCAGCTGAATGGCGCAATCGGGGAAATATCCCGGGTATCAGGCTTCTGGAGGGTTCCTACGTCGCGACACGTCGTAGGAGGGTTTATTCTCGATTGGACTCCGAGGAGTGCCCGAGAGCCAGGTGCTTGATGTATGTTATGTGTGAGAGGGTTTCACGTATCTTGCAGGGTAAGTTCTGGAGGAACTGATACCGGTGGGACATCGCACCTCAAAGCCGGAATGGCATCATGCCACGATCGGCATCACAGGATCCACCGGTTCAACGCCGGTGAGACGTTGGTCAAGGCCTTGGTGTCGAACTGTAAAGCGGCTGTGATCGATGCCCATACAGTGGAGAATGGTAGCATTCAGCTCGTTGAGGTGCACAGGGTTTTCAGCAACATTATAACTGAAATCATCAGTTTCGCCGTAGGTCATTCCGGCCTTGATGCCCCCCCCTGCCATCCACATGCAGAAGTTGCGCGGGTGATGGTCCCGGCCATAGCTCTCCCGGGTTAATTTCCCCTGGCAGTAGGCGGTGCGCCCGAATTCTCCGCCAAAGACAACCAGGGTGTCCTTCAGCATTCCCCGGTCTTTCAGATCCCGAATCAGGGCGGCGGTTGGCTGGTCAACATCAAGACACTGGTTCTTGATCTCCCGTGGCAGGTTGCCATGTTGATCCCAGCCTCTGTGAAGGACCTGAACAACCCGGACTCCGCGCTCAATAAGCCGCCGGGTGAGGAGCGCGGAATGAGCGAAGGTTCCTGGCTTCTGGGCGTTGGGGCCATACATTTCCAGAGTCGCCTTGCTTTCTCCCCGCAAGTCGGTGAGTTCGGGGACGCTGCTCTGCATTCGGAACGCCATTTCATACTGGGCGATTCTTGTCTGGGTCTCGGGATCTCCAAAACGTTGGAACGATTTTTCGTTCAGTTGGCCGAGGGCATTGAGCATGGCTCTCCGGTCGCCGGGTGATACCCCCGGCGGATTCTTCACGTAGAGCACAGGGTCGCCTGCGCTCCGAAGTTTGACGCCATCGTATTTCGAGGGGAGAAAGCCGCTGGTCCACATCCGGGTGAACAGGGCCTGGCTTGGATTTTTTACGGTCGGGGTAAAGACGACAAAGGCAGGAAGATTCTGGCTTTCGCTTCCAAGGCCATAGCTTAGCCACGAACCAAGACTAGGCTTTCCGGGAACTTCACTGCCTGTCATGATAAACGTACAGGCCGGGTCGTGGTTGATCGCCTCGGTGTGAACGGACTTGATCATGGTGATCTCGTCGGCAATCCCCTTCATGTGTGGAACGAGTTCACTCATGAGGATTCCTGATTGACCACAGCGCTCAAACGCAAACCTGCTTGGAGCAACCGGAAAACGTTTCTGGCCGCTGGTCATTGTCGTGATGCGCTGGCCATTTCGAACGGACTCGGGCAACTCCTTGTCGAAAAATTGCTCCATCTGAGGTTTGTGGTCGAAAAGATCCTGCTGGGCGGGTGCTCCGTTCATGTGCAGGTAAATGAGATTCTTTGCCTTGGGAGCGAAGTTCGGGAGTCCGGGAAGAGCGGGGTGGATATCGGTTTGCGGAGGGGCAGCCCCAGCGAGGGCTTTTTGCGAAAGGAGCTGGGCGAGGGCGATGCCTCCTACCTTGAGTCCGGCACCCTCAAAGAACTGGCGGCGCGACTGGAGGCGGTGATATTCAAAAGCGGGATCCATGACAGGCTTAGTTCTTATTTACGACTTCATCGAGATTGAGCAGCAGGTTTGCCACCAGGGTCCAAGATGCCAGTTGGACCGGGGGGATCCCATTCTCCGGCTGGCTGTCGCCGAAATGAATCAGTTTCGCGGCGGCCTCGGGATCTTTCAGGTAGCGTTCCTTGTGAGCTTTAAGGGCGGTCAGTACGATTTGTGATTCGTCCTCAGCGGGGTATCGGGCAGTCACCAGTCGCCAGGCCCAGCGGACCCGATCCTCGGGGTTTGTGCCGCCCTCCCCGAGAATACGCTGGGCGAGGGCTCGAGCTGCTTCCACGTGTTGAACGTCGTTCATGAGCTGGAGAGCCTGCATGGGCGTATTACTTCGCCCCCGTATGGCACAACTCTGCTCCCGGTTCGGGCCGTCAAAAGTTGCCATGAATGGGGGAGGCGCGGTACGCTTCAGGAAGGTATAAAGGCTCCTCCGGTAGAGATCGTCGCCCGTTCCCTGTTTATAGTTCCTGGTATTGCTAGAGGCGAATCCCACCGGTTCCCAGATATTGGGTGGTTGATAGGGTCGAACGCCGCGCCCTCCGATTCGGGATACCATCAGGCCGCTGAGTTTCAGGGCCTGATCTCGGATGACCTCGGCATCCAGACGATGACGGGGACCGCGAGACAGGAGACGGTTCTCAGGATCTTGTTCCTGAAGCAAGGCCGAGGAAGCGGAACTCTGGCGGTAAGCGTGGCTGGTCATGATGCGCTTCACCAGGCGTTGAATGTCCCAGCCATCCTCAACGAATTGGATCGCCAGCCAGTCCAGCAATTCGGGATGACTGGGAAATTCTCCCTGAGTGCCAAAGTCCGCGCTGGTCTTGACCAGTCCGACCCCGAAGAACTGCTGCCAGAAACGATTGACTGCGACCCGCGCAGTAAGGGGGTGCTCTCCGTCCACCAGCCAGTTGGCAAGATCCAGGCGATTGTAGTCACGATCTTCTGGTTTCGATGGGAGCGGAGGAAGGAAGGCGGGTATGCCACGGGAGACTTTTTCTCCGGGATTATCGTACTCGCCTCGCTTCATTACGAAGCTTTCCCGTTGCTTTGGCAGGTCTGCCATTACGAAGGTCACCGCAGTCTGCTTGGTGATGTCCTCCCTCTCCTTCATAATCGCCGCCCGTTCCGCCTTGAGCGGTTTCAACCCCGCAATCTCCCCCGCATAGATGTGGCCGAGCCAATGGTGGAAGACACCGCGCCTGGCGGATTCAGGCCACTGGGCCGGATCCTTACCTTGGACGATCTCCCGTAAGGCCCCGGGCAGGTTGCTGTTGCGTCCACTCTCTGGCAGGGATTTCCATGCAGCCCATGAAAAAGCTGGATCCGAGGCTGGATTGGTATCAACCCGACCGCCGGATTGGTCCCAGAAGACTTTCCCGTCAACCTGGGTGAATGCCCAGCCGTTGAGTTTGGCTCCCGGCTTCAGGCCCACGGCCGCGGGGTCGACCTCCAGCCGAATCCACCTGCCAGCTTCTGGAAGGTCGCCAACGTGGTGACGGCTGCTTGTATTTCCCGTGCCCCAGTCAATCAGGTCCTTCCCCCAGAATGCGCGATGCTCCCAGGAACCGTCATTGAACTGTAGCATGATCTGGGCAGGAGGATTCCGAGGATCGAGATAGACATGAGCAAAAAGTGTCATCCCCGGCTCAATCACGAGGGGTGGATCAGCGCCTGTGAAGTAGTGCTGGCTTCGGCCTTTTGCTTGCCGGACACTGGAGCTTTTTCCACTGAACACAGGATCTGGAGCAGTCACGAATTGCCACGGAGTATCGCCTGCCCCCACTGCCTTGGGCGGCAACCCGTCCTCGATCCAGACGATGGTCTTCTTGGTTGATTTCGAATGCTCCAACGAGTCCGCCGGGTCCCGATAAATCGCGGTTCGGACCGTTTCCGAAATACGGAGTTCAAGGTCTTCCAGCCTTTTCTCCAGCTCTTCCAGCCTTACCTGAGATCCAGGGAGGGGGACCTTGATAACCGGGGGAGTATCCAGCTTGTTGCCATCAAGGGCCGGGTCGGCAGTACTGTGGAAGAACGAATACATCGAGTAGTACTCCTTGGTTGAGATGGGATCAAATTTGTGGTCGTGACAGACCGCGCAACCAGCAGTCAGTCCCATCCAGACCTCCACAGTCGTAGAGGTCCGCTCGACTGCATTACGGTAGATCCATTCCTCGTTGATACTTCCACCTTCGCCAGTGGTGACATTACATCGGTTGAAACCAGAGGCGATTTTCTGGTCGAGGGTTGCCTCCGGCAGCAGGTCCCCTGCCAGTTGCCAGCGGGTGAATTCGGCGAAACTGATGTTCTGGTTGAATGCCCGGACAACCCAGTCCCGGTAAGGCCACATCGAGCGTTCGTTGTCGAGGTGAAGGCCATGGGTGTCAGCATAACGAGCAAGATCCAGCCAATAACGGGCCATGTGTTCCCCGTAGGACGGGCGCGTCATAAGGGTTTCAACCAGACGCTCGACGGATCCGGTTGACTGATCGGCGAGAAAGGCATCGATTTCTTCCGGACGGGGAGGGAGCCCGGTGAGATCCAGGTAGATTCTCCGGACAAGGGTCTCCGGCTGGGCAAGCGGGGCGGGATCCAGCCCCTCGCTTGCGAGCCGGCGCTGAAGGAGGAAGTCGATGGCACTTTTTTCCTCGTCTGGGATGGCAGGTTTCTTGGGTGCGATAAAAGCCCAGTGTTTTTGGTAGGGTGCTCCCTCAAGAATCCATTGTTTCAGAAGATCTTTTTCAGCTGGGGAGAGTTCCTTGTGAGAGTCCGGTGGCGGCATGACCTCGTCTGGATCTTCCGAGATAATCCGGATCCACGCCTCGCTGTCTTCGAGGTTTCGAGGCACGATGGCTCGCGCGCCACCATGCTCTTTCTTTGCTCCCTCGGGGGTATCGAGGCGCAGTTTGGCCTCGCGCGTGTTTGCATCCGGGCCGTGGCAGGCAAAACATTTATCTGCAAGGATGGGCCTGATATCTCTCGTGAAATCGGGCACAGCGACGGCATGGCCAGTGAGAAGGATCGCGCTTGCGAACTGAGCGATGATGGGTGTTCTCACCCCACAAACTTATCAGGGCTGATCCCGGGGTAAAGAGGGGACTGCGTGGAAACAAACTGCTTTGTGAGTTTCTCAGCAAGGGCAGCATCAGCCCGTTAAAGCTCCGCTGCAAGGGTCCTGAGATAGTCCGCCAGTTCTTCGGAAATATCCTGATGGGTCAGTCCAAGCTCAATGTTCGTCTTGATGAAATCGAGTTTGTTGCCGACATCGTAGCGTCTACCGGAAAAGCGGAAACCATACATTTCGTGGTCCCTTAGCATCGCTGCCATCGCGTCTGTCAGCTGAATCTCGTTGTTCTTTCCCCTGGGGGTCCGGGAGAGATACTCGAAGATTTCGGGTTGGAAGATATAGCGGGCGGCGATCGCCAGGTTCGAGGGTGCTTCCTCGGGCAAGGGTTTCTCAACAAGCTGATCGAGGGCGAGGATGTCGTGCTGTATCTGTGTTCCCCCAGCGATTCCGTAGCGGGAGACCTTTTCACGATCGACCTCTTCGAGCGCAACCACGGAGGCCTTTTTTTCCTCATGAACCTCGGTCATTTGCTGAAGGACTGGTTTTGAGGAATCGGTTTGCCTCAGGATGGTATCTCCAAGAAGAAGGGCGAATGGGTCGCTCCCAACAAAGGTGCGGCCATGAGAAACAGCGTCTCCCAGCCCATTCAGCTCCGTCTGCCAGACGAAGTGGATATTGGCCATGTGCGATATTCGGCGCACCTTTTCCAGAAGTTCATCCTTTTGGTCTGATTCGAGGCGCCTCTCGAGTTCCCCGGACCTGTAGAAGTGTTGCTCGAGGGAACTCTTTCCGCTGCCGATCACCATGAGAATATCGGTGATTCCACTTTCGACACATTCTTCCACAACATACTGGATGGTCGGAGTATCGACGACCGGGAGCATTTCCTTTGGCACGGACTTGGTGGCGGGGAGAAACCGCGTGCCAAATCCGGCAGCAGGAATAATAGCTTTTGTGACAGGCATTGGTCAGGGGTGAAAGGTAAGGATTCTCCGCGGTTGCCCAGTGGGAATATTGGAGAGCTGCATGATGATCGAGGGGAGGAGGAACTGGGTGAGGGTGTGCTGGTGCGCGAAGGACGAACCATCAAGGGATCTCCGGCTCAATCGTGGGTTTGAAAACCTTAACGCCCAGCGGGGCAAGGTTGGTGGTGAGCCGCTCAAACATCTCCTCTCCTTCATAGACCCCGACGATGGCCCCGCCGGAGCCGGTGAACTTTGCCGAGGCTCCAGCATCGCGGGCGGCCTCAATCATGGCGAGATTTCCCTCTGAGATCCGATAGACGGACTTCCGTAGATCAAAATTCCGGTTGAGGAGCGGTCCAATTTCATTCCCCTTGCTCTGAGAGAGAAGGTCGCGACATTCTGAGGCAAGGGCGGCCCACTCTGCCATGGCCTCGAGGATGTCCGGCTCCCCGCGTGCGAAGCGCCCCTGAATATCGTTATGAAAAATCTCCGTAGTTTCAGACAGGCGGGTGTCGTAGGCAATGTAGAGTGGCGGCAGACTGGAGGAGGCGAGTTGTTCGTAGGCGCCATGACCCATTTCTTCGAAATGCTTTTCTGCGAAGTCCATGAAGACGACTCCTTCGTATGCTTGTACAACCCGGTCCTGCAGGCCAGCCGGGATGAGGAGTTCGTCCGTTTCGACCGAGAGCACGAGGTTGGCGAGGACCGGGGCCGTGATGGGGACATCATAAAACTTCATCAGGGCCCGGAAGCAGGCGGTAATGATGGCGCTGGATCCGCCCATCCCGACATGCTGGGGAATGTCGCTCCGGTAACGAATCGTGAAATTTCGATCGTGCAGGGCCAATCCATTCTGCCTGCAGTAGTCGTGAAAGGACTTCAAGGAAGCCTTGAGAAGTCGAAGGCCCCCGTAGTAGCCAAATCTCTGAGTATCATGGACAAGGTCGCGGAGGTTCTCGAAGACCATTTCGTCTCGTCTTGCTGGCTGGATCTCCAGCTCGGGAGATTGCCACAAGGTCACCGAGGCCGAGAAGTTACGGACAATGAAGGAAATTGTTTTTCCGTGATAACCGTCTGACGGATTTCCGATCAGCCCCGCGCGGGGGTAGGACGTGGTGGTGATGACCATGAACAGGACGGGTCTACAATGAAGGCTCCGTATTTGGAATCGTGAAAATTATTGGGTTTGTGATGGTCGCGCTCCATGGCAAGAGAGGGCATGGACGAAATGCTGCGCTGGCAGGAGAAACCTCTGATCGGAGTCGTGCACCTGAAGCCTCTCCCGGGTGCGCCTCGTTTTCAAGGGTCAATGAGTGAGGTCTGCACGGCGGCAGTGGCCGATGCCCGGGCTTACGAGGAGGGTGGCGCCCAGGCTGTTATGATTGAGAATTTCGGAGACCTCCCGTTCGGTCGGCGGTCGGTGGCTCCCGAGACCGTGGCCTCCATGGCGGTGGCGGCACATTCCATCAGGGAGGCTGGGTGCCAGCTTCCTCTGGGATTCAATGTTCTTCGAAATGATGTCTCGTCGGCGATCGGGCTCGCAGCATCCTGCGAGGGTGCGTTTGTGAGGGTCAATGTGCATACGGGAGCAGTGGAAGCAGACCAGGGCATTATCCAGGGGGAGGCACACAGCACCGTGAGGAAAAGAGCGACCCTGTGTCCAGGCGTTGAAATCTGGGCTGACGTCTTGGTCAAGCATGCGGTCCCGATCGGCGATCTGGGGATCGAGGAAGCTGCCCGGGATACCTTTCAACGAGGTCTGGCAGATGCCCTCATTGTATCCGGGGTAGCGACAGGTGAACCGACAGGAGTCGATGATCTCCGCAAGGTGAAGGGGGCTTGTCCGAATGCGCCCTTGCTTGTGGGTAGTGGGGCCAGGGAGAGTAATGCCAGCGAACTACTTGAGTATGCCGACGGGCTGATCGTGGCATCTTCCCTCAAGATGGATGGGATCCTGAGTAATCCGGTCGATGTCAGGCGAGTGCGCGAGTTGAGGGCAGTCATGGACTGACTTCCCGGGATCTTCAGGGATCAGGTGCGGAGCGAGATTCAGTCAGCCGGAAACGCACGGGCATTCGAGCGGAGGAACAGTTCCTCCGGGGTGTAGCTTTCCGAGGGCCCCGCCATTGCGCCTCCCGGGCTCGACATCGCAGCCTGGGCAGGAGAGAATCGAATGACCGAGAGACCGAGGGAAGCGCTCACGGTAAGCAAGAGGGCTGCGGCAATGGCGAAGGGACGTCCTTTTGTGCGGCAGTCCACCACCCGCTCGATGCGAGCGCCAAGGGGCGTTCGCCCCGCCATTGGCATCGCCATCGCGGAAGCAGGAAGAGAGGAGGCTTCCGCAACATCACACAATGCGTTGGCGTAATTGTCCCGATTAGTACCCGCAGCGATAACCCTGGCATCGCAGGCGAATTCGCACTGGGTAATGAGCTTGCTTCGCAACCACCACACAAGAGGGTTGAACCAGTAGATGACACAGGCAAGTCGAGCCGCAAGGTTGGTCCACAGGTCGCGGCGGGCAACATGGCCAAGCTCGTGCAAGAGCACCATCCGCAGGGTCTCTTTCTCCCATCGCCCGCAATGACGAGGGAGATAAATCATGGGCTGGAAAAGGCCTGCCACGAAGGGTGCAGAGGCTTTCGGATGAATGCTGATTCCGACTCTCTGGTGGAGGTCCAGTTGGGTGCTGCAATCCTTGAGGGCCTCCGCGATTCCAGAATCGTTCGACAAAATCGATTCAGCTCTGAAGCGACTAAGACTGATCCCGTCCGCCAGCATTCTCGTGCCTGAGAAGATCATTCCACCGGCCCAGATCATTGCTATGAGGTGGATAGCCGGTGAAGAGGGTGCGGATGAACCCGGTAGAGACAGGGCAGACATCTCTAAAGTTATCTTGGGCAAGAAGGCAAGCAACGGCAGGGCAAGCAGGGTTATCAGGCTTCCCAGGGTCAGCAGGGGAGACTGTGCCGGGTCCCTGCGGCCCGCGATCCATACTGCCGCGACCGCAAGGAGTGACAGGGCTGCGCTGCTGAGAAGAAGGGACATGGTTGTTAACAGGTTAAATTACGGTATTCCGATCTTACTTCTTCCGGATTAATTCCCTGATGCTGTCGATTTCCCTCTTGCTGAGTTGCTGATCGCGCGGGTCGAGCAGAGCTGCTACGAGGTTTTCGGGTTTGCCTTCAAAAAATGTGCGCAGGAGGCTGTCGAGAGCCGTTCGTTTGGCCTTCTTGGGTGATTTTGCCCGGTAGACGTAGCGCCTTCCCTCCTTGGAGTGGCTCACCATGTCTTTCCCCTCGAGGGTCACCAGGAGAGCACGGACAGCTGAGTATGATGGAGGGTCCGGGAGGTTCTCCTGAACTTCCTTGGCGGTGCCCTGCTCCAGCCGGTAAAGAATCTCAAGGATCTGCCGCTCGCGCCGCGAGACTTGGCCCTTTTCCAGACGGTTCATGTGGGGACCCTAGGGGAGTGCTACAAAACCTGCAATAGGTAATGTTGGAAAAGTAGCACAAAATAATTGACGTCTGCTTGGAATTGCTGCTTTTCTAGCATAGATGAGAGTAAAAGAGTCCTCTTCGCTGGGCGGTGTTGCCGGGTTTCTTGCGAGCCTTGCGGTCGGGCTTTCGATCTTTCTGAACAGTTGCACCAATATTGACTCCATGCCGCCCGGCGTGGAGTCAGCCGCGGCGGCACGGAATCTGCCAGTGGGGGATTCGTCGAGCCCCCGTTCGTTGGATTCCCCCGGGGACAAAGCCCTCGCGGCCTCGCCGGAATACTTCCGCAGGCCGAGTTCGCGTCCGGGCTATGCGACCTCATGGGGTCCCTCTCTCCCCTCGCGGATGACTTACACGAGTTTCCGGCGGGAGAACGATACCCCTCACGGCGGCATCTCCAGTATTTACTACAATGACAAACAGGGAGTGGACGAGATGACCGGCAGAGATTACTACACTTCGACTGGAAGAAAGCGAGCTGCCAACGGCTTGGTGGAATGGGGTATGCGGAGCGGATTTGGAATCCTCCGCAACTACCATTCGAGGGGTAAGCGATACGTGGTTGGTCGCAGGAACTCGAAATATTCCATTTCGCTTAAAAATAACTCCCGATCCCGCCTTGAGGTTGTCGTTAGCGTGGACGGACTGGACGTGGTTGATGGAAAGCCTGCCAGCGTGCGGAAACGTGGCTACATTCTCTCTCCGGAACAGACCATTGAGATCAGGGGGTGGCGGTCAAGTGAGGAGGAGGTTGCGTCCTTCATGTTTTCTTCGATGGTCGGATCCTACTCTCACCTCAGGCATGGCGAGACCGGTAATGTTGGAGTCGTGGGGCTTGCGGTTTTTACGGAGAGGGGAATTGATCCCTGGAGTGGTCGGGCAGCTGATGCCGCTCGCCGGTTTTCGGCCTCTCCGTTTGCGGAATCTCCCCTTCGCCGGGCACGATAGGTGCCGGTATGATCAGGCTCCCGGCCGGGTTTCGGGGACGGGATCTTCCTTGGTGTCATAGAGTTCAAAGCCGCAGCGCTGATAGTTTGGCAGGGCCCTCGGGTGATCCTGGTCGCAGGTATGCAGCCAGACGTGATTCACGGCGCCAATCGTCCAAGCGTACCGTACGACCAGTTCAAGAGATGGTCTGCCCAGGCCTGTGCCGAGGCTGGAGCCGAGAAGCCCGAAGCTGAGGATTTCCACGTCTCCATTGCGATTGATCATTTCGCCGTAGCCGATCTCCTGACCATCAAGAATCAGCACCACCGTGCTGACTGGGTTGGAGTTTAGATATTCGTTCCAGCGCTCTGTAGTCCAGTCGGCACACGCATTCCAGTTCCATGCCTTACCCACTTCCCGGTAGAAGCGTTTGTTGATGGAGCCGTCGGGTGGGTCGATGACGCTCAGACATAATCCCGCTCTTGGTGGGCCTACCGCCAGGTCGTCGGGGGAGTTCATGTGCAGATAGTAAGTCCTCACTAAGGCTGAGCATGCAAGTGCTCCCTGGGGATTGCGAGTCCCGGAAATGATGCGCGGGCTGGAGTTGTCTGCATGGATTGATTTCTGTTGTACTTTAGGCTTCCACGGTCATGCCGCTGCGTTCTAATGTGCACGTCCACTTCCCGGGTGATCGCGGGGGTTTCGTTTCGATGGAATCCTCGAGGAAAGTCCGGACACTACAGGGTGGCGCGCCTTGCGAAAGCGAGGGCCGGGTCGGTGAAAGCCGGTTCGGACGGAAAGTGCAGCAGAAAAAATACCGCTTCCCGCCCCGGCGGGGAGTAAGGGTGAAAAGGTGGGGTAAGAGCCCACCGCTCCAAAGGCAACTGAGGAGGCATGGCAAACCCCGCGTAGTGCAAGACAGAACAGGGGAAGGGTTACCCGCCCGCAGAATCCCCGGGTATTAGTCGCATCCTGCTTCGGCAGGGTCTGCCCAAGGCAACGCGGGCGGAAGAGAAATGATCGCCATCCCACGTCGGACCAAGGTCTGAACCGGGAGACAGAATCCGGCTTACAGGGGAGTGGACTGCCCACGAAGCATGGTGGAGAACCCAGGATTGAGGATTTGCTCTGAGTGGGTTTCAAATCTGCATTGCGCCGCCGGGGTATCGGATTTAAGAAGAAGCGTGCCTGAGTCGGCTGAGACTTTGTTCAAGTCCCGGGATCTGCCTGAGAGGCTGGGCCCGATGACCGTAAAGGAATTACGGCAGGGGCTACGCCGGGGGATATTCATCTACCCCTTTATAGGGATCCACCTTCTCGCCATTGTTGCCATGGTAGCGGAATTCCAGATGAAGGAGGTGGAGCTGTCTCTTATACACATCTGACGCTGCCGACGAATAGAGAGGTGTAGATCTCGGTGGTAGCCGTATCATTAA
>CAXEFH010000067.1:0-13351 GCA_963989605.1 uncultured Roseibacillus sp. | reverse complement strand
ATGATACGGCGACCACCGAGATCTACACCTCTCTATTCGTCGGCAGCGTCAGATGTGTATAAGAGACAGGAGATGCAGACCATCTCCCGCGAAGAGGTTTTCCCTCAGGAGGCCTTCAGAATCCAGCATAGGACCGACGATATCGATATAGTAGGAGTAGGTATCAGTTTCGCATATGGACTCGATCATTCGGTTTGCCAAGGCCATTTCGGGCCAGAGGTGCCACCTCTTGAGACTGGGTTTAATGGAAATGAATGCAAACCTGGTGTTGGGAGCCTTTTCCCGGATTAACTGGGAGTAGGCCTTGTAATCCTCGACGACCTGCTGAGCGGACTTTCCCCTCTCGATGTCATTGTCCCCCGCATAAAGAAAGACGACCCGAGGATCATGTGGTAGCACGATTCGATCAAAATACAGAATTGCGTCTGACAGCTCCGAACCACCAAACCCCCTGTTGATCATCTGTTTTCCAGGGAACGATTTCTGCAGATCCCACTTCCGAATGCTGGAGCTGCCGGTGAGAAGAAGCCTACGCGCGCGCGGTCGGGATTCCTGGTCTGCTTTTTCGAAGGACCGGATGGAAGGATCCCAGTTTTTGACCCGTGCTCGCTTCACGGCAATAGCCTGCCTGAGGTCCTTCCGGGGTTGTTCTTGGCCTGTGCTGGCCAGAAGATCACACAGGATCCTTGCGGCTGGTATTGAGAGCTCGGCATCTCCGGGCCACCGACCCCGGTGCCAGCGAAGGAACCTGCCTTGATGAAGTCCCAGAGTCGCAACCAGCTTATCTCCCTCATGGAAATACAGTTGGAAGTCTCCATTTGACATGCAATAGGATCCTGAGTTCCGGGGATTGATTCTCATTTGGGAAATCACCTGCTGGACTTCTTGTAGATCTGTCATTTCCACGAGGAAATCCCGATTACAGTCAGGTAGCGGGTGAGAAGAGCAAGCGCTGATGGAAAGTCGGTTGGCGCGAGCAAGCCGGGCCCGAAGGGCCTCTTCCCATGAGGCCTGGACCGCACATGCAGGGCTCGTTCTCCTGAGCATTTCTACCTCCTCTCTCCTCCCGGCTGCGGGAGTGTCGAGGAGACGAACATCCCGGAGGTGAGGGAGGGTTCTTCCATCCGGAAGACGTTCAGCCGCAGTGTCGGAGGCAGAAAGCAGGCGGAGCTGAGGGCAGCTGGAAAGAAGACGTAGATCAGTCACGTTCGTAGAGTCGACCTTGAATACCCGTAGTTCCGGCATTGAGGAAACAAAAGATACGGAGTTGAGATTACCTGTTCCCCGAAGTTTAAGAAATTTGATTGCCGAGAGCTTGGCGAGCTTGTCGATGGACTCAAGAGAGCCTCCCGAGATACTGAGGTTGACGAGGCCGGGGTTGGGAAAGATCGAGGATAGATCGATGGTCTGGTCATAAAGCTGCAGGTCCAGGAAGCGGAGTTTTTTGTTTACTCTCAGACCCGTGAGCTTGTTCAGACCGGTGACCCCCTCGCACGAGAGGATGAGGTAGCAAAGGTCCGTAGGGAGGGCTGGAAGCACACGCTGTGACTTCCCGTTGTAGGTGTATTCCAATCGCAGAGCCGTTCGATTCCATTCGAGGCCGGTTGTGTGGAGGATCGCATGCCATGCTGAGGGTTCCATATCGACCCTGATTCCCCAGAGCTGAGAGCGTTCCAGCGGCGTCATCTCATCGAGGGGATTGATCAGGGATGGTGATCGACCAGCAGCTGTCCGGGGGCTGGTGACATAAACGCCCACGCAGTGGGTAGGCCCCTCGTCAATCCGGCAGAAGAGCTTTGTGTCACCATGTCCACCAACGTGAAACTGATAGTGTCCCGGGGAACTCAGGACGAATGGGAAATTACCGACGCGTCCAATGTCCCCGGGTTTGTAGTCTCCCTTGCGAGTTCCTACGACAGGGAGTATTCGCGGGTCGAATTCCCTGTCGTTAAGGGAGAAGCGGTAATCTTTGCCGGGAAGAAGACCGCTCCCGAGCATAAGAACGAGCAGGGCGAAGGGCAGGATCATGGGTGGGTAGTCTCAGGTTGCGGGAATGCAGTGTCAAGATGGGCACGGGACCCGATCTTTACGGGCATGCCCGGATGAATAGAAGGGCCGTGGAGCGACGAGAATCAAAGGAGCCTCGCCCCCTGCGCCGGTCTGGTAGCAAAGATCTGGGGAGACTTTCCGGACTGCACTTCATAGGCCTTGGAAAGGTGCTCGGATATTTCATGATCCCGTTCGCTGTGGCACAGGGTCACCGTCGACCCTCCAAAGCCACCTCCAGTCATACGGCTTCCCAGAACGCCTCCCGCGGGGCCAATTTGATCTGCCAGTTCGACCATGAGGTCGAGTTCCGGGCAGGAGACCTCAAAGTCGTCCCGGAGAGATTGGTGAGAGGCGCTCATGAGCGACCCAAGGACCGCGTATTCTTTATCACGCAGGGCTTTGGCAGCTTTTTTAGTACGTGTAATTTCGCTTACAACATGGAGGGCCCGTCGGAAGAGTGTGCCATCTTCGTAAGTTTCGATGACCTCCAGATCAGCTGGTAGCACATGGCGCCAGCTTTGCTTTCCGAGAAGTTTGAGCGCCCGGTCCGTTTCTTCTCTTCGTTTCCTATATTCTCCGGAGGCAAGATCATGAGACACCATCGTATTGGCAACGAGGATGCTTAGGTCCCGGGAGTCAAAGGGAACGAGTTCGGTCAGGTGTGTCTGGCAGTCGATCAGGACGAGATGGTCCCGTTGGCCGAGGCTGCAGGCGAACTGATCCATGATGCCACAGGGGACGCCCGCAAAGTCATGCTCTGCCTGCTGGCAAAGAAGAGCCTTCTCCCGGGGATCAAGAACCGTTTGGACCATAGATTCAAGGATACTGGCAAAGGCTAATTCGAGCGCAGCGGAGGAGGAGAGACCCGCTCCGATGGGAAGATCGCTCGTGATAACAGCGTCGAACCCGGGCACAGGCCAGATTTCGCGCAGCCGGAATCCTTCTAGTATTCCCCGCAGATAGTTGGCCCACGAAGGAGCTCCCGGTTGCGGGGAACTCTGGAGGCAAAGAACTACCTCGCTATCTTTACGGCTACGTATCCGGGCTTTATCTGAACCGTTGGGAGTGGCGGCTATGACGATGTGACGATCGATGGCTAGGGGAAGAACCAATCCATCGCAGTAATCAATGTGCTCACCGATCAGGTTGACGCGTCCAGGAGCAGCCGCGAGATGAGAGGGATCCTTCTGGTAGCACGCTCCTAAAAGCGCCCGGGCCTCCTCCACGAGCTCGGTCAAGGATTCATTTTCATGGAGGGTCATTGGGATGCTGCTGGTGGGTCCGGGCTCTGGCCGTCCCTAGAAGGCGAAGGCCACGTAGAGGCTAAGGACGAGAACAATAAGGGCGGCCCCTACCTTGTTGGCGTGTTTCCAGGGTGTCAGGTCAACCGCTTTTGCGTCGGCCTGCACGTAGGGAGTATCGCGTCGCATGAACGTTCCGAGGATGAATTGAAGAATAAGACAAGCAGCAAAGACCGCGCCCATGTAATGGAAGCCGTTCCCAAAGATGCTGGCGAGCCAGTCGCCCGGCCGAAAGGTGCCGAGGAACATCGCGGCGAGAGCGACCACGAAGACAATGAGGGCGCTCCGTCCATTGGCCGTTCGGTTGAACAGGCCGAAGAGCATGATCACCAGGATGGGTGTGAAGTAGATGGCATTGAGCCCCTGGAAAACATTGAAGAGGCCATCCTTGCCATAGAAGACTACCGGGGCTGCGATGATGGCGAGGATGGCCACGCAGGCGCTGCAGATTCTCCCGGAGAGAACCAGTTGGTGCTGGGAGGCATCGGGATTGATGATCTTCTTGTAGACGCCGAGGGAGAAGAGGGTGGCGCTGGAGTTGAGGACTGAGTTGAAGGTCGATAGGATGGAGCCCATGACCACCGCGGCGAAGAAGCCGGTGAGCCAGCCAGGGAGAACGAGGCTGACGAGTTTGCCGTAAACTTTGCCATCTTCGCTCATGTAGGCCTTGGCTTCCTCATGGCCCAGCTCGTTGGTGAAGACCTGATAGGCAAGCAATCCGGGCAGCACCAGGATCAGGGGAGCGAGGATCTTGAAGAAGCTGGCAAGCAGAACGCCCTTTTGGCCCTCCGCGAGGTTCTTCGCTGCGAAGGTCCGCTGAATGATCTGCTGGTTGGTGGTCCAGTAGAAAAAGTTAAGCAGAAGAACACCGGTAAACAGGGTGGACCAGTGAACGGGGTGTTCCTTGGAGGTGGCGATACTCTTGAGGTGCTCGGGATTGTCTTCCCTCAGCTGGGCAAAGGCATCACCGAACGAGCCGTCTCCCTTGGCCGCCATGAAGGCGAAGAAGGTAATCATGAGGCCCCCGACCAGGAGGCCAACTCCGTTGAAGGTGTCAGAGACCGCGACCGCACGCAGGCCTCCGAAAATCGCGTAGGCGGACCCCACCACCCCGATGAAGATCACAATCGCCCAGATCGTGCTGATTTCGCTCAGGTTGAGTTTTTCCTGGAGTCCAAGCATCCCGTCCAGTCCCGTCGCGCCCAGGAAGAGGACGAAGGGGAGGAGAATGAGCATGTAGGCAATGATGAAGGTGAAGGTGGTGAGGGCGCGGATTCCCGGTCCGTAGCGCTCTTCCAGGAATTGGGGAACAGTTGCAATGCCCGACTTCAGGTAACGGGGCAGGAAGAAGAGTGCAAGGATCACGAGAGAAGCGCCGGCAATCACCTCCCAGCACATGACGGCCAGACCGTCCTTATAGGCACCACCATTCAGGCCCACCAGTTGTTCGGTGGAGAGGTTGGTGAGAAGAAGGGAGCCTGCGATCATGATGCCGGTCAGGCTGCGCCCGGCGAGGAAATAGCCCTCCTCCGTGTTGTCGAGGCGTCCACGGGTGAGACGCCAGGTCAGGAAGGCAACGAGGGCCGTGAAGAAGAGGAAGGAGATGAGTGTGGTGGCGTCCATGGGGGGGAAGAGTCTGGATTTTGAAAGGGTAGGATAGAGACGAGGGACCGCAATTGGCGGTCCCTCGCTATGCTATTAAGGAGCTATTGGCTGATCCACTTGGTTACCACTCAAACTTGCTTACCATGGTGTGGGTATAGGTCTCACCTGGCTTAAGAATGCAGTTCGGGAAGGCAGGATTATCCTGCTTATTAGGGGAATCCGGGAATAATTGTGTCTCGAGACAGCAGGCAGTTCGGTGGGCGTATTTGACTCCACTTTTGCCGGCGGTTTCGCCATCGAGGAAGTTACCGCCATAAAACTGCACGCCGGGTTGGTCGGAATGCAGTTCCATGGATCGCCCCGTCTTGGGATCTCTGAGAATGGCAGCTCGGCGGAGACCCTCGCCGTCGACTACCCAGCAGTGATCGTAACCCTTGCCGAATTGCAGGGGAATACTGGGCTCTTCGATGCGCTCACCGATTACGGTCGCGGTATTGAAGTCAAATGGGGTGTTGGCTACTTCAGCGAGATTTCCATCGGGGATGAGGGTCTCGTCGGTGGTGAGGAAATACTTGGCCGGGATGGTGAGGATATGGTCGTTGATAGAGGTTGTGGGGTCCCCGCTCAGGTTCCAGTAGGCGTGTTGGACGATATTGACCGGAGTGGCCTTGTCGGTGGTTGCAGAGCACACCCATTTCAATTCGTTATCGTCATTGAGGGTGTAGCTAACGGTAACCTCGAGGTTACCGGGATATCCCTCCTCGCCGTCTGCCGAGGTATAGGTGAGCTTGACTCCACCTTCAATTGCCTCGCCCTTCCATAGCACTTTGTCGAAGCCCTTTTCTCCGCCATGCAGATGGTTAGGGTCGTTGTTGATGACCAACTTATCGTAGACTGTGCCATCGATCTCAAATTTGCCACCTGCAATACGATTGCCATAGCGGCCCACGGTGGCCCCAAAGTAGGAGCTATTGGTAAGCCACCCTGCGAGGTCGTCGTATCCATGAGTCACGTCCTTCACGGTCCCATCCTTATCAGGGACCTCAAGGCTTGTGAGGATCGCGCCATACTCAGTGACCTTGGCGATCATGCCGTTTTTGTTCCCGAAGGTGAAGATCTTCACCTCAGAGCCATCTGAGAGCTTGCCGTAGGTTTCCACTGTAGTTTGGTTGCTTTGATTGGAGTCGTCCCCCTTAGCCCCGTTGTCGTCCTTGTTCGGACCGCAGGCGGAAAGAAAGAGACTAATGAGTGAGAGTGATGTGAGTGTGTATTTCATTCCAATGACACGTTTCAAAGAGCGGACAAAATCGATGCGCCGTGGTCAATGGGTTATTGGTTAAGCGATATTAGGAAACAGGGCGAAAGATGTGGATCATCGGTGTTTCCAGCTAGGAACACTCATGTTTTTCATTGCAAGGGTACCCTGCCCGGAGATGGAAATTGTGGGTCTGGGGGGAGAATATGAGGGATCCCTTCCTGTAGTATCCGCAAAGAGCGGTTCCAGATTCATTGGAAGACAGCTTGAAAAGCGATGTGAGGTGGGATCCCCTGAAGGAAGAATGATGTTCGTCCTCGCTCTGGATCAGGGAACCACCAGTTCAAGAACCCTGCTTTTCGACGAGAGGGGAAGGGTGGTGCGCTCTGCCCAAAGAGAGTTTTCTCAATATTATCCTCAGTCCGGATGGGTAGAGCATGATCCGGAGGAGATCTGGGCATCCCAGCGAGAGACTCTCGAGGAAGTGATCGCCGACACAGCGATAGGATCCATCGCGGGGATGGGAATTTCCAATCAACGTGAAACTACCGTCGTGTGGGATGTTGAGACGGGGGAGGCAGTCTACAATGCGATCGTGTGGCAGGATCGACGGACCGCGGAGCGCTGTAGTGAGCTGAAGAATGATGGCAGGGAGGAAGAGGTTTCGCAGAGAACAGGACTACGCCTCGATCCGTATTTTAGTGCCACTAAGATAGAGTGGCTCCTTGATCATGTAGATGGTGCGCGGGAGAGGGCGGAGAAGGGTCAGCTCTGCTTTGGAACAGTCGATTCATGGCTCATCTGGAAGTTGAGCGGGGGGGATGTTCATGTGACAGATGTTTCTAATGCCTCCCGGACAAGCTTGTTCAATATTCATACCCTCGAGTGGGACGAAGAACTTCTCGAGGTGTTCCGGGTGCCGAGGGCGATTCTTCCAGAGGTGGTAGACTCGAGTGGTGTAGTAGGAGCTTGGCAGGGTATCCCGCTGGCAGGAATGGCGGGTGATCAGCAGGCCGCCCTTTTTGGTCAGGCGTGCTTCGATCCGGGGATGGCCAAAAATACCTATGGAACCGGGTGCTTTCTCCTCATGAATACGGGGAAAGAGGCAGTTCGTTCAGAGAACGGCCTTTTGACCACGATAGGTTGGCGGATCGGCTCGGAAGTAACTTACGTGCTTGAGGGCTCCGTATTTGTCGCAGGAGCACTCTTTCAATGGCTCCGGGACGAGCTCAAGATAGCGGCCAAGGCGAGCGATCTTGATGCTCTGGCGGCGACGGTGCCGGATAGTGGTGGATGTGTCGTGGTTCCTGCGTTTGCGGGGTTAGGGGCTCCTCACTGGGATCCTTATGCCCGGGGCGCGGTATTCGGCCTCACGAGGGGAACTTCGCAGGCGCAGCTTTGCAGAGCTTCTCTGGAGGCAGTGGCACTTCAATGTGTGGAATTGCTCGAATGCATGGAAAGGGATGCGGGGATGAAGCTGCTTGAATTACGGGTGGACGGTGGCGCGTCGAGAAGTGACCTCCTGATGCAGATTCAAAGTGATTTCGTGCAACGCAAGGTGCTGCGCCCCAGCCATGTTGAAACCACCGCCTTTGGGGCCGCTGCCCTGGCCGGCCTTGCCACCGGGGTATGGAGTGATCGAGATGATTTCCTTCAGCATTGGGAAATTGATCGGTGCTTTGACCCTTCCCATGGAGATTTTGCCGGGATCAGGAAACTTTGGAACCAGGCGGTTGAGCGGGTCAGAGGTTGGCAAATAGATGCCCCGTGAATGCCGGCCACCCTGGAAGGGTCGGGGAGAGTCAGTCCTTACGTTTCAGCTGGGGAAAGAGAATGACGTCCCGAATTGTCGGGGCCCCCGTGAGAAGCATGATCAGTCGATCTATACCGATACCGATTCCTCCTGCCGGGGGCATCCCATGCTCCAGTGTTTCGACAAAATCCTCGTCGATTTCCTGTGCCTCACCACCACTTTGTTGCTCGAAACGGGTGCGCTGAGAGTCGGGGTCATTAAGTTCCGAGTATCCAGGGGAAATCTCCTGCCCGTTAATAATGAGCTCGTAAACGTCAATGGTGCCGGGGTCGGATTGGTTGAGCTTGGCCAGAGGAATCAGCTGAGCGTCGACGTGAGTTACGTAGCAGGGGTCGAAGGTATGCTCCTCGACCATCTTTTCAAAGACCTGCTGGGTGACCTCGTAATCCTCGAGGTCTGCTCCAATTTCGAGGCTGAAGTCCTTTTCGGCACGCCCCCTGCGCTCGTCGGGGGTGAGATCAAACCAGTCCTCTCCAGCAGCTTCACAGACAAGTTCGCGGTAAGGTCGACGTTTCCATGGACGGGAGAGATCGATGGTTCTTACGACCTCTCCTTCCTCGTCCTTGTGTTCAATCTGTAAAGTGCCGAAAAACTTCTCAGCAAGAGAGCACACGAGGTCCTCGACCAGCTCAGCCATCTTTTCAAAGTCCGCGAAAGCCCAGTAAGCTTCCAGCATGGTGAATTCAGGGTTGTGCCTTCGAGAGATTCCCTCATTCCGAAAATTACGATTTAACTCAAATACCTTGGGAAAACCTCCCACCAGAAGTCTCTTGAGATAGAGCTCGGGGGCGATGCGCAGGGTCAGCGGCATATTGAGAGCATTGTGATGAGTCTCGAAGGGTCTAGCCGCAGCCCCCCCCGCCACATCCTGAAGCATCGGGGTTTCGACCTCGAGAAAGTCCCTCTCGTGGAAGAAGTTCCTGATTTCGGCAAGGATACGGGAGCGGAGCACAAAAAGGTCAGCGCTGTCCACGTTTGCCATGAGGTCGAGATGCCGTTTCCGATACTTGATCTCACGGTCGGCAACTCCATGCCATTTGTCAGGCATTGGACGGAGTGCTTTCGAGAGGATTTCAAGAGAAGCTACCTTGACGGTCGGCTCACCTTTTCCAGTTGTGAAGGTGACCCCATCGATTCCTACCCAGTCCCCGCGATCGAGTAATTGCCAGATTTCCCAGTCTCTTTCCGATACGCCTTTCTTGTTCAGGTAGCCCTGGATGCGCCCATGGACATCACCGATCACGAAAAAGACGGATTTGCCCATATCTCGAATTGCGAGGATCCGACCTGCCAGCCTGACTGGCAGGTCATCGGCGAAAGTCTCCTTGAGTGCAGAGGCAGTGGTGCTGGTCTCGAAGCGGCTACCAAAAGGGTCAACTCCAAGTTCGCGAATGCGATCAAGCTTCTCCCGGCGGATGGCAATGAGCTCGGACTCCGAGGATCCCGACTCCGGAGGGCTGGTCGGTGAGTTGGATGCGTCTTCAGTCATACAATGCTAGAGGGCTTCAGGCAAAAAGATCAGCACGCCATCCGGAGTCATGGCAAACGGAGATCTTCATTCTGATGAAATTAATGGCTCTGAGGCCCTGGGAGGCGGGGCTAGGGTTCCCATGGCATCTGCTCCACTGGGTTTTCCTCCCGCAGACGCGATTTGGCGAGGGTGAAAATCCGGAAGCCGGTAAAAAATGATCAGGCGGGGTTGGGAATGCCAGCGGGAGCAGGGTTTCCGGATATACCCACTAGGATACGATGTTCTCGACGACCTTCCCGTGGACGTCCGTGAGGCGGAAATGCCTTCCCTGAAATTTAAAGGTGAGCTGCTCATGGTCAATTCCGAGCAGATGCAGGACCGTGGCTTGGAAGTCGTGGATGTGGACTTTGTCGTGAACGGCATTAAAGCCGATATCATCGGAAGCTCCGTGGGTGATGCCGGGTTTAACGCCTCCTCCAGCCATCCAAGTGGTAAAGGCGTAGGGGTGATGGTCACGACCCCAGCCTTTGCGGTCCTTCATGTTGCCCTGGAGAAACGGAGTACGACCAAATTCGCCGCCCCAGATGACGAGGGTTTCATCGAGCATGCCGCGTTGCTCGAGATCGCGGACGAGACCTGCGCTGGGTTGGTCGGTATCCTTGCACTGGGTGTAGAGTTCCGTGGTGAGGGAGCGGTGCTGGTCCCAGCCCGCGTGCATGAGCTGGATGAATTGAGTTCCGCGTTCGGCTAGCCGACGGGCGAGCAGACAATTGCGGGCGAAGGTGCCAGACTCATGGACCCCTGGTCCGTAGAGATCGAGGACCTCCTTGGGCTCATCGGAGATGTCGGCGAGTTCGGGGACACTGGTTTGCATACGATAGGCCATTTCATACTGCGCGATACGGGTGGCGATTTCAGGATCACCGTAATCCTGGTGCTTCATCTCGTTGAGGCGGCCAATATCGTCGAGGAGCTCGCGGCGCATGGGCTTACTCATCCCATCAGGATTCGAAAGGTAGAGGACAGGGTCGCTGGCGGGTCGAAACTTAACACCTTGGTGGCGCGTAGGAAGGAACCCGGATCCCCAGTAGAAGTCATAGAAAATCTGTCCGCAGGTGGTTCCCTTGCTGACCGAGGTCATTACCACGAAAGATGGAAGATTGTCGTTCATGGTTCCCAGGCCATAGCTGAGCCAGGCGCCCATGGTCGGTCGGCCGGGTAATTGAGCCCCGCTCATGAAGAAGGAGATGCCCGGCGCATGGTTAACGGCGTCGGTATGCATGCTCTTAACGAAGCATACCTTGTCCGAGATCGCTCCGATATGTGGCATGAAGTCGCTGACCCATGCGCCGCTCTGGCCGTATTGCTTGAAGGGTTCAACCGGAGCGAGGAGCAGCTTACCGTTAGCGTTGCCAGTCATTGTGCTGAAGCGCTTACCACCGACGTAGCTTTCCGGCACCGGAGTGTTGTGGAGCTCCTTGAGTTTGGGTTTGTAGTCCCAGAGGTCGCAGTGGGTTGGGGCGCCGTTTTGAAAGAGGTAGATGACTCGCTTGGCCTTGGGGGCGATCTGGCGGATGTAGTCGGGAATTTCTTTGCTCCCGCTAGGTGCAGCTGTGAGGCCCTCCTTACCAAGGAGAGTTGAGAGGGCGGCTGTGCCTATACCGGTGGCGCTCTTGCCGAAAAAGTGGCGTCGGTTGATGTTGAGCTGGTGTTGTGTGAGCGGAGTCATCGTCGTTGAATCGGGTAGGACCTACTCCTTGGTGAGCGCTTCGTCTAAGTTGAGAATACCGAGGCAAACGGTGGCAAGGGCTGCGTGTTCGGGTTCGGGTAGTTCGGAGTTGCGGGAGGATTCTCCATTCCTGAGGAAGTTCGCGGCTGCGCCGGGATCAGAAGTGAAGCGGACCTCGGCGCGGGTGTAAATGTTCTCGAGGATTTCCTGTTCTTGTTTGCTTGGTTTCCGGGCGACAACCAACTGGAAGGCCCGCTCGATCTGAGCAGGCGGCTTGCTGTTTGCACCGGCCAAGGCGGCAGCGCGGCCTGCAAGGGCGCGGGCGGCTTCCACATAGGTGGTGTCATTCAGAGTACTGAGAGCGTGAAGCGGTGTGTTCGTCAGGCCCATCTTTACCGAGCAGGTTTCACGACCGGGGTTGTCGAAGAACATGGGCGGGGCGGCGATGCGGCGCCAGAAGGAGTAGATGCTGCGGCGGTAGAGGTCATCGCCATTGCCGCGGCTGTAGCGTTTCTTGCCGAAGGTGGCTTCGGCCCAGATTCCTTCTGGCTGGTAGCTGTTGACCGGGGCGCCGCCCTTCTTGTCGACGAGGAGTCCGCTGGCCGAGAGGGCCTGATCTCGAATCATCCAAGCGGGCATGCGGTAGCGGGCACCGCGTGCGAGGAGTCGGTTGGTGGGGTCGGCCTCAAGGAGGGCTGCAGAGAGGCGGGAGGATTGCCGGTAGGTGTGACTGTTGACGAGAGTACGGATGAGTTGTTTGATGTCCCAGCCACTTTCCTGGAATTCGACTGCGAGCCAATCGAGGAGGCGTGGGTGAATCGGCACTTCGCTTTGGACGCCGAAGTTTTCTGGTGATTTGATGAGGCCGATGCCGAAGAGTTGCTGCCAGAAGCGATTTACGGTAACCCTGGCTGTGAGGGGGTTCTCCTTGTCTGTGAGCCACTGAGCGAGGCCGAGGCGGTTTCGCGGGAGGTTTTTGGAGAAAGCTGGTAGGATGGCCGGGGTGCCAGCTTCAACTTCCTTGCTACGCTTGTCGTAGACGCCGACTTCCAGAATGTAGGTCTTTCGTTTCTTGCTCATGTCTTGCATGACCATGACCTTGGGAAGGCCATTGCGGTCGGAATTAAGCTTGTTCTCCTTGTCGGAGATGAGCTTTTTGAGCTCGGCGTGGCGGGAGACACTGTCGCGATGAGCAGTGACGACGAGGTCGTTTTCGGCTTTGCTGCGTTTGGCTGGTTCTACGGCAAGGGCATCCTGAAGGCGACGTTCACCGGAGGAGAGTTTGGCATCGGGAGTGGCGCTGGCAGAGAGGCGGAAGTGGCCGAGGTTGTGGTTCGCGTGCTGGGAATCATGACGCATCGTGACGATGATTGATGCGTGCTCGGGAATTTCGACGGGCTTATCCAAGTGAAATATCGCTTCGTGGTCGCGGCTGATCTGGTTGTTCTCGTAGACAGCCCATCCGGTGTCGGATTTTCCATCGTAGGTTCTGGTAATCTTGTGCTCACCTTGTTCGTAGGTGGCGATCGCGGACTTGAACTTCGGGTGGATGCCGTCCTCACCGAGGGGTTGAACGCGGATCCTGAAGTCGGTGAGGACAAAGTTACCGCTATCGGAGCGGGAGAGGTAGCCGTTGGTCATACTCTTGTGACGGATAGCCTCCAGGCGGATACTCGCGATTGATTTGAGCTTGGTTTCGGTGGAGAGGTTGTAGACGTCGTTCTTGGGGTTTTCTCCACTGCCCAGGATCGATCCGTCTGGGAGGATATCGAGCTTCTGTTTCTCGGCTCTGGCGGAATTGACTGACAGAATGGACCAACCATGGTCCGACTGTTCGTCGCGCCGTGATTTCTCCCATGCTGCCTGTCTGGGTATGAGTTCCTCGTGGAGGTTTGCTAGGTCTTTGCGGTGGGCCGCGATTTCTTTTTCCAGAGCAGCTTCCCTGGCTTTGCGTTCACCGGTTGCGACGGCGAGGACGGGAGGAGTGCGGGGGTCTCTGCCGCTCCCATTAACGGGGGTCTGGTTAAAGAACGCGGAGAGCTTGTAGTATTCCTGTCTCTTATACACATCTCCGAGCCCACGAGACAGGCAGAAATGTCGTAAGCCGTCTTCTGCTTGAAAAAAAAAA
>CAXEFH010000066.1:0-13401 GCA_963989605.1 uncultured Roseibacillus sp. | reverse complement strand
TAATGATACGGCGACCACCGAGATCTACACCTCTCTATTCGTCGGCAGCGTCAGATGTGTATAAGAGACAGCTGCATTCACGGCAGAGATATCTTCCTCGCCAAGGGGAAAGGACCTGTGAGCCCTGAGAAAGGCTGAGGACGCAGAGGTGAAATTGCCATCCTCAAAGTACAGCCTCGCCAACAATCGTGCGGACTCTTCATCTACTGCTGAAGAGCCGGGGGATTCATTGAGCGTCTCGAGGGTGGCGATAGCGGTCTTTTTTCTCCTGCTGGCTATCTGCAACTTGGCCATCTCCAGAACGGAGCGATCCCAGAACGGATGGGCCGGCATGTTGGTTACAAGCCAGGAGAGTCGACGCTCGGCCTGATCATTTGAATCTTTATTATTTCTCTGGGCCAGGCAGGCAGCGTGAAAGAAAAGGGCATATCCGGTTCTGGTCTCCGCTCCTGGTGAGACGATGACCGCGCCACTTGGCTGGGGCTGGAGGGCGGGAGATGTTGATTTGAAATCAGCCCAAGTGCCCAGTTGTTCCTCCAGCCTCTTTAGTAGAGGCTCAGTGGAAGCACAGCTATGCAATCGGTGGAAGGCGATTTCCAGAAGAGGGCTCCGTTGGTGTTTATCGATCAGGTTGACAAGAGTGGTGAAGGCGTCCTCCACCTGCTCGGTATCGCGCAAGCACTCGGCAATGAATACCTGAGCGCTATGTCGAATTAGGGGCTGTACAGGATCTGGGTCATTTATGATTTTGCGCAGGAGGGGAATCGCTTGGCGTTTGTCGCTGAGGGCGGTAAGCCGGGCCCGGAGGTAGGTCAGGTGGATTTGCTGCTGGCGGCTTAAGGGCGCAAAGTCCTTGTTCAGGATCTCTTCCGCCTCTGAGGCTCTCTGCTGCTCAATCAGCATGGTAGCACTCAGGAGAAGAGCATCCTGTGAGAGCGGGGTTTGGGCCTGGTCGCCGGAGATGTTCTTGAGAAGCGCGTGTGCTCCCCTGGTGTCGCCAAGGGCTGAGAGAATGTAAGCCCGTGAAAGGGAACTCTGCTCTCGAAGGCCCCTGTCCTCCGTCTTTTCAAGTTCTGCGAAAAGAGTGGCAGCCTGAGTAAGTTCCCCTTGAAGAACGTGGGCATGGGCTGACCAGAAAATGGCGGCCGGATTCTCCTCGCTGAGGTATTCGGCCAGATAATCAAGAGCGGAGGTGGCAAGCTTCTGAGTGTCGCGGAGGTGTTTCTGCAGGCGGCCAGTGCGTACAAGCGCTTCTGCCAGTTTAATGTGAATTCTGGTAAGGGCTTGCGGGTTGTCCTTGAAGTCGCCCAGAGAGGCCTTGAGGGGCTCGATAGCCAGATCGGGGAGGTGGTCCTTCAAGGCATTGATGCCTTTGATGTAGAAAGGGTTCTGTTCAGGCGCGCTGTCTTCTTCGGCTCTCAGAGAAGCAGAGAACAGCGCTAGTCCGACCAGCGGAATCATTACCCGGATCACTGCCCTACAATAGCAGGGACCTGGCAGATTGCTAGATTGGATCACACTGTTCCAAACGCGCGGTCTCCCGCATCCCCTAGCCCGGGACAGATATACCCATTTTCATTAAGACAGCGGTCTACCGCAGCGACGCTGACCGGCAGGCTCGGTTGTGCGGCTTGAAGGGCCTCGAGACCCTCGGGAGCTGCGATCACGCAGGCGAAAGATATTCGCTCTGCCCCTTGTTTCTGGAGGATTCGGATTGTTTCGATGGCAGTTCCAGCGGTCGCCAGCATCGGATCCAGAACAATTGTGGTGGAGTTGGTGAAATCAACAGATGGATTAGGATAATACAGCTCGGGTTCGAGGGTCTTATGGTTCCTGCGTAGGCCTATGTGGGCCACGGTGGCTTCCGGAATGGCGCTCAGGAACCCTTCAGTAAGAGTCAGGCCAGCTCTGAGAACGGGGACAAGAATTATGGGCATGGATAGTTGCCGGCCCTCCGACTCTTCGATTGGAGTTTCAACCCTGCACGCCGAGGTGGCGAGATTTGCCGTTACCTCTGCGGCCATCAGGATCGCAATGTTGTGAAGCAGAAGTCTAAACTCCCGGGGAGTGGTCCGTTTGTCCCGGAGGCGGGTCAGACGGTCTGCGATGAGAGGATGTTCAATAATAGTCACGTTGGATGAGCGCAGGGCGCAGGTTGCGTTCAGTTTCCAAGGTAATCGCGTAAATCAGACTGCGAGATTCCCAAATGCCGCGCGCTTTCTTTCGTATTGCCTCCACTTTCATCAAATGCCTTTCTACAAATTTCGCTGATAAGATGGGAGAGCAGTCCTTCGTTTGCTCCCGGGGTAGCGGATAGGAGGGTGTCGATAGCGGAATGGAGTTTCTGAGTCTGAGTAAATGGACTACGAGCGAATGGGATATCCTCAGGTAGAAGAAGGTCGGTAGTAGAAAGCGCGCATGCGCGTGCGATGGTATTCTCGAGTTCCCTGACGTTGCCGGGCCAATTATGTTTCTGCAGTGTCTCGATTGCCTCACCACTTAGTCGCATGCGGGCCATGCCTTGTTTTCGTGCGAGCCGCTGCAGGAAAAATTCGGATAGAAGAGGTATATCTTCCGGGCGATCACGGAGAGGTGGTAGAGTGATTTCCACGACATTGAGGCGGTAGTAGAGATCTTCCCTGAAGTCACCTTGTGCAACTTCGGTGGCAAGATCCTTGTTAGTAGCTGCAACAATCCGGACATCACTTTGCAGGGTTTCATTACTTCCGACGCGGGAGAATGTGCCTTCCTGCAGCACTCGCAGGAGTTTTACTTGGACTGATCCGGGCATGTCTCCGATTTCATCGAGAAAGAGGGTTCCGCCATCACATTGCTCGAAGCGGCCTGCCCGGCGAGCGAATGCTCCTGTGAAGGATCCCTTTTCGTGTCCAAAGAGCTCACTCTCCAGAAGATTCTCCGGAATGGCTCCGCAATTGATCGCGACCATTTCCGATTTGCTCCGCGGGCTATATTCATGAAGGGCTCGTGCGACTAACTCTTTTCCGGTTCCGCTTTCCCCGGTTATCAGTACGGGAGCATCTGTCTGGGAAACTCGCCCAACGACCTTAAAAACATCCTGCAAGGTCCTTGAGACGCCGATCATCTGCACGGGTCCCTCAGAGTCAGGGAGGGAGGGCATATTATCATCTGCGTGCCTGCGTTGCTCGATATTCTGAAGGGCGGCCTCGACGACTGGTCGAAGTTCGAATGAGAGAGACTCCTTGCGCAACACGTCTCGGGCACCTCTCCGTGTTGCTTCTATGATCTGGGAGGTGGTGGGAAAGCCAGCCGTTAGAACAACGACGGCGTTCGTGTTTTTTGCCCGTAGTCTGGAAAGCAGTTCCAAGCCATCGAACGGTTTTAATTGAATGTCCGCAATCACAAGGTCGATGGGGGTCTTGGCTGCTACCTTGATAGCATTCTCTCCGTTGTCACATCGAAGGATTCGCAGCCCTTTAGCCTCCAGATGCTTGGTGGCCCAGTTGAGGTAATCCAGATCCTTGTCAACCAGGAGGATGGTCTGCTCAGCGTTGGCGGTGGCCATGCCCTTATTCATCAGGCATTGGAGACTAAATCGAGCCGAATCGACGATTACGCTGAGCATACTCGGCAATCGCCTCGTTCAGATCAGATTCCCTGAAATCGGGCCAGAATTTGTCATTGATGACTATTTCTGCATAACTGATCTGCCAGAGCAGAAAATTGGAGATCCGTCGCTCCCCGGATGTTCGGATCAGAAGGTCAGGATCAGGGATGTTAGAAGTGTAGAGCCTCTGGCTCATCATTTCGTTATCAATATCCTCCGGATCAAGGACGCCGCTGGCAGCTTCGCGGGCGAGTTGTCGAGCTGCGTCTACAATTTCCTCTCTGGACCCGTAGGAGAGAGCAAGGATCACGTCTATCTCGGTATTGGAAGCGGTTTGTTCGATCGCGGAGTTCAGCTCTTTTCGACAATCCGCCGGCAGGTCTTTCAGTCTGCCAATGGCGTGGAGTCGGACACCCTGCTCTTTCATCTCCGGTGTTTTTACTCTCAGGAATTCCTTGAGAAGTGCCATCAAAGCGCGGATTTCCGGCTTTGGGCGGTTCCAGTTTTCGGACGAGAACGCAAAAAGAGTGAGGAATCTAACCCCGATCTTTTTACAGGCTTCAACAACCTCACGCACTGATTCTGCGCCTGCCCTGTGGCCATCGCGCCGGGGAAGGCCTTTTTCTCGAGCCCACCGACCGTTACCGTCCATGATGATGGCGAGATGTTGCGGGATATGAGAGTCACTCACAGCTAGATTTGCATTTACGCCGAACAGCGCAGGTTGTTGCGACTTATATCCCGTTCTGGCGGGAAAGGGAGAATTTCCTACAGAAGAATAGTCTGCTCTCGGTCGGGGCCGATTCCTACATACTTTACTGGAGCTCCTGCCAGTTCGGATAGTCGGGTCAGATAAGATTGGGCCTCTGATGGCAGTTCGTCCCAGCGCCGACATGTAGAAGTGTCGGAGTTCCAACCCGGAAGGGTTTCATACACAGGAAGGGCTCGCTCCCATGCGCCGCGATGAGCCGGTGGAAAAGTGTGTTCTACGCCATCAATTTCGTATGCGGTACAAATTCTGATGCTTTCGCGTTCATCGAGTCCATCGAGGTTTGTCACCGCAAGATCAGTAACGCCGTTGACCATGCAGGCAAACCGCAGAAGGACGCAGTCTAACCATCCACACCGTCTTTTACGCCCTGTGGTGGCTCCGAATTCCCGCCCCATATTGTGAAGGTAGTCTGAGAATTCCTGACACTCAGTAATGTGGGCACCTTCACCAACGCGTGTCGTGTAGGCCTTGCAAACGCCCACCACACGGTCAATCGCCACCGGAGGAAGGCCGGTTCCGGTACATGCGCCCCCGGCGGTGGTATTGGAGGAGGTGACGAAGGGGTAGGTTCCAAAATCGATATCAAGGAAGGTTCCCTGAGCCCCCTCGCATACAATGCTTTTTCCCTCTCTCCACGCTTCGTGGAGAGCAGGAATGGTGTTGGTCACATGAGGTTTCAGTCGCGCGAGAGCAGGCTCCACGGCTTCCATCACCGCGGATGTGTCATGGGAAGGCATGCCGTGGCCCTTCATAAAGGAGTTGGCATCTTCAAGGCGCACGGAGATGAGATCTCTCGCGAGTCCGGGGTCGAGAAGGTCGGCCATACGTAGTCCATTTCGTGTGGCCTTATCGGAATAAGTGGGCCCGATGCCTCGACGGGTTGTGCCGATTGCAAATTTTCCTCTGGCCTGCTCCTGAGCCGCGTCAAGGTCACAATGATATGGCAGAACCACATGAGCTCGGTCTGAAATAAGCAGATTTTCGGGCGTGATGGTCACGCCTTGATTTTCGAGGGTCTCGATCTCGTTTACCAATCCAACGGGGTCAATAACCACGCCGTTGCCGATAATGTTCTTCTTTTGTTTCCAAAGAATTCCCGAGGGCACAAGATGAAGGATGTATTTATCCTCGCTGACAATGACAGTATGACCCGCGTTGTTTCCGCCCTGTCCCCGAACCACGACATCAGCATCCTCAGTCAGGTAGTCCACGATCTTACCTTTGCCTTCATCGCCCCATTGGAGTCCGTTAACTATCGTGTTCATGAAGCGCTGTTCGCTTTGCGTCTATCGGTTGACAACCGTTCCTGCTCGAGGTGCTGTCGCAGATGTAGGTTTATCTGGTTGCGTCAATAAGATCCGCAAACTCTTTGAAGAAGTAGGAGGCATCATGGGGGCCTGGAGCAGCCTCCGGGTGGTATTGAACAGAAAAAACTGGATCTGATGTAGAGCGAATTCCTTCTACAGTCTGGTCATTCAGGTTGAGATGAGTGACCTCCACATTGCTGGGAAGCGAGTCAGCGTCGGTAGCGAAGCCGTGATTCTGTGAGGTGATCGATACGGCGCCTGACCTGAGATCCTTCACTGGTTGATTTCCTCCCCGGTGACCAAACTTAAGCTTGAATGTTTTTCCTCCGAAGGCGTGCGTAAGAATCTGGTGCCCGAGGCATATGCCGAAAATGGGTTTGTGGCCTACAAGCTGCTGGATCTCTGAATGAATGTATCCGAGAGCCTCTGGGTCACCGGGGCCGTTCGAGAGGAAGACGCCATCGGGATTAAGGGCGAGGACATCCGCAGCACTGGTGGAGGCGCCTACCACGTGAACCTCGAAACCATGCTGTCGGAGCTGGCGAAGAATATTGTATTTCACTCCGAAGTCGTAGGCGACGATCCGATGTCGTGCCTCGGGCAGTTCGATATAGTATCCTTTCTGGCCTATGCAGGGGTTGGGGATGGTCCACCTGCGCGATTCCTCCTGCCACTCAAAGGGCTTTTGAGTAGTCACTTCTTTGACGAAATCTGATCCTGACATCAGCGACGATGAGCCAGCTGCCTCTACTGCGGCCTTCTCATCCAGTTCTGTCGTCAAGCACGCCCTCATGGCTCCAGAAGATCGGAGGTGCTTCGTTAAGGCCCGGGTGTCAACATCCTGAATGCCGATGATCTTCTGTTCCGCGAGATAGTCCTCCAGACTCTGATGCGATCTGAAATTGGAAGGAGTCGTGCAGAGTTCTCCGACAACAAATCCTCTGACATGAGCCTGACTGGACTCGGAGTCTTCCGGGACAATTCCATAGTTCCCTATAAGGGGGTAAGTCATGGCTACTATCTGACCCCGGTAGCTGGGATCAGTGAGCACTTCCTGATATCCTGTCATGGAGGTGTTAAAACAGGCCTCTCCCGTTGAGGTGCCCGAATAACCAAATCCCTCGCCGCGAAATACGCGACCGTCTTCCAGAGCCAAAATAGCGTCCATTCGGCGCTCAGGATCGTCGAGAAAACCTCGCCAATAGCAAGGATTATTTGGGCAGACGGTTGGTGGTTTTGAGCCCCTTTTTCGGAACGAAACTCCTCGGTAACGATTGTGAATAACTGGTGAGCAAAGGGTCCTGACGGGGGTGTAAAATTGAGGATTATGGGCTCCTCGGTCATGGATTGCCCGGCTATTTCAGCCCCGACTTTAAATGATGGTCTGCGAATTCGATGAATTTCTGCCAATCATAAGGTTCAATAGAGTGGCCGCCTTCCCGAAGATGGTAGCCAACATGGCTCTCGATGATGGCGCTGCCGACGGGAGGAAAGGTCTTTTCGGTAAGAGCGACATTTGTGCCGAGCAAGCGATAGATTTCTCCGGCATGATACGCAGAGAGATACTCGCCGCGGGGGTCGGCCCATGTGTCGCCGGTGCTACTGTGTATGTAAACGGGGCGTGGTGCGATACAGGCAAGGAGCATGTGCTGGTCGATGGGAAGATCGTCTTCCTGCTCGACAAATTTCCACGCGTTGCGACAGAGCCAGTAGGGAAAACGAGTCACCATTTTCTTGAGGGTTTCCCCTGATTTTCGACGCCATAGCGCAGCTCCTGCGCACCCAGACTGGGACGAAATTGCGAGGGCGAACCGGTTATCTTGTGCGGCGGTCCAGAGTGCGGTCTTCCCCATTTTTGAATGACCCATAACTGCAACCCTCCTGTGGTCAATGTCTTGGTCGGTCTCAAGGTAATCCATCGCCCGCATAGCGCCCCATGCGCATGCTGAAAGAACGCCCCACTCATGAGCTTTCGGAAAACTTTGGCCTTCAGGATAAAAAAGTTTGTGTATGCCGTTACGGAAATTGACCTCATTATGTCCAATCAAGTCTTCATGGTAAACCGCGCATAGGGCGTAGCCTTGCTTGATGAAATCGCCGAGAGGCCACCCATTCTTGAGTTTGCCCGGCCGGAGTAGTGCAGGCCGGAAATCGTCACCTCGCGTGTTTTGAAAGCTGTGCTTCATGAAGCATGGCACAGGCTTGCTCGCCTCGTTTGGGACGAAGAGAAGGACGTGCATTGCCATCCTTCCTTTTTTATTGCTCAGGTGAATTTTGATCTCCTTTCGGGTCGCAGTAGCGTCCATGAAATTGGGATCAGTGTGAGCGACCTCAAACTCAATTGTGAGGGGAGATGAGGACTCTGGTATTCTTCCGTAAACAAGGTTGCTGAAGAGCGAGAGGATTTCGGGACGACGGATACTATGCCACTGAGCGGCGGTTGTGACTTTCTGTCCGTTTGAGGTTACGAGTAAAGGTGGCAGATCGTAATGAGGGGTTCGCGCGTCATCATAATTGACATCATGGTCGTACTCTTTCGCCTCGCGCCCTTCGGCGGCGGAGCAAAACATCAGAAGGCAAAACGTCGCGGGAATGGCTCTCATGGGTAGAAAAGGGACCGGAAAGAGAGAGGAAAAGCAATGAGACTCTCAGCCGCAGAAAGGGGGAGAGCCATGGAGCCGGGTGTTTTCCGTCACCGGTGGCTGCCTGGTTCGCATGCTGTAGCTGTATTAGCGAAACTTGAAGGGGGCTCCTGGTCAACACTTCCGCCGGGACCCCTAAGTGGGTTGTTCTCCGCGGGCCATTACAACCTTCCCGGTGCGGACGGTCTCGATGATGTCGAACTGGGAGAGCATGCCCACGGCAGCGTCGACCTTTGGAGAGTCTCCCGTAATCATGGCGGTCATGGAGGAGGGAGTGAGGTCGACTGTTTTTCCATTGAAATGCTCGATGATTTGCAGCGCGTCCGTGCGTTGCTGAGCGTCGATCACGAGGAATTTAATCAAGAGCATTTCCTTCACCACCGCATCTGCGGTCGTGTGCTCATAGCAGTGCATCACATCGATAAGCTTGGTCACCTGCTTCACGATCTGCTCGAGGCCCTCCGGGGCCCCCTTGAGGCCGATCGTCATACGGCTGAAGTGAGGATCTCGCCCCTGAGAGACGACAAGAGACTCGATATTGTAACCACGTCTCGCAAAGACCTGGCAGATTCGCATCAACACGCCGGCCTTATTGTTTACAAAGATCGAGAGAGTGTGGGTGACCTCATCCGGATTGATCTGAATGGGTGTGTCAGTGGTGACGATTGTCCTCGGCATGGTTCTAGGTGGGGTTGGCCGTAGCGGCTCCGATTGAATGACTCTGCTGTCTCAAGCCCGGAAAATTCCTAGGTGGAGCCGACAGGTTTGGCCATTTTCTGCTTAGGAGGCTCCGTGAGCATGTCCTCAAGAGCTGCACCCGCTGGAATCATGGGGAAGACATTATCTGTTTTGCAGCATTCAGCATGAATGAGGCAGGGCCCCTCGTTATAGGCGAGAGCTTTTTGCAGGATTCTGCCGGTGTCGGCCGGACGTCGGATGTTGAATCCCTGAATACCATAAGCTGCCGCTAATTTGACGAAATCAGGATTGCCTTCGAGATCAACTCCGCTCTTGCGATCCTCAAAAAATAGCTCCTGCCATTGGCGAACCATTCCAAGGTAGTGATTGTTCAGGACGAGGATCTTAAGGGGGAGTTTGTGAAGGGCTGCAGTCGCCAACTCGAACAGAGTCATCTGGAACCCTCCATCTCCTACTATGGCCACGACAAGATCATCCGGACAGGCGAATTGTGCCCCGATGGCGGCAGGGAAACCAAAACCCATGGTGCCAGCACCTCCGGAGGAGAGCCACTTGTATGGAGCATCATTCTTATAGAACTGAGCCGCCCACATCTGGTGCTGCCCGACATCCGTGGAGACTATCGCTTTTCCCTCGCTCAGGTGATAGAGTTCATCGATCACCTGCTGCATGCGGAGTCCTCCCTGCTTGCGATACTGAAGGGGGAATTTCCTCTTGTAGGAGGCAAGGTGCTTCAGCCACTCGGTTGTCTCGAGTCGTTCGACTTTCTGGTTGAGCATGGACAGAGATGCCTTTGCGTCACCGATAACCTGCACATCGGGCGTGATCATTTTATTCATCTCCGATGGATCGATATCCATATGAATGATCTTTGCGTTAGCGCCGAATTTATCAGCTTGCCCTATGATGCGGTCATCAAACCGAGAGCCGATATTAAGGATGAGATCTGCCTCCACGATCGCCTTGTTGGCGTAGGCAGTGCCATGCATACCCAGCATCCCGAGCGAATAGTCATCAGTCTCGGGAAAGATTCCCTTGCCTAACAAAGTTGTTGTCACCGGACACGCCAGAGTGCGGGAGAGCTTGAAAAGTTCATCGCCGGCCCTGGCGATCATGCAGCCCTGTCCTGCAAGGATGACTGGACGCGTGGATTTATTGATAAGACGAACCGCCTCATCGATCGCATCCTCGTTTATATCCATCGCTTGTTCAGGTTTGTAACCCGGTAAATTCACAACGGGGTCCATGTCTCCATCAAACGGATCCTGTGATACGTTCTTTGGAATATCGATCAGCACGGGTCCCGGTCGCCCAGTGGTAGCGATATGGTGCGCCTCCCGGGCTACCCGCGGAAGATCGTTGGTGTGCTTCACGAGGTAGTTATGCTTCACCACTGGCATGGTAATGCTGAAAATGTCGGCTTCCTGAAAAGCATCCTTTCCGAGCATCCAGATGACTTGTTGTCCTGTAAGGACAATCATCGGAACTGAGTCCATCTGGGCTGTCATCAAGCCGGTAACAGTATTACCAGCTCCGGGACCGGAGGTGACAAGAACTGCGGCAGGCTTGCCGGTCGCCCGGGCATAGCCGTCGGCCATGTGAACGGCGCCCTGTTCGTGCCGCACCAGAACGAACTTCATCTTGGTCTCCACAGTTTCCAAGGCGTCGAAGATTGGAAGGGCTGCTCCACCCGAGTAGCCAAAAATGTATTCGATTCCGAGATCATCGAGGGTTTTTAGCAGCGCTTGGGCACCATCCATTTGGGTCGACATGGTAAAAATAGGGTTGTGGGGGCTAAAGACATCAATTATCTAGCATTGTCGAATTAAAAATAGCCAAAAAAAACAAAAGAGGGCTCATAAATATTCACACCAAGCTCAAAAATTGGTCAAAAAAAGCAAAAGAGCATAGGTAAACCGTCGGATATTCTCAAACATAACCTTTTTTGGCGCCACCGGGATCTAGTCGGAGAACCCTGTGGAGTGGCTTCCAGAGGAAGGAGTGTTTTTGAATTAGAGGATCGAGGCGATTTGGGGATGATCGTCAGGATCATTTTCCCCCAATAATGCGAGAATCGCGTCAATTGTAGCGAGGGCGTTCCCCTCAAGCCGATTGTTGGCGTAGAGATAGGCCCGGCGGCCGGGTGAGGTTTTTTGCAGATGATGAATGAGGTTGGCTGAAGCCTGCCGAACCCTTTGCCGGACCTCGACAGTTCGATCGTAGGGCATAAAGGCCTCTACTGCCTCATCGTAATTACGTCCCCGCTTCAGCAGCAACCTGCACCCGGTAGGAGATGTTTCCGGATTTGGCTGTTTCAGTTTTAACTGTTCATGGAGGTCAGGCATGCGCTGCCATTGATTGTAGACATGACCCACGGAGTGACGGTCGAGGGTGTCGAAGTAGGGCTTCTGCAGAAGGGAGGGATTACGTATCTCCACCCCGAAGTCCCATTCACTGGTAGGTAGCTTGGATAGGAATGAGTCCAAGTCGGAAACAAACTCTCTCCCAGCTTGATAATCTCTCGGGTAGAACCGGGAGAATTCGAATATGATCAGTCCTGTTCGTTCCCGAAAAGGAACGAGGGGCGAGAGAAATGATTGCAGGAAAATATCCGCATTGAGGTAGCAGGGGTTTGGTTGGCCCGAAAAATCCCCGTGTCTTTTGTGGGATGGGAAATTTTTGATGGTGATTGTGTCGGTCACCTTGTGGGAGAACCGAAAGTCAGACGGGGACTTTTCTGCGAGAGCAGCGAGATATCTCTCGGACGGAAACCTGTAGTAGGAAGCATCAACACAGACTGTCCGAAAAATATCGGCGTATTCCTCAAGACAGGAATCCTGAAAACGGGATTTCGAGAACTTTCCGCGGAACTTATAGCGTTCAGGTTGGTAGAGTTGGCCAATCCAACCGGGATATTTCCACGATGACGTTCCAACAAAGATGTCCTCGCTGGCAAGTCGATCGAGAGCGGTCTTCAAGGAGGAGAAGTCAATCATGGTCTCTACCGGTAGCTTTCGGTCCGGTATGCGATGGCTTCATGTGCTCGCCGGGATTCTTTCAGGAAGCGAGAGTAGCGGGGAATTTGTCCTTCCAGCACTCGAGAGCGAGACGAACTTCCTCGGTTTTCCTCCTCGGCGAAAGTTCCCAGACGTGTGGCGCTCCGGGGTCAATATTTTCCAGTAAGCGGTCGTAATCGAGGGTGCCAGTGAAAGGCACTCGATGGTCCCGATCAGGCCAGATGACATCATGAACATGGGCGCCTATCAAATACGGGTGCATGGCTTTAAGCCATGCTTCGTGTTCGAGCAGTCCAAGGTTATGCTTGAGCTGAACGTGACCAAAATCATGCCAGTAGCCGACCCACTCGTTTTCGGAGAAGCGCTCCTGAATGAGAATCATCTCCTCCTCGTTTGGAACATCCTCATACCTTGAGCGTGATTCGATCGCGAGTTTGACCTTAAGCTCCGCCGCTTTCTCGGCGACCACTTCCAGAGACTCGAGGGCGCGCTGGAAGTAGAGCTCTCCTGTCCGCGTTCTCTTTCGAATGCACTTATTCCTCAGTCTATCAATCTTTGGTTCGGCATCCGGTTGTTCCGAGATCAGGTCTCTTAGCCGCCTGGTCCATTTGCGGTGGGGCATTCGAGGAACGGATCCCATATGCAGAACAAGATAATGGGCTTTAAACTCGGCGGCGACCTCCAGCGAGGCGAGGGTCAATTTCAATGCGCGGGCGCGTTCATAGGCCCGATGAGAAGTGAATTCATAAGCGTCAGGAGCGTCGATCATTACTTCCGTGGGAGAGGGGAAGTAATTGTGAACACCGCAGCATCGAAACGCACCGCCCGCAAACGCGGCGCGTATTCCGGGTAACTTGGCAACCGTCATGCCATGACTGAGTTCAATATCCGTGATGCCAAGCTCAAGGATTTCGTCGATCATGGCCTCCCCATCCGAGTGGCGGGAGTTGTTCCAGCAAGTAGAAAAAGCAAGCATGTGAGAATCTAATACCCCGCATTCGCCTCGTTAGAGCGAGACAGGGGGTGCTACCCCGGTCAGGAAGTCCCGGCCACATTTCGCGGTTTAAGGTGCCGGTTCACCAGATTACCATTTCGCTGCTACAGCGGCCACTTCCCTTGAGCTTCGATGAAGGCGCAGCAGATAAAGACCGTTGAAAAAGAAAAGGGCCGAGAGAAAAGCTACGGTTAACTGCATCACTGCCATGGTCGAAACATGGTCGTCGTGAGCCATTGCCCGTGCAATTTCCGTAGTTCGCAGCGCGTTGTGCATGAAGTCTGCCTCACCACTGTCGATCGCAGCCTCTACGTAATCTTTGTCCGCGGTGGAGTGTTGAGCAAATCGTTGCTGACCATTGTAAATGATTGGGACGGCTATAAG
>CAXEFH010000065.1:0-13540 GCA_963989605.1 uncultured Roseibacillus sp. | reverse complement strand
GCGACCACCGAGATCTACACCTCTCTATTCGTCGGCAGCGTCAGATGTGTATAAGAGACAGCATCCGGGCCATCCGCGGGAGAGCGTATTCCATCCTTGCCAGCTCCACCTGTAACCGGGCCTCCCTCGTCTGAGCCCTCCGTGCGAATATATCCAGGATGACCTCCTCGCGGTCGATGACCGTCATATCGGCCGCTTCTTCCCATTCCCGCTGCTGGTTGGGCGCGAGTTGATTATCGAAGATGATACAGTCGCACTTGAGTTCGCGCGCGTGGTCACAAACTTCTTCAGCCTTTCCCTTCCCACATAGAAATTTCTTCTGGGCCTCCCGGGCTCTCACCAACTGGTCGCTCACAACCCCGATCCCCAGCGTAGTAACCAGTTCCGCTAGTTCGTTCAAAAGGCTCCGCGACTCCTCCTCCTCTCGTTTATCGAAGCATATGCGCACGAGGAGAGCTCTCTCGACCATCTGTGGTCTATCACGCACCTCAAACACAGCTCGGAAAACATACGCTTCCAGAGGATCGAATCACGCCAAAAGACCCCCTCGGCGGGCCAGACTACGTCTACTGATCCTCATAATCAGAAATTTTGCCGTCCCCCCGCTGCGGCATGGATCATGCCGTGAAGAGGCAATATGCTGCCTAATTCCCCGTTTATGGGGATCTCTGTATCCGTTCCAGGTCTACTTGTGACTTGCCCGAAAGCATATTTCAGAGCAGGTTCCCCGTCCCCGCCACAGGTGGGACCACATGGGAAAGACCCTCTACCAGAAAGTCTGGGATGCTCACACCGTGGGCACTCTGGGCGATGGCCGCACTCAGCTTTTCATCGGCACGCACCTTATTCACGAGGTGACCAGTCCGCAGGCTTTCGGCATGATCCGGGATCTCGGGCTGGAAGTGAAATACCCTCATCGGACCTTTGCGACCATCGATCACATCGTCCCTACTGTAAATCAGGACGCCCCGGCCGACCCCCTCGCAGCGGACATGATGACCGCCCTGCGGGAAAACGCCGATGAATTCGGAGTCACCTACTTTGACCTCGCCTCGGGCAAGCAGGGCATCGTCCACGTGGTCGGCCCCGAACAGGGCATTACCCAACCCGGGTCCACCATCGCCTGCGGCGACTCCCACACCGCCACTCATGGCGCCTTCGGAGCGATCGCTTTCGGGATCGGAACTACCCAGGTCCGGGACGTCCTCGCCACCCAGACGATGGCCATGGAACCTCTCAAAGTCCGCCGCATCGAGGTGAATGGGGAACTCCGTCCCGGCGTCTACGCAAAGGACGTCACCCTCCACATTATCCGTCTTCTCGGGGCCAAGGGAGGCATTGGATACGCCTACGAGTATGCCGGCGAGCTCTTCGATAACATGACCATGGAGGAGCGTATGACGGTCTGCAACATGGCCATCGAGGGTGGTGCGCGATGCGGTTACGTCAATCCCGACGAGAAGACCTTCGAATTCCTCAAGGGCCGTCCTTACAGCCCGCGAGAAGACGAGTGGGACGCCGCGGTCGACAACTGGAAGTCGTTCGCTTCCGACCAAGACGCGGAATACGATCACGTTGTGAAGATCAACGCCGCCGACATTGAGCCTACGGTCACCTGGGGCATCTCACCGGACCAGGGCATCAGCATCGGCGAAACCATCCCCGATCCCTCCCAAGCTAGGGACGATGTCGAGGCCAAGTCCTTCCAAGAGGCTCTCGACTACATGAAGATCCCCGGGGGAACTCCGATCAAGGGCGTCAAGGTTGACGTGGCCTTCATCGGATCGTGCACCAACGGCCGCATCTCCGACTTCCGCGAGGCCGCCAGATTCCTCAAGGGCCATCAGGTTGCCGAGGAAGTGCAGGCCATCGCTGTCCCTGGTTCTCAACTCACCGCCATCCAGTGTGAGAAGGAAGGCATCGACAAAGTCTTCGAGGAAGCCGGCTTCGAGTGGCGCGCTGCAGGTTGCTCCATGTGTCTGGCGATGAACCCTGACAAACTTGTCGGTGACCAGCTCTGCGCCTCGTCTTCTAACCGCAACTTCAAGGGCCGCCAGGGCTCCCCCACCGGCCGGACCGTCCTGATGTCTCCTGTCATGGTGGCTGCCGCCGCGGTCACCGGCTCCATCGCCGATGCCCGTGAGGTTTTTAACGTGGACCCCGCCACCGCGGCCGCCTGAGCACTCCTTTCTGACTCCTTTCCGGCATGGCTCTCGAAAAAATAACCTCGGTCTCCGGGACCGCAGTCCACATCCCAGGCGCAGACATCGACACCGACCGCATCATCCCAGCCCGCTTCATGAAGTGCGTTACCTTTGACGGCCTCGGGGAGTTTGCTTTCTACGATGTCCGCTTCGACCCCACCTCCGGCGAGCGGACCGACCACCCGCTCAACGAAGAACGCTTCAACGGTGCCAGCGTCCTCCTCGCCGGCGTGAATTTTGGTTGCGGCTCATCCCGTGAGCACGCCCCGCAGTCGCTGAACAAGTATGGATTCAAGACCATCGTGGCCGAGTCCTTCGCCGAAATCTTCTTTGGCAACTCAACCACCCTGGGCATGCCCTGCGTTACACTCACTGCCGACCAGATCAATCACCTCCGCGAGGCCGTCGACGCCGACCCGGCCACCAAGATCACCGTTGACGTCGAGAAACTCGAGGTTCGCTCCTCCGCTGGCCACACTTTCAATTGCGCCATTCCCGACTCTGCCCGTGATGCCCTTATCAGTGGGCGCTGGGATCCCATCCAGGAGCTCCTCGACAACGAGGAGAGGACTTCAAGCGTGGGCGAGGCTTTACCCTACGTCTAGTCTACTGGCCTTCACTCAAGGATCTTCAGGATCCGACACCCTGTTTTCAGCCGCATCCCGCGGTGTCTCTTGCCCGCGTTCCATCCCACCCAGCTCCCCCGGGGAAGCAAGGTGCACCCCTTCTCCACGAGCTTCGTCTGCCGCAGGACCCGCCAATCGCAAGGCCTGACCATGAGAGCTTCTTGAATTAGCAAGCTCGGTATTTAATCGAGCCACGGAAGCTCGCGATTGCTCCCCCTCGGAACGCATCTTCGCAATCTGCTTCCTTAAATCGTCGACTTCCTTCCGGGCCTCATCCCGATCACGTTGAACCTGCATACGGGATTGCGCCACTGCGGCCTTTTCGGCCTGCACGGCCTCGACACCCCGCTCAGCCTGTCGCAAAGCTGTAAGGGCTCTTTCCTCCCTCTGTGAGGCACGTCCGAGGTTTTTCTTCAGCAATTCTACGTCTACGAGCGCTTTCAAGTGCCCAGCCCTTGAAATTCGCAAATCGTCCCGGAGCTGGTCTGAACTTCCTGCACCTGAACTCAGATCCATGATCTTGGCCGTCATTTCCCTCTTCTCACGCGAAGCGACCCTTCTCGCCTCCTCCCCGCTCTTGAGGGCTGCCGCAATCTCCTTTTCTAATCGTTCCCCATGTGCCCGCGCAGCCACCAGCTGCTCACGGAGACTAGCCCGTTCAATCGGATCCTTGAGCTCCTCCCGCACACGGACCAGATCTTGCCTCAGGGCGTGGAACTCCTCCTTGAGGCCGATCATCTCAACACCCGCTTCATCCAGCGCGGAAGCTTGTTTCATGCTCTCCTCCGCACGCGCTTTCCAGACTACCGCCTCCTGTCGGGCCTGCTCCTTTTCCTTTTGCAGCATCCTGATCTCCATCAGCATTCTGTGATTCGCCATGGTCAGGGCACCAACTTCTTCACGAGCTTCGTCTCGCTCCTCCACAACGGCCTCAGCAGTCCGGCGGGTCTCCTGCAATCTTGCCTCCGCCTCGCGAAGATCCTGCCGGAGATCCTGCAACTCGGAGTCTGTCTCCTGCGCCCCGGAGTCCGGAGCGAACCCGACAAGAACAAGCGGGGACTCCTCTACGCTTGCGATTCCAATCAGGGGATTCGGAGTATCAATTTCCGCGAACACATCTGCCGGGGCAGGGTGAGCAAGGACCATCAGTGCTGAGGCAAAAAAGAAGCTCTTCATGGAAGGGAAAGGAGACCAGAAAGTCGGCAAACGGTTTACCCGCCACGGGAGGACCTGAAAAGAATTTATTACGGATGTCTTAAATAATTTAGCCCGCCTGCCTTCATTTAATGGGATCAGGCCTGTTCGCGAAAATGATCCCACCCTCCCGGTAATCCTTCCGATCCTTCCGCGGACAGCTCCCCGATACAGGTGAGCTTGACCCCTGGAAATCGCTCTGGCCAATCGGCGATCAACCGCTGCGAGCTCCGCTCCGAAATCGCAAGGAGCAGTTCATAGTCCTCTCCATCACTCAGGGCCTCCGCGACCGTGACCCCACGAGATCGCGGGAGCGCCTCTTCCCTCAGCCGGAAACCGCACCCACTTGCAGAAGCAAGGCGCGGAAGATCCATCGCCAGACCATCGGACAGGTCCATCATGGCACGCACCCGGAAGTTCCGCGACAACCAGTCCGCCTCCACGACTCGTGGCATAAAGCTCAGATGCCGTCCCCTCTGCGAACCTCCGAGCCTTCCCGTCACGAAGAGAAGATCTCCGGAACGTCCACCACTGCGCAGGACGACCTGAGAACGCCTCGCACTTCCAGTGCCCGCCACCGAAATCATGACCGGGGCGCCCGAAGGCAGGGAAGAAGTCTCCCCGCCAACAATGGAGCAATCGAAGGCACGAGCACATTTATTCATCCCCCTGTAGACCTCTTCCACCCAGCGCATCCGGCAATCAGCAGGCAGGGCCACGGTCACCAGCAGGTGCCGGGGCCATCCTCCCATCGCTGCAAAATCGCTCAAGGTTCGCGCCACAGCTTTCCATCCAACTTTCCCCGGAGGCGCGCTGGGAAGAAAGTGTACCCCGCAAATCAGGCAGTCCGTCTTGAGAAGTTCTACCTGACCCCTTCCGGCTCCCTCCACGACCGCGCAGTCATCGCCGGGACCAGTCACGAGGCCTGGGCCGCTCTCCAGCAGGGCGGTCAAACGGGCCACCACCACATCTTCACCATAGTGGGATAAATCCAGCATTTTTCTCGAGCTCGTTGACCCATTCAGGATTAATTTTCAATAGTATCTGAATTGCGACGGTTGCCGCATTGAAGCAAAAGTGAATCGCAATCGGGGCCCAGAGAGATCCTGTATACTCATAAGAAAGTGCAAGAATGATACCCAGGAGGGTCAGGGGAAGAAGAGCCATCAGATTCACGTGGACCGCCCCGAAGAGCAACCCTGATAGGATCACGGCCACCGGAAGACCCGCCATCCGCTTTACCGCCGTGTAGACGTAACCCCGGAATACCACCTCTTCCGCCAGAGGCGCCCCGACACAAACCACCAGAGCCATCAGGACCAGAACCAATGGTTCTGTACTTTCCTGCAGGAGTTTGACGCTCTCCTGCACTCCATCCCCTTCAATGAACTGTCCCAGCCACGCGTTGTATCCGGCGAACTCCAGCGAGGCCATGAAGCCCCACATGACGAACACCACCGCCGGCGCATAAACCACCTTCCACCAGGTGGACCGCCAGCGCAGTCCGAATGCGTCAGCCAGGTTCACCCTGCGGAAGAGTATTAGAACGACGAAGGCAATCTCAAGGGCCTGAATCACCAGCTGAAAAATAAGCCCAACGACGAGATCTCCCGCCATAAGTTCCGACTCCGGCCCACTCATCCTGGCCCCTTGGAAGAGCATCACGTAAAACCCGAAAATGAGGGAAACCCCAAACACGTCGGGCAACCCGAATCCCCGGATCGGCACCCGTCCCCTCGGTATGGGCGGCACCTTGTCACGTCCGAGGTGACGAACCGCATAGTAGGGAATCACCCCCACGAAAAGCGTCCCAGCACAAAGGGCAAAGGCTATGCCGATGACTTTAAACTCCACGTCCATCCGTCTTGTGCCGGATACGATAGAACCTGAGGAGCCACTTGGCGAGCGGAGGTGCATCCAAAGTGACCCCCGGTCTTCACTGCCACGCCCTTCCAGAACCCAGAATTTAATCGCTCCCCCCCGGGGAATACGCCTACAATGTCTCCGCCCATGAGGTTTTCCCTTTTCCCGGTTGCGGCCATGGCTTTTCTGCCATGGCACTCTCTCGACGCGCGCCCCTTCACCAACTCTGAGGGAAAGACCCTTGAGGCAGAAATCGTCCGTGCTTCAGCAAGTGAGGTTACTCTCCGGATGGCCAACAAGCGCACGGCCACAGTGAAAATAGCGAGCCTCAGCGAGATCGATCAAACCTATATTCGCAAGTGGTTGGCAGCTCAAATCCCTCCCCTTCGCGTTACCCCCAACATGGTCCGCAAGACAACCAAGGAATCGCGCCGAAGCTTTTTTTCATCCAGTAACAGGTATTACCGGCAGATTTATGATCTCGGCGTCGATTTTCAGAACAACGACAACGCCAGGGAGCTGGAGAAAAGCTCTCTCAAATACATGCTCATCGGACGCTCTCTAAGCGACCCCAAGAAACACAAGGTCCTCGCAGTCCAGACCAGAGAGTTCGAAGTGCCCGCCGGAGGAAGGCATACGGTCAGTTTCGAGAAAGAGCAGAATATATATTCCGAGGAGAGTTCCTACGGGAGCTACAAATGCATCGGCTTTGTGCTCTATGGAGCGCGAAAGAAAGACAACCGTGAGGTCTACACATTCGGATCTACACCCCAACTTGAGGAAGCCCTTTATTCCATCATTCAACTCAGGGAGCGCGATGTGGCGGACGAGAACTTTCAGCCAGTCGGGGAAAGAACCCGCAGTTCCCGAAGAGACAGCCGGAAACCAGAGGATCTCCCCGGAATCCTGGACCCCCAACGCGGGGAAAAGCCAGCTCGGGAACCAAAGCAGCCCGCGCCCCCCATCATCATCAGGTAAATTCTAAGACCGAGAAACGCGGTTTACGAGGGACCCTGGTTTCGCATGAAATCTGCGACCTGCGCAAAGAAGGTTTGCAGCTCGGAGCGTACTTCCGGGGAAAGTCCACATTCTGTCATGGAGTCCCCCATAAGCTCCATCCACCGGTCCCGCTCTGCCTCACCGATCCGGAAAGACATATGTCTCATCCTCAGCCGCGGGTGACCCCGCTGCTCGGGGTATCGGCGGTCTCCTCCAAAGCGGAAGCATAGGAACAGGTAAAGCCGCTCCTCCGCTCCTGCTGCGTCCTGTTCCGAATACATGGGACCCAGCAGACCGTCTCCGGGAATCCGACGGTAAAATGCTGCCGCGAGCTCCCGGAACCCTCTCTCCCCGACTTCCTGCCAGATGGATGCTTCATTCATACCTCAGAAGGGCAGTACTCATGGCTTTTCTTTTCAAAAATTCGAGCACATCTTTCCCATGAAAAATCTTTTCCCGAGTGCTTTTCCATCACCTCTGACTTGCATGTCCTCTCCCCCACAGTTCAAGGCCCCCAGCACTGAGGAGCTCCAGGAGCTCCTGCCGGCCTACGATGTGCTCTCCTTCATTGCGAGGGGCGGCATGGGAGCAGTTTACAAGGCCCACCAGAAATCCCTCGAGAGGAACGTCGCGGTTAAGATCCTGCCGCGCGAATTCGGGGAGGACTACGGCTTCCGCAGGAGGTTCGAAGACGAGGCCAAGGCCATGGCCAAGCTGAACCATCCCAACCTTATCAGCGTTTATGACTTCGGGGAGGTCGACCACATGCTCTACATCGTCATGGAGTTCGTGGATGGAAAATCCTTCCATGAATCCTTCCATGGCAAGGTCATCGAGGAAAAGGAAGTTGTCCGTCTTGTTACCGGAATCTGCGAAGGCCTCGCTCACGCCCACGAGGCAGGCATTCTTCACCGGGACATCAAGCCCGCTAACATTCTTCTCGATGCGAAGAACCGCCCCAAGATCGGGGACTTTGGACTGGCTCGCCTGACGGAGGAAACTGAAGGGGAGGGCATTATTTTCGGGACTCCGGATTACACTGCTCCTGAGGTTATCAAGAGCCCCGGCGCAGTAGATACGAGGTCCGATGTTTTTTCCACCGGGGTGATTCTGTATGAACTCCTGACGGGCAAGCTTCCTGAAAAACAGTATATCCCCGCCTCCCAGATCGAGGATGTCGACCCACGGTTCGACAAGATCGTCCGGAGAGCAACGCACCCGTCTCCCATGCTGCGCTTCGCGGATGGGGAGGCCATGGCCTTGGACCTGAAAAAGCTCCGGGACGCTCTCGAGAACCAAGTCACTGGTATCGTAACGGCGCCCTCGATGACCATGGTTGCGCAGCCCCCCCGGGCTGAACCAGCGCCTTCCCCCGAGGCGCCGGTGCCCGAGGCCGCCCCTCCACCAGCACCTGCACCCGAAGTTCAGGTAAATATCGGTACAAACTGGTCCCTTCTTCGCAACCTCGTGATCATCGTTTTGCTCCTCGCTGCAATCTTCGGTATGTACCAGGCCTACCAGTGGCGCAAGGATTCAAACGCTGAGCAGCAGGCAGAGCAGCAACGCCTGAAGGATCAGGCGGAGGCCGAGAACAGGCAACGGCTCCTAGAGGAGAAAAGAAGCCGCGAAAGGCTCGCAGCCCTCAAGGCTTCTCAGCCAAAGCCCATCGCTGAGGAACCCGAGCCAGAGCCGGAGACCCCCATGGAAGCTCTCGTTCGTCTGAAACCGTCCTTGAACTCCGGAGAACCGCGCACCGAATATCCCCCAGGCACCCTGATACGCGGAAACAGTCGCTTTTTCCTGATAAAAGAGGAGCTGAGCTGGCAGAGAGCAGCGTCCTACGCAGAAGACTATGGAGGCCATCTCGCGGTCTGCCTCAACGAAGGGGAACAGAAATGGCTCTCCGCCAAGATTCCTAGTAGCACCACAATCTGGCTCGGGGGTGGCGCTACCGGTAGAACAGCCTGGGGCTGGGTTGACGGCTCCCCCTGGACTGTTCGCCAGCCCTCCAGCACCACCGGGAATTCCGCCACCTTGAGCGATTTGGGTTCCATCCGTTCACAGCCAGGCGGGAAGAAGTTCCCGTTTTTTATCCAGTGGCGTGAGGACGGCAGTAATCCCGGAAACCTTGAGGCGCAAATAACCCGCCTGAAGGCTTCCCTAGACAGCCCTGAGCCGACCTACCCACCCGGCGTCGTTTCCTTTGAAAATCGCCGCTATCTCGTGATTGGAACCCCGGGGACCTGGGAAGAGGCCAACGCCGTGGCGAAGTCCGCCCACGGACACCTTGCAGTGCCAAGTGAGCAATCCGAGGACACCTACCTCCGGAAGATGATTACCAGTAACCTGGAGGAAGGTCAGGGCGCTTGGATTGGGGGAAGACATAATGGCCGTTCATGGACTTGGATCACGGGGGAGACCTGGGCGTTCTCCTCCTGGGCTCCTGATGCCCCTGACGGATCCGCACCCACACAAGGCGCGGTGATGCTCCTCTCCGGAGAAAATGGCGGCTGGGACGATGGTGATCCCGAGAGCCCGGAAGCCGCCGCCGCATTCGTAATCGAATGGAGCAAAGACCGCGGCAATACCGAGCGGCCATCTTCAGTCTCCGGAACCAGCAGCTGGGCGGGCCTCCGGTCAACTTTCCATAAGAAGGTGCGAGCCCTTGAGAATAAGTTCAGCGAAGCGCTCCTCGAAAACGGGAAGGGGCTTAAATCAGATCTTAACTTCTGGCTCCGCGGCCTTCGTAGTGCTGATGGCCGGGCCTACAAGGGCACCATTGACCAGTTGAAGGCCAGTATCGGGGCCGAGGGCCTGATTCCTCTGACGATCGGCGACACGACCAAACTATCCCTTTCTCCCCGCGGAATCGACCTCGTGCGAAAGAGGGTAGAGACCCAGCTCGCACTGAAGAAAGCCCTGCAGCAGCAGGCAAACCAGATTCGCACATCCTATATCGGAAGCCTCAAGCCGAGGGCCGAGGCTGCCAGGAAGGCCGGGAAACAGAGTCAGGCGCTGGCTATCGAGAACGAGATCAACGCCTGTGGCGAAACAGGGAGAACATTTCTCGAGCACCTCGGCTCGGGAGTCCTCGATACCACAGAAGGGCAATAATTCGCCCACCGGCGAGCCAAAACCCCGGAAGAACAAGCTTCCATCCAATTCGAGGTGGCGCTTCTGGCGCTTGCTTAAAAGAGCAACGAAGGGCAGTATAGGGTGTTCTTACCCTATGTCACCCAATCTCGATTTTCAGGCTCCCAGCATAGAGGAGCTCCAGCCGCACTTCCCGGCCTACGAGATTACTGCGTTCATTGCACAGGGAGGAATGGGCGCCGTCTACGCCGCCCGGCAGATCTCGCTCGATCGTCCCGTCGCAATCAAGATCCTTCCCCGTCAGTTTGGCGCAGACCCACAGTTTCGTTCGAGCTTTGAAGCCGAGGCGAAATCGATGGCCCGGCTCAACCACCCCAACCTCATTGCGGTTTACGATTTTGGTGATGCGGATGGTATGCTCTACATCATCATGGAGCTGGTCGAGGGTAAGTCCCTCCATCACTCCGCTTATGGACGAGCGATCGACCAGGAAGAGGCCGTCCGGCTCGTATCGGGCATATCACATGGTCTGGCCCACGCTCACCAGCACGGCATCCTTCACCGGGACATCAAACCCGGGAACATCCTTCTGGGACCGGAGGCCGTGCCGAAAATCGGGGACTTTGGTCTGGCACGCCCCGTAGGAGAGGGCCACAACCCTGAGGAAATCGTATGGGGCACCCCCGGTTACAGTGCCCCCGAGATCGTCAATAATCCTGGCGCCGTTGACCAGCGAGCGGACATTTTCGCAGTCGGGGTTCTCCTTTACGAGCTGCTCACTGCCAAGGTGCCCTCAGAGCCATGGCAACCTCCGTCGGTGGTAGGTCAGTGCAGCCCAGAGTTCGATGGGATTATCAGGAGGGCCACGCATCCGTCTCCCGACCTGCGCTATGGCAGTGCCGACGACCTCGCCAAGGAATTGGACAAACTGGCAGAGAAGCTGCAGAAGCCCGTTCTCCGCCGTCCCAAAACCCCTGCAGCGGCAGGCGGCAGCCATGCCCCCAGCCCGGTAGGAATGCGCCCGGCAACGCCTGCCATTGCTGTCCCACAGACCAAGACCCAATCCATCCCCGTGATTGGAATTGTCGCGGCGATCGTGGTCTTTGGAATTATCGGCTTTATCATGATCGGCTCTGGTAAGGACGGAGACAAAAAAACAGCAACCTCTCCGGCAGAGCAGGGAACTCCTGTTGCAAAACCCAAGCCACTACCCAAGCCGACCCCCACGCCCATGCCAAAACCTGAATCCATTACCAAAACCCCGACCGAGGAAGACACCCCCAAGCCCGCCAAGCCTGAGACTAAGCCCGAGGAAAGCACCTCTCAGGCCCTTACAAGGCTTCAGGCCAAGTTGAGATCTGGCGACCTTTCCGAGCTACCCAAGGGAAGCGTAAAACGCGGAACGTCTTACTTTCTCCTCATAACCAGCGCTCGCCCCTGGTTAGCTGCGTCCCACTACGCGGAGGCTCATGGGGCCCAATTAGCCGCACTCGGCACCAAGGACGATCTCGAATGGGCTGTTTCCGAACTGAAACTCAGCAGCCCTTCCTGGCTTGGCCTCTCGGACTCAGGAATGGAAGGAAGATGGTACTGGGTCGATGGTGCCGAGCCTTCGGAAAACCTCTGGGCCGCAGGCCAACCCGATGAAAGCACCTCCAGCGATGGCGGGGAAGATTATGCCGCTCTTCTTCCCGACCAGTCCCTCGATGACATGCCGGCATCGCGCAATCTCCCCTTCATTCTCCAATGGACCGAGGGAGGCAACAGCGGCTCCCTTACAAAACAGCTTGAGAGGGTTGCGGCGTCCCTGAAGGCCAAGCGGCCCTCGTTCCCGGCAGGCACCCAGAACATCAACGGATCCCGCTTTCTGGCTGTTCCTGAATCCGTGTCGTGGGATCAGGCCCATAATCTCGCGCAGGCAGCTGGTGGACACCTTGCCGTGCCATCCAGCGAGGAGGAAGCTAGCTGGATCAGCACTTCCATACAAGAGTTGCTGGGCGAGGAAGGGGGCTGCTGGATTGGAGGAAGGCAGAAGGGAACAGCCACGCCGATATGGGGCTTCGTTACCGGCGAAAGATTCGACTTTGTGCAATGGGCCCCCGGGCAGCCCGATACGGAAGACGGCCCAAAGAAGTGCCTCCAGCTTGGACGGGGTCAGGATGCCGACTTCGGCTATCGCAATGCTGCCGGAGAGCCGTCTGAGGCCCGCTTTTTCCTCGTGGAATGGTCGGCTCCTTCCCGGCGTAACATGCCCGGAGCTGGGGAGGCCAATCGCCCCGCGGGGGCCGAGGATTGGCTGGTCAAATATCGACAGCTATTTCGCGATGGAGAAAAAATCTCCCACGAGCGATGGAAGAGACGCCATGACAAGAACATAGAGGACTTTGCGGACGACATGGAAAGTGAGACAAGGACCGCCCGCCGTTTCAGCCGTGAGGCCGAAAAGCTTGTCGATGGGATCACCGACAGTATGAAGGAAAACGGCGAGGTGCCCGAAAAGCTCAACCTTCCCGACTGGGCCAGATGGGCCGCCCGCGCCGTCGAAAAAGAGCATGAGAGAGCCCTGGCCAAGCAACAAGGAATCTGGGCGGAATACGAAACCGACTTCGCGGATGCCATGAGTCGCTATTGCGGGGATATCAACAAGGAGATTCGAAGGCGCCAGGCACAAGGTGATCGTGATGGGGCCGCATACCTCGCCCGCGAGGAGACCGCTGCCGCGGATAAGTCGTATTTGCTCGCTATTCTCAATGGAGATTTTCCCGAGGTCCCTGACGAACGGGATGAGGAGGAGGACGAATAAGACCAGCGAGTTGACCAGTCTTGATCCCGGCCTAGGATCTCCAAAGTTCCTACCACCTCACAACGGTCCTGCCAGTGACCCTCTGGTCAATGGTCTACCCCGCCTCCTCAAGCCCTCGAACCCCGGCCCGTGCCTCCTGCCAAGAAACGTACCTCCGCTTCTCCGGCGCGTCGCAAGTCAGCCCGGACGACACACGGGACGGGAGACACCATTCGCGTTCGTGGAGCACGTCAGAATAATCTCAAGTCTCTCGATCTTGATATTCCGCTGGGCAAGTTAACCGTGGTCACCGGTCCATCGGGCTCCGGAAAATCATCCCTTGCCTTCCAGACCCTCTACGCGGAGGGCCAACGCCGCTACGTTGAGACCTTCTCACCCTACGTGAGGCAGTTCTTCGACCGCATGGATAAACCACTTGTGGACAGGATTGATGGAATCCCTCCCGCAATCGCCATTGAGCAGAAGAACAATGTGCGTTCAACCCGTTCCACAGTGGGAACGATCACCGAGATTAATGATTACCTGAAGCTCCTGTTCGCCCGTTGCGCCCACGCCGTGGACCCCTCCACGGGGGATATCATTCGTCCCGATACCAGCGACTCCATAGCGGCCTGGTGCCTCACGAATTTCGCCCATCGCCAGGCTCTCATCCTTTTTCCTGTCGAAGTTCTGTCTCTTATACACATCTCCGAGCCCACGAGACAGGCAGAAATGGCGGATGCCGGCTTCTGCTTTGAAAAAAAAAAGGGGGGGGGGGG
>CAXEFH010000064.1:0-13627 GCA_963989605.1 uncultured Roseibacillus sp. | reverse complement strand
CGGCGACCACCGAGATCTACACCTCTCTATTCGTCGGCAGCGTCAGATGTGTATAAGAGACAGATCGTAGAGTTCTTCTCCCCCGCCAGGGTAGCGAATATAGCGCCAGTGCTCCGTGCTCAGGCCGTAGCTGCCGGGGGCATCGAGGAAGGTGAGGGCCGGACGCGACCACTCCCGGGCAGGATTCTCCAGGAGCGGGCGCAAGCTCTGGCCATCATGAACCTTCACGGGAGGCAGGCCCGCCAGTTCAAGCAGGGTAGGCGCGAGACTCACCAGACTCACCGGCCTCGCGCAGGTCCCCGGGACCGTACCGCCGGGAAGGCCTGGGCTCCCTTTGGGCACCCGGATGATGAGGGGCACCCGGGTGCAGGCCCGCCAGGCCGTGAACTTCTGCCAGTGCTGCTTTTCCCCGAGGTGCCAGCCATGGTCCGACCAGAGGACAACAATGGTGTTGTCAGCATTAGGTCCCTTCTCGAGAGCCTCGATCACCCGCCCCAGCATGGTGTCCGCGAAATAAATAGAAGCGAGGTATCCCTGGATGGCCTGCTTCCACTGCCCCTGTGACTGAATATGGGCAAAGTAACGGTTGGGGCCCATCCTCTGTCCCTCCTCCGGGAGATCCTCAAGGTCGTCCCTTCGGTAGCCCGGCGGCAGTTGGATGTCCTCCAGAGGGAAAGCCTCAAAATATTTTTTGGGAACAAACCAGGGCTCATGGGGGCGATAGATTCCACAGGCGAGGAAGAAGGGCGTGTTGTGCTCCTTCCCCAGTTGACGTCCTACCCAGTCGGCGACGAGATAGTCTCCCCCAAACTCCTCATCAGTGGCTTCGAGGGGCCCCCAGTCCGTTTCGATATACTGCCACGGACCACCCCGTGGCAGACTCAATGGCCGCTTGTCCGGATAGAGGGTGCGGGGAAAGGGGCTCTCTGTCTCGGCCGCCGGAAAGTAGTCATCCCACGAACGGGCATCAATGACATAGTGCAGCATCTTTCCTGATCCCGCCGACCAGTATCCTCCACGGGAAAAGGTCCGCGGAAGAAGTTCGGCAGCAGGAAGCACTTCCCTCATTTTTTGTCCATTCCGGTAAAGCCCGGAGCGGTGAGGAGAGATCCCGGTAAAGATCGCCGTTCGAGATGGGTTACAGGCAGGAGCAGGACAATGCGCATTCGTGAACAGGAGACCGGAAGCGGCGAAGCGGTCGAGGTTCGGAGTCCGAGCCTGGGGATGGCCTGCCAGGCAACCCACCCAGTCGTTGAGGTCATCGATGGCAATGAAGAGGACATTGGGCCGCTCCGAAGCCCGGAGACCGGACCAGCAGGACAGCACTACTAAGAGAAGAGCAAGCCGGGGCATAAACCTTGGGAGATGCACCGCGACCGGTGTAGCAGGGGACCGTCCCTGCGTCCAGCGGTCCCCTCGCTTCGCAGTGGATGCTTGGCCCGGGACCGGTGATGTGATGTGATCCCGGGAGATGACACTCGTGGCCCTTCTTTCCCTTCTTGCTCTCTCCACGGTGGCGGGTAGCGCGCAGGACAACATTAAATCGCAAACCAAGCTCGGCACCGATTACCTCCTTGGCCGGGGAGTGGAACAGGACCGTGACCAGGGCTTCAAGCTCATCCGGGGTGCAGCGGAGAAAGGTGAGGCCGGGGCTCAGCGCATCCTGGGAAACCTTTACGAGTATGGCGTGGGTGCCCCTATCAACCTAAAGGAATCCGCCAAGTGGCGCCGCAAGGCAGCTGGCCAGGGAGACGGCAAGGCTGCCAGGGCCCTCGCGCAGATGTATCTCACCGGACAGGGAGTTTCCAACGACAAGTCCCTCGCCTTCCTCTGGATGCGCCGGGCTGCCGAACAGGGAGATCCGGAAGGCCAGGCCGCCCTCGGCGACATGTATGAAGTGGGCTCCGGGGTGAGCAAGAATCCGGAACAGGCTGCCGCATGGTACAAACAGGCCGCCAATCAGGGCCATGTCGGGGCCCAGTTTGCCTACGGAGAGGCCTGTGCCAGCGGGTCAGGGGTCGATCGCAACATCACGCAGGCCCTCAAGTGGCTCACCCTCGCAGTGAATGCAGGATATGGCGTCGCAGCGGACGAAGCTCTCGCCGCCCTCAAGAACAAGGCCACTCCGGGAGAGATCGCCGAGGGCACAAAGATTGCCGAAGCCTGGAAACTGGAAACGGGGCAGTGAGAGCCTACCCATCCCGTTCCCGCTTGTGGGAGAGAAAGGCGTCGGAGCTCAGAAGGGAGATGAGGAGGGTCTTCATCCTTCCCTCACTCTCGCGATACGCCTTGTGGGCTGCCTGCAACACCGGTGCGTCATTCAGTGTTTCGTTGCGCCCCATCCATTACCGAAATGCGTGGCGGGCAAAGACCTTCTCTACCCGCTCGCTCCCCGCGAGCCGATCAAGCAATTCAAGGGCGTTCGATACCTTGCCATCAAGGGCCAGATCCCCGGAATCAATGATCTCTCCGGAAGTATCGACGGGCTTATCCAGCTCCCACTCACGATATAGCCCAGCATAATTATACATCTCAAAGGGCAGACCCCGCGGATCCATCTTGCGGCGACAGGCCCGATAATAATCCTGCCTCGTGACCCGCATCCGTTCCGGGAGGGTGGCGCGGAGGTCGTGGGAACTTCGTCGAATCTTTCAGGGATCTGCTCCACGGCAGGATCATCGGTCATCGAGGATTCTCTTGAAAAAGGCCTCAAGACTCTGTTGATCCGGCCAAAGACCACTCTACTGCTTGCGCGAGGAGCAGCACGCCGTAAGCTTCAACGTGCGCTCTGTCCCTCTCCTTCTTCTTCTTTGCCTCCTGCTTCCGGCCAAGGCCGAAACACTCTCCTTCGACGAGAGCAACCCGGTGATCAGTATGGGCAACTCCGGGGCGTCCCACTACCGGATTAACGGTTTCAACGATCCGGTCCTCGCCCTTCGCTCAGGTGTGACCTACACCGTGAACCGGACCAGCGGAGGACATCCCCTCGTGTTCGCTTACAACGACACAACGTTTCCAAGCGCGGTTACCTACTCGGGCAACCTAGAAGCGGGAACAGCCTTCAGGCAGTCCAGCGTCCTGCGTGATGGGGACCCTGGATGGCTCTTCCGGGTCGCTCCCAATGCCTCGGCACAATTTACGTTCCCCGCCGAACTGGAAGGGAAAGATGTGTTTTACTACTGTGAGATTTCGGGCCACCGGGGCATGATCGGCAAGGTTACCGTTGAACCACTCGTCGACCAGCCGGGGTTACTCCCTGCCATCCATTCGGTTTCCTTGAGTGGGACGACCCTGAGTCTTGCCTTCACTGGAGCACCAAATTCCCGCTTCGTGGTCAGGAGCACCACTACCCTGAGCGCGGGGACCTTCTCTACGCTGGAAACGACCAGTCCGCCTGAGGTCACGACCGACAGTAACGGCAGCGCAACCGTGACCCTGCAGACGGCCTCCCGGCTCTCTCTGTTCCTGCGGGTCGAGCAGCTGCCGTAACCTTGCTTATCAGCAGAAATTGCGGCTACTCCGGCAGCAGAGGAGACATCCGGCGGAATGAGGTTGCTGCGGACGGGGTCAAGTCAAAGGTGGCTTCACCATTGTCACCGAGCTGAAGAAATCCGAAGCCCTTCCAGTTCTGAAAGTCAGTCGAGCAGGAGAAGGGGTAAGCCAAGCCCGGTTCTCCACGGAAGGAGAAGCGCAGCCACCCCCGACTTGGAGAGTCAAGATCCAGTGAATGTCCCAACAAGCGAAAAAAACCTTTTATTCGGAAGCCGCCAGGCTCTTTTTCATAATTAAATCGATTTGTGATCGGCTTTCCCGGCAGATTTTTCATAGCGTGCTCACAGCATCCGGTTTAACAAGAATCGAGGATTTTATCATGGCCTTTACACCCAGCAAGGACCACCGGCGCCGAGAGCGCGAGCAGAAGAAGTTGGAAAAGCGTATGGCTCGCGAAGCTGCGAAAGCCGAGAAGCGTAATGCCGAGATAGACGCCCAAGAGGCTGCCGAGGAGGCTGCCGAGAAGGCCGAAAAGGAAGCTGCCGAGAAGGCTGCCGAGGAAGAGCGCAAGGCTCGGGAAGAGGCCGAATTCGAAGCGGAACTGGAGGCCGAGCGTAAGGCCCTGGAATCTGGTGAGAGCTAGAAACGAATCGATTGTTTACGGTCTCTTTTCGAGACCCTCCACCAGCAAGGACCCAGAAGGCAGCGGGCTCATCCTGATATTCGGACCTTGCCACTTCAGGCTGAGGTCAGGCCTGCCCACCACCGTCCGGTAATAAAGGCGGAAGGGGTGAATCCCCTTTGTCAGCCTCACTGTGCCACTGAGGGGCGCACCTTCATATTGATAGTCGCCATCGATCACCAGCTTGTTGTGGACCTTGAAGATGAATCCGCCCGTGGCTTCACCCTCGAAGGTCCAATCCCCTGCTTCCGGAATCCGCAGATAGCCTGAGAACAGCAATCCGGAATCTTTCTGTGCGGGAAGCAGATCAAGGTTGATGTTCTCTGCCAGGGAAGAGCCCTCTTCGGTCATCCCGGTAAAGTCGGGTACCCAGTTCCATGTTCCGAGATAGGACTGGACTTGAACCCCCTGGCGCAAGGCTCTCTCATCAAGGGCCAGCCCGGGAACAAACTCGCCGTCATAGGGTTTTCTGGCATGCTTGTTAGGCATGCGGAGCCGGAGCACCTCATCCTTCATACGCTCCTGCAGGCGCCGGAAATTGTCGCTGGTATTCGCGAGGTTCAGGGCCTCCGATTCATCCTTGATGGTGTCGTAAATCTCGAAGTCCACGGAGTGGTCGGTGGCCTTGAGTCGGAGGCCCTTGTATCCGTCGAGGTAGAGCCCCTGCTGGTTATTGAACTCCACGTAGACAACCCCATCTCGTTGCCTGCCCTGCTGGCCGAGAGTCGGACGCAGGGAAACACCATCGATCCTCGCCGGCGCCTGTAGTCCTGCATAATCACAGAAGGTAGCCATCCAGTCGTGAAACTGGGAGGGCCGGTTGGACGTCTGGCCTGCCTTGATGATTGAGGGACCCCACGCGAAGGTGGGAACCCGCAGGCCGCCCTCATGAGAGGATCCCTTGGAGCCCTTGAAGTTGCCCGCCGATTCAAAGACCGTGGGGCTCCACCGTTTGCCCTTCAGGTAGGACTCGCGATGCGGTCCGTTATCCGAAGAGAAAACTACGATGGTCTTCCGGTCGATCTTGAGATCTCTCAGGGTCTGCAGGAGATCACCTACACAATGATCGATCCGCGTGATCGAAGTCGCAAAGCGCTCCGCCAGGTCCGTCAGACCCTTTCCCGTATAATGAGGGTCCCGATAGTCATCGATGGTCCCCTTCGCGGTATTGATCATTTTCCCCGGCTTTCCCAGCCACTGGATCCCACCCTTGACGCCCTTTCCGGCGGGATAGGCCACCGTGGGCAGCTGCAGCGCCGCATGCGGCGTATCGTAGGACAGGAACATGAAGAACGGACGCCCGGGATTCTCCTCTGTCTCACTGATGATCAGTTGCTTGGCCTTGGCCGTCCACAAGTCGGTGGTGTAGCACTTATCGAGGCCGGCCGAGACTTCCTCATTATTTTCCCAGACCTGCTTTTTACCCTGGTGGGACTTATTATCCCCGAGGGACCACTCATTGGCGGGATAATGCTGGTGCCCGTCCACGTGCCGGACGTAGCCGTAGAAGTAGTCAAAGCCCCGCTTGGTCGGGTAGCCGGCCCATTTCTCCGGGTCGTGCCCCCAGCCCTGCAGCCCATACTTGCCGAGGTGAATGGTATGATATCCCACCTTCTGCAGGGTATTGGCAAAGTTCCAGTTATCCTCAATGGCCTTGTCGAACTGCATGTTGCGCACATTGGTATGCCCCTGGTGCATCCCCGTGATCAGGGAGGCCCGGGATGGAGCACAGATCGGCGCGGGACAGTAGTGCCGGTTCAGAATCGTCCCGGCCCCGGCCATCTTGTCCAGCTCCGGGGTCTGGACCTGGACCCCCTCTCGCTGCTTCTGGAAGAGAACTCCCACATCTCCATACCCGAGATCGTCCGTCAGGATGAAGATGATGTTGGGCTTCTCAGCCCCTGCCAGCGGAAAGGTCGCAGCCAGAACGCACAGCATCCCGATGAGAGTCATTCGTATCCTCATATGTTTTTCAGTAAGCGTGGTCCGCAGGAGGCTGAACCGGGAGAAAGCCCTCAGGCCATCAGTTCGGACAAGGTTCCGGTGAGGTCGAGGTCCTTGAGATTCGCATCCGGCTGTCCAAAGGAGTCGGATGGCTGGATCCCAGCAGCCTGCATGAAGGAAAGGTACAGGTTGCCGATAGTACGATGTCCTTGCTCTCGGTATTTGGGGAACTCGAGATAACGTCCCATCCTGAGCTTGTCCGCCATTCCTCCAAGAAGGAGAAAGGGCCAGTCAGCCTGTCCGCCATGGTGATCTCCACCGGAACAGGACATATAGACAATAAGGGTGTTATCCAGCATGGTGCCATCTCCCTCGGGAACACGGTCAAGCTTCTTGGCCATGCCCGCGATTCCCTCGAGATGCAACTTCTCCACCGCCGCCCGGGCTTCATGACCGGTCATCCCGTTGGTGGCCTTGCTGTCGCCCAGGTGCCCGAGCGCGTGAACCGAATTCGAAATGCCGAGTTCGCTGTACTCGACGCCCAGGGTATCAGGTCGGACCGTCATGACATGAGTGAGTCCGGTAATCAACGAGGCGGCCGCTAACTCAAAATAGGATTCGATACGGTGCTTCGGCTTCATCGAATCATAATGATCACCAGGCTCCGGGGCGAATTTCTTGATGCGCCCCGCAAGGGCCGCTTTCTTGCTCTCCACTTTCTGGAGTTCCTCAAAGGAATTCAGGTAGAGTCCGAATCGCTCCCTGTCCTCAGCGGACAACTGTTTCTCGATTCGCCTCGCATCGCCGGCGAGAAAGTCCATCAGGTTCCCACCCAGCGCCAGCTCCCGCTGGAGCTGCTCAGGAGGAGCAACCGAGGCTCCGAAAAGCTCAACAAAAGCCTTGCGTGGAGACGCCTGGAAGGGAACAGGCATTCCCGCCTTGTAGGCTGAGATGTTGGGATAGCAGTAACTCTCGTCGAGCCTGGAGCCACCCTCCAGGAGCCTGCCGTTAGTCGCCAGGCCGTAGATGGGGTAAGGTCCGGTTGAGAGATGTTGCCCGAGCAGGCAGTCAATTGTCGGGGCCACCGCGACCCGTTCCGAATTGTGGCAGGACAGGGCGCCATAACCCGCCGTATGATTTCCGCTAAACCCCTCCCCCGACAGGCTCTGGATGATGGTAAGGCGATCCTTGAATGCTTCGAGCCCCGAGAGTTTTTCTGGAAGTTTGCGCTCGGACAGGGCCACATCGATCATCGGGCCCAGCCTCCTCGCCGTATTGCCCAGTTTGCTTCCGTCATCCGGACTGACGTAGTGGTTCTCCAGTCCGTCTGGAACGAGGTTATATTTGTCGATCCCCGAGGATTTCACCACGAAGACAAACCGCCTCGGCAGTGCCCCTTGCTGCCCGGTCGCCTGGGCCTGCAGGGAGCGGAGAAAGGGCGCCATGGCCAGGCTGGCTCCACCCTTGAGAAATTGACGACGTTTTTGAATCATTTTTCTGCGTGACCAAGTGTCATTAAGAGCATCATTCCTCAGCGGCGATAGAGAAAAGAATCCGAACTAAGCAGGGAAACGACCAACTCCTTGAAGCTACCATCGCCTGCAAGATAGGCCTGTTCAGCCTCGATTAGGGTCCGAGAATCACTCAGCATTTCATTTCGCCCCATGAAGTAGCGGAAAAGGTGCCGGATAAACGACTGCCGGGTCCGCTCCGAGCGCCCAAGGCGGTGAAGCATTTCAATTGCATTTTCAACCTTCCCGTCGACCCCGGGATCTCCAGTGCCTGCGATTGCTCCAGTGGCATTAACCTTCCGGGGAGTCAGTTTTCCCTGCTCAAGAAGTGCCTCGAACTTCTGATCTCGACGAGTGACGATTTTTCCGTCCTCACCAAAATAGACATGGGTCCGGTAGCGCCCCCAGTCGTCAAAGATCTCAAAGGTTTCCCCCAGCGGGTTGATCTTGTGGTGACAATTCCAGCAGCGCTCCTCGCGGAGCAATTCCATACGCTCCCGCAAGGTTTGGTGCGGATTGATGGGAACCTTCGCGTCGACATCCGGGGGAAGGTCCTGAAGCTTGCCAGCGAGGAGCTTTTCCAGAACCCAGATTCCTCGGTGAATGGGATCGTTCCCGTCATTCAACGACCAGGCAGCCAGCCACGCCGGGTGGGTCAGCAACCCGGCCCTCTGGTCCGCTGGCATTTCGAATGGCTGTTCGACAGGCCAGTTCCACCTCTGGTCCTCAGACCTTCCCGACTCCGGGAGATTATAGGCAGTGATGTAGATCAGGTCTGAGAGCCCGCGGGACCGATCCGAAAAGGGAAAGTCCGGATGAGGATTGATTTCCCTGGCGAGGGCATTGCTGAAAAGTTTCACCGCCTGCTGCGCTCTCTTCCGCCTTTCCTCCAGGAATGTTCCGCGGCGTTTCTCCCACTCCTCGGAGAGGACATGATCCGGCTTTTTCCGGTTCCGGTATTCCTCTTCGGCCTTGGCGACCTGCCGGTTCACATAGTCGGGGTGCATCACTTCCTTCACCCTCTCGTCGTAAAATTCCCTCGCGTAGTCATTATCACCGGGGTGAGCCACGAAGTATTCATTGGTGGTGAGAAGTTCCGCAATAACATCCCTGTCCCTGCGAAGGACATTCTCGATGATCATCCTCGCATCGTGCACGAGATACTGTGGATTCCACTGCGGGATTGCCTCACGTCTCCGCCGGTCATTGTCCTTGAAGACATCTCCAACCCGGTTGAACCCGAAATACTGCTCGAAGAAACGCATGATCCGAGGCAGCGCGGGATCAGACCAGCGCCCCCCTCCAAGTTGCTTCTCCAATAACTCCCGCACCACCCTCCTGACATCCCCCCGGTCCTTCAATTGATCTCCCTCATAGGCATCCCACAGGAGCGGGGATCGTTCCGCGAGGTCATCTGTCAGGGCGTAGGCGAGGGCATTGACAATCTCGGTCGAGGAGAGATGTCGCCGCCCGTGTTCGTCTGTTTTTCCCAGGCCGAACTCCATCCGGTAAATCGCTTCGGGACTCAGGAAGATCGCCTTGATGGTAGTCTTAAGACCCTCGAGATTTCCACCCGCTGCGATGTTCTTCTTCAGGAACGCGAGATACTTATCTTCCTCGGCTTCCGAAGGAACCCGCCCGATGATTCGTCGGAACTCCTGGGACACTCTCCGCTGGAGAACCTCGTCCGGGGGAATGCCCTCGACCTTGGTGAAGTCCCCGAATTCCCCATTCTGCTCCCTTTGCTCTAGAAATTGCCCGGTATTGATGAGGATCATCTGCACCGTGCTCTGGTCAACCTGGGACATGGCAGAGTAATCCCGAATTCCCTTTTGCGGGGTAATGTAGGTAAAGGGGCTGCGGGCACGGCCGAATCCCTTGCGCTTGAAAATCTCGGGACTGAGACGCCAGATCCGGGATGGTGAAAACGGCGGAGTCCTGATTTCACCAGAGAACAATTTCTCGTGATCGACCCAGTTCCCGTATTCCGGGGCTAACAACTTCTTCCGGTATGCATGATCGCGACCGGACTGCTTCAGTCCCTCCTCGATCCACTCGATCATCTCGCTTCGCTCGGACGTCCCTGGTCTATGTTCCGCCTCCTCGGGAGGCATATCCCCGGTAGTGAGTTGCCCAAGAATCTCGATCCAGCGGTCCGCGGTATCGGAATCGCTAAAATTCGTCCCCAGGTCATGCAAGGTCACCTTTCCTTTCTGCTTCCCGGCTCCATGACACTGCACGCAATATCTTTCAAGAAAGGCCGTCGTTGCCTGAGCTGCCAGGACAACCGGGGAACCCACGAGCACAAGGGTCATGATTCCTGAAGCGAGTCGCGTCCTCATCCGTTACGTCGTTGCCTCCATGGGCCATGTCTTATACCGCACGGGACAGCACAAGGCGACCAAAGGAGTGATTCCTGCTACAGTTCTTTCAGGAATTGAAGGATCAGGCGGTTCACCTCCTGTGGATCCTCCTGCTGAATCCAGTGCCCCTTGCCCGGGATGAGGACTTTCTTGGAAAGGCGCGGGACGTTCTCCTCCAGCTTCTCGTAGGCACCCCCCATGAACTTGAGGACCCCATCACGCTCTCCAGCCACGAAGAGCGTGGGCTGGGAAATCCTCGCACCCATGAGAAACCCCGTATGCAGCCAGTTGAAATCGATGTTGCGATACCAGTTCAACCCCCCACGAAAACCAGACTGCTCAAACTGGCTGCTGTAGAAGTCGAGGTCGGATTGGGTCAACCACCCAGGGAGCTGAACCGGTCCCTGAGCCGGGGACCGGCGCAGCCCTTCACCGCGCTTGGACCAGGGATTCCATCCATTCTCGGCCGCGGCATCGCCCGAGGCGCCAATCAGCATGGAGGTGAGAGTAGCCCGGGGGTCCTTGTCAAAAACCTGCTCCGTGCGAGCAGGATCCTGGAAAGTGACCTGATAGAATTCCCTTCCGCTGGCCTTACCAGCCGCCCTCGCGGCCGCGATCGGCGGCACGGCTCCCCCACCCCGCGGCGAATAGGGCACGCTCAGCAGAACGAGAGCCTTGAAGAGATCTGGCCTGAAGAGTGAACAGTACCAGGCCACCGGGGCGCCCCAGTCATGGCCGATGATGATCGCCTCCTTCCGGCCCAAGGCCTGGACAAGGCCGATAATGTCACCAGTCAGCTTGAAAATATTGTATTCCTCGATGGCCTGCGGCCGGTCGCTCTTCCCGTAACCACGCTGGTCCGGGGCAACTACATGATACCCGGCTCTGGCGAGTACGGGGATCTGGTGCCTCCACGAATACCATGATTCCGGAAACCCATGACACAGGACGATCAGGGGCCCCTCGCCCTGCTCAGCGACATGAAGCCGAATCCCATTGGTCTTCACATTACGAAAGGTAATTCCCTTATCGTCCGGCGCCGCGCCCGGGGCCCAGCCAATGACGTTGAGAAACAACAGGAGTGTCAGCGGTAACCGGGCTGACATGAGTGGGGTGAGGAATCTGTCCTTCATGGCGATCGTCGGGTGAGATTGCGGCTTTCGATTTTTCCGCCCGATTCTGCGGAGGTTTTCATTCTGTCACAAGAGCAACCGCAATATTACTGCCCCGGCCGATCCGGGTGAACCCTGCCTTGCCCGGAGGAGGCCGGTCGCCTAAACATCACCTCGCACTCATGAAGATTCCTGGCTCCTCCTCTCTCTGTCTTTTCCTCCTTGCTACCGGACCAGTCGGCATGGCCCAGCAGGCGAATCCCAGTCCCGCGCCCACCCCCGGAGAAATCGCCAGCATTACCGGAGGAGCTAAACCGTTCTTTGAAATCTGGGACGAGGACAACGTCTACGGGGTGCTCGATGTCGCCATGGACGGAACAGTCCTCCTCTTCAGTCTTCAGGGCGAACCACACCCCGACAAGCGCCGGGGCAGCAAGATCTATTTGAAACGCTCCGAGGACGGTGGCGCTACCTGGAGCGATCATCAACTCATCGGTAAGCCCGTCAAACTCGATGACGAGAAACTCGGGATCGGCCCTTACGACGGAAAGGGTTGGGGCAACGATAAACACCATCGCATAGCCAGCCTCGGAGCCTCGGTCGTCGACGAAACAACCGGGGAAGTGATGATCTTCCTGACCGCTCTCCACCCCGCCTTGTCGATGTACAAGAGCAAGGACCACGGCAAGACCTGGACTCTGGAGGATATTACCTTCAAAAAGGATTCCCGCGGTTTCCTTCCCATTCCTAACGGCGCCTGCGATCCCGGGATCACCCTCCGGCAGGGCCCGAACAAGGGCCGGCTCCTCGTTCCCTCCCGGGTCATGCCCAACTACCGTAAGCAGGAGGAGAGCAAGGGTTACACCAATGCAGTCTACAGCGATGACCATGGAAAAACCTGGCATCAGAGCACGCCCTTTCCCCTCGATGGCACCGGGGAATCCGGCCTTGTCGAACTCCGCGATGGCACGATCTACCTCAATTCCCGTACGCATACTCGGAAAGGAAACCGCTGGGTGGCCTTCAGCGATGACAGCGGAGAGAGTTGGCGCGACCTCCATCAGGACGACGAACTCTTCGATGGCCCTCCCGATGTTTACGGATGCAAGGCCGGTCTTCTGCGACTGGACCGGGATGACGCCGATATCCTCCTCTTTAGCACTCCCTCCTCCAATCTACCCGGGCGCAAGAACATCAGGGTCTGGGTGAGTTTCGATGGTGGAAAAAGCTGGCCCCTTAACCGTCTTATCAAACGCGGGCCAGGCAACTATACTTGGATGACCCAGGGCCGCAAGGGCACTCCCAGCGAGGGCTTCATTTACCTTCTTTCCGGCAAGGACTGGATGGCCCGCTTCAACATGGCCTGGCTCCTCGACGCCGGGGAACCGGAGGTGGTCCTGAGCAAGCGACGCACCTACCGTTTCGCCGACCGGGACCTCTTTCATACTGCCGAGAACGCTGAGGTTTTTACCTCCCGTGAACCGAGAATGAAGGACAGTCCACTGGGATACCGGCTGGAGAAAGACCGTCCTGAAGGCCGGGTGATAACCCGACGCTTCATCCTCCCCTCCGCGAAGATGAAGGTGAGCTACCATGCTCCCGGGGATGCCAAGATCCACCTCGCCATCATGGACGAGAGCAATAGCCGCCTCCGCGACACCCACGCCCTCACGGGTTCCTACCAGATCGACAGGATCATCGACGACTGGCAGGACGGACCCATCGATGGATGGGTGGGGAAAACCGTTCAGGTCCACATCCAGCTGCACGGCGACGCGGAGATCTTCGGCTTTGCCTTCGACGAGGTCTCTACCGCTGGCAGCGATACCGACAGTATCGGCCCTTCCGATCACCGCTTTGTCCTTCCCCCGCGCCATGAGTATGCCATGGCGCAGAATCCTCCCTTTGTCGAATCCGTGGAGAATACCGGTCCTTTCGCGGTCAGCGACAACCGGGTGCCGGGGATTCGCACAGGATTTCGCCTTCAGGACCCCGACCGGCCCGGCCACATCCTTACCAGTAAAGTCAGTCTCCCGGGTAGGGAGATGAAGATTTCCGGCGATCCGGGGTCAGGAACCATCACCGTCTCTCTGTTTGACGAAAGCGGGAACCTCCTCAATACCAGCAAACCTCTCGGGGGCGGGCTAAAGACGCGCCAAACCGTGGAGTGGACGAACGGATTTATGCTCAAAGAGCACGTTTCCAAGACCGTGACCCTGCGCTTTGAACTCACGCGCGAGGCGAGGATCTACGGCCTGCACTTCGATCAGGTATTCTGGGAGTGACTGCTTCCTCGCCCCGACCGTGAGAATCTGGAGAAGATCTCTTCTAAAGAACGACTTTTTAAGGCATAAAGGGGAAACTAACTCGATGAGTTTGCACATCCAGTCACCTGAGACCGAGGCGGAACTTCAGCGCCAGCGAAGGATCGCGACCACCATGAGCATGATGATTGCCCTACTCTCGATCACCTGTCTCTTATACACATCTGACGCTGCCGACGAATAGAGAGGTGTAGATCTC
>CAXEFH010000063.1:0-14136 GCA_963989605.1 uncultured Roseibacillus sp. | reverse complement strand
TGATACGGCGACCACCGAGATCTACACCTCTCTATTCGTCGGCAGCGTCAGATGTGTATAAGAGACAGGTTGTTGTTCGGTCTTCCATGGTTGCCGGACTTCTCGCCATCCAAATTGCCGTTAAGGTAGATGCGGCCGGTGCCAGTGGCATCGTTGTTGTCCTGGAGTCCGTCATATGTGAACACCGCATGAACCCATTGGTCAGCGGTGAGGATGGTATTGGCATACCAGTCGTTGCTCCAGTGTGCCTCGTGCAGCCTGCCGTTGTTACGCAGGCCGTTGTGGATACCCTGGGTCTCCTGCCCCCAGAAAAACCTGTCTCCACTCAAGGAGGCAGAAGTTGGCTTGATCCAGGCGGAAAGGGTGTAGCTTTCCAGTTGATTCTGAACAGCGATGGGGGTCTTGATGACACCCCCTCCCGTCAACTGCAGGCCCCTTCCCGGGGTGGCTCCGCTGGGTGCACCCGCTGCAGTGTTGGACGTTGCATTGATAGATCCATGAAAGGTCAGAGCCTGTGGGTTAATACTTCTGTCTTCAATTGAGGGGCCCTCAAAATTCAAATAAAGCAAAGGCTGCGGGATGTCGGAACTCGCTGAGGGGGAGGCCAGAGCGAGCGTCCCCGAGGCGATGACAAGAAATCTCAGTGGGTTTTTCTTCATCGATGTTGGTTGGGTTGTTTGGTTGGGTTGTTTGGTTGGGTTGTTGACAGGAGGCATGGGCCGGTGGCGAAACTGGCGACTAACCTGCTTGGGTTATCGGCCATGGTCTCAATCCAGACAATCTGGTCAATGGAAATCAGAGCGAATTAGAGTTAATTCCGCATCTACAGTTGGAGAATCTAGCAAGGAGAGGGCGACCTTCCCTGTTCAGTGATAGCGTAAATCACCTGATAGTATTGAACGCTAAAGCGCTCTATTTAGCCCAAGCGGCTTCCCTGTAAGGCATTTTGGTAGCATAAAGAGCGAGGCGCTTTCGAATACCCTCGATCGCAGGTGTATTATCAGCTGGGATGAGGGCAATGGCCGTGCTGGCCGCTGCGATCGCTTCCTCGAATTTACCAGCGCCCGCGAGGGCGATTGAATGGGTGTCGAGGTAGAGGGGGGATTTGTTTTCTGTTTGCCGACAAAGGCGAGTGGTGATTGCCAAGGCTTCCTCCGGAGAGCGGAGGTTGCCGTCTGGGTGACTGGCAAGGATCCAGGCAAGATTGTTGGCTGCCTGGGAAAGGTTCGGAACCCGGCCAAGGGCATTACGATAGTTCCTGATCGCTTCGGGAATCCTTCCGAGTCGGACCTCATTGTTAGCGAGGTGATACAGAACCATTCCGTTGCGAGGGGTTGCCCGTGCGACTTGGCTATAGACCTTATGCGATTTCTGAAAGTCCCCGAGGCGAAAGCGCATCAGTCCAAGATCCATGAGCAGGGCGAGATCATCAGGGTTGATTTGTGCTGCCGCGGTCATTTCTTTTTCGGCCTCACGTAGGTTCCCGCTCAGGAAATACTGTCGTCCGAGTTCAAGTCGAATCCTGACGTCATCCGGGATGAGATCGCGGGCCCGGGTCAGTTGCTTGATAGCGACGTGGCGCTGGGTTTTCTCCAGTCCGTTGAGGAGGCCTGCTACGTAATAAATATCACCGAGGTTGCGCTTGCTATCGGAGTCGAGAGCCTCGGACTCGAGCCGCTTGGCGCAGTGTTTCAGGTAGGACGCTCCCAGTGAGACTTCGTCGTGGTCGGCCATCAGGGACGCAACCCGGTTCGGACGGGCTGGAACAGGATCGCTCACCCAGATCCCTTGAAAAGGGACGGAGGCATCTCTTCTGGCAGCTGGAGGAATCGCGGGGTCCCCCAGAGGGAGGTCGCGGAGGACTTGGGCAATTGAAACGGGACCGCGGTAGAAGGCGATCAACTCTCCAGAGGCCGAGGCGAGAAAGGTGCTAGGCACTGGCAGAGGGGTTCTGCGGTCCAGGAGTGAGCGCTGGAGAAAATCCAAGGCCTTGAGGCTTTCCTCCGAGATCGCGAGATTGGGAAAGGGAGAGCCGGACGCTTTCAGGGTTGAGCGGGCATCTGCGGGAGAAGTTCCCCCATCGAGGTGATCCGTGTTAAAGGTGACTACCTCCAGACCGGCCTTACTGAGTTTTTCCGCGTGCGAGGACCAGTCAGCCAGTTCCGTCACGCAGGTCTCGCAAATACCTGACCAGATATTGATTAGCATGGGAGATTTCATGCTTGGCTCGTAGGACCTCGATTTGCCGTCGTTACCAAACACCTCCAGTCGAGGCACGAGAAGTCCGGGAGGTGCAATGGTCCGGGTGATGGCCGACGGAGCATGGGGCATTTGCTTGCCTGGTTCCAAGGCTTTCCGATTACCGGGTGGACTGACAGGCCTTGCCTCGCCGCTGCCTTGCCTGACGAAGTAGAACCTGTTCGCCTGCAGACCGGTGATTTCCTCTGTTCCTCCTGCGGGCCACCGAATCAAAAGATTCGAAATCGTGGTATTTTCTCCCAAACCGAAGTGGATCCAGTTGCTCGACTGGGAGAGGAATCCTTCCCCGCAGCGGAGGGTGCGTATCCGTGTTGCCTTTTCTGACCCTTCGAGGGTCAGTTCCAGTCTGGCTCCAACGGCATCGCGGTTGGATGTGGTGCCGTTGCCTTCGATCTTGAAGGCGATGAATCTCTGACTCCGGGAGGAGCTGTTCCTCAGAAAGCGGACCCGGGGAGCGGTGCGGTTGGTGATCCAGAGGTCAAGATCGCCGTCGAAGTCCCAGTCTACGGTGGCAAGGCCCCTGCCGTCGTCCGGAAATCCGAATCCTGTCAGGGCAGAAACATCAGCAAAATCTGCCTGCCCACCGGCGGTGTTGAGAAATGCGCAATGCCTCTCCCCTCCACTGAAAGTGCGATCTTCATGGAGGAGGCGGCTGAGTGCCCTCCAACCCTGTTTGTAGGAAGCGATGGCATTCTCTGAGAAGTCATCAACTGGAGATTGCGACACGACCTGTCGCCAGTAGACACTTCACAAGTCCCCGGTGTCATCTGCGGAGATGAATCCATTGGCGACGAGGATATCATCCCATCCGTCATTGTTGAAATCAACGAACTTGGATCCCCAGGCCCAGCGACCCATGTTGACGCCGGCCTGGACCCCGACATCCCGGAAGGCGCTTCCTGCAACTCCCTCGAAAAGAGAGTTTCCAATAGCGAGATGTTGAAACTGTTCCCGGATGTCTCCCGGGAGACCTGGTTTGAATTGTTTCTGGTAGGTGATGCGATTGCCAGCGCTGGAAAACATATTGCTGGTGTACACGTCCATCTGCCCGTCGAGGTTGAAGTCGGACCAGGTGACCGACATACCGGATGAAGTGTCCTCAAGGCGTAGTTCCGCAGCAATTTCGGTGAAGGTTCCGCCGTCATTACGGTAAAGGCAGTTCCGACCGTAGTCGTTGGCAACGTAGAGATCCTGATCCCCATCGTTGTCGTAGTCCTCCCAGGAGGCGGCAAAGGAGAACCGGCGATTGTTGACGTCCATTCCGGCCGTCGCCGTAGTATCCCTGAATTCAAGATTTCCTTCGTTGTGCCACAGCATGTTTGGTCCGCCGTTGTTGGCGTCGTGAAAGGGCATCGGTTCTCCCATTGCGCCACCCCTGAGCACGGATTTTGATGGATTGTAGCCGCAAACGTAGAAGTCAACCAGACCGTCATTGTCATAATCGGCAGCTGCAAGTGAGAAGGACTGGGCCTTGGTCGAGGACCCGAAGGCAAGACTGAAGACGCCTTTGCCGTTGTTCGCCATGACCATGATGCGAAAGTCCTGGGAAACAACCAGATCACGATCCCCATCGTTGTCGAGGTCAACCAGGAGAGCTGCGGCGCAGTAATCGAGCCATCCAGTCCCGCTTGCGTCAGTGACGTCCCGAAGACTGCCATCCGAATTTTGGAGGAGCATCCGGTTCGGCAGTCCCCCTTGCTGGCAGAGGTAGAGGTCCTCCAGTCCATCCCCATTAATGTCTCCGATGGCAAGTCCGTGATTGGCTACCGGGTCAAGACCAAGTTCTCTGGGTAAGCGGCTCCGCCAGTGATCAGATGAATGAAGAAACTGATTATGGTAGGTAGCGTCATTTCCGAGGATGCTGTGGGTCGCATCCTCAAAGAGGGGGGAAGAGTCCGTGCGTTGGGTGATCTCCTCATAACTGGTGAGCTCGAGAGCGGTGAGAAGGGGCGCCTGTTCGTCGGCAAGCTTCCAGTGGCAGGACCACGTGGCATTGATCTGCGTCCTGGAACCCTTGTCCACCTGCAGGATGTCGACGAGGGCGAGGCACCGTGCCGTCCTGTCCTCGCCGGGAAAGACGCGGAAGATTTTCATATGTGGTTCGGTAGATCCCCCACTGGAGCGGAGGGCGTTCAATTGCTTCGCCAGCTCGTTTGTTCCCACCGCCCTTGTTCCGTTCTCAAGACTGGCCCGCCGAACGGAAAACCGTCCGTCATTGAAGCTGAGAGGGAGGCTTTCTGGTCGGAGATTGGTGGAAGATATTTCTGCGGTCGCGATTCCACTCAACTGGGAGCCCTGAACAGGTTGAGGGGATTTCAGGAGCTCCTCAAGCTGGTGTAGCTGATCCTTGGCGGCGGCGCTGAAAGTCTCGGAGGCCCACCCGTCTTTTTGAGGATCCATGCGGTCGTAGGCGTCCTGCAGAGGAGCGATGAAACTCTGCTGTCGCAGTCCGGGTGAAACCTCTGTGATGTCAGCCGTTCCGGTTGGGCGGGGAGGAGAGGTTACACTGCCACGAGGAGATGGAGTGTCCTGACGCAGTCCTTCGGAGGAGCCTTCCTGCGAGTTGTTTTGCTCAGCCGGGGGTTTCTCGCCACAGGAGGCCAATACTACGACAAGACCGCAGAGCACAAATCCCGGGGCGCGTAAGTGAAACAGGCTGAGCACGCTTTGCATCATCTCGGTCTGGGATGGTATCAAACCGAGAGAGCTGCACAAGACCGAGGAAGGAAGCAGGTCAGGAGCCATTCCAACCGCCCTGGGAGCACGATTGGGACAACCTTCCTGCTAGTGATAATGGGCCCCATCACGGGAAATAGCGCCCCATGGTGGTGTCACCGAGACCTGGCGATCACCTTCCCCGGTGACTGAGGAAGCGAGGCTTTTTGCCCGTCTTCGGGTCTGGCGCTGAGGTTGGAAAGGAGAGATCAGATATTGACGCTCCCGGCATGGTTGGGGCCGGATTCCTGTCCGAGAAGGCCGCGAATCTGGGAAACTTCGTCCCGAAGCCCCTCCGAAAGAAAAATCGCGTCAGCCTTGTGAATCAGCAGGTTGGCCCCCATTTCGACGAACTGCACCTGCTTCTCAGGAGCTAGCCAATGATGGATTCCGGCTCCGATTCCAGCGGTCCGGGCCTTGCCAAGGATGAAGGCGCAGGCCTCGAGGAATCGGGGGTGATCATATTGCTCGGGGACTCCGAGGCTGGTGGAAAGATCGTGAGGGCCGATGAGGACACAGTCGAGACCCTGCTGGGAGAGAATCTCATCAATCCTGTCCATGGCGGGCACACTTTCGATGTTGGTGAGGAGAATATGATCCGAGTTATGGTTCTCGATGTAGGACTGGAGTTCGGGTTCAAGTTCCTCTCCATCAAGGGCCCTGCGTGCCCGTTCCCCCTTGAGTGGACGCAGTTTACTTGCGCCTACCATGGAGCGGACCACCTCAGGATCTTCCACATAGGGTATAATGACTCCCGCGGCACCGTCGTCGAGGGCGACGGTCGCGTCATCAGGATCTTGGGTAGGTATCCGGACAAGGGGCGGAATACCCATGGCGGTGTATGTGCGGCACATCCATGAGACGGTCTCACGGTTGAGGGCGATGTGCTCGGTGTCGATAAAGACGAAATCAAGGCCGCAGGATGCGACTAATCCCGGCCACTTGGTCGAGGGAGAAACGACGCACGTTCCCAGAACTGTTCGTTCTCCTTCATGCAGGAGTCTTCTTAACTCATTTGCCTTCATTCGGGTAAGTCGATGGTTTTTCCAGAGTGGGCGCTGTCAAGGGCGGCCTCTACTGTAGCCGCGATATCTCTGGCTCCGGACGCATCTAGAATGGTGCCACTATCTGTTTCGAGCGCCTCGACAAAATTCTGCATGAGCAGATAATTATTCTCGTCAGCAATACGCTGACGTTTGAATTCGGTCGGGGGTTGATTACGTGCGTATATGGCGACCTCGGGACGTGCTTCGCTGATGACGAGTGACCCTTTGCTTCCCAGTAGATGCAGCTTGATTTCCCCGATGTCGGGGTGGGCTGCCGCACCAATCCGACCAATGGAAAGCGACCCCACGCAGCCATTGGCCATTTCGAGGGTAACTGTGGCAAGGTCATCGACTGCATTGTCCACGTTGGCCTGATGGAAATGTGAGGCGGTCCGGGCGAAGACGCGGTTGACCGGGGAAGAGACGAGCATGTGGATATAGGCGAGTGGGTAGATACCCTCGATCTGTAGTTCGCCGAGAGCTCTGGTGCCCACCCCGCCGTCCGAGCCATCAGCATGAGCCTCCAGTTGACGATCCAACCAGTTGATAGGGGGATCGCCCGGTCGCCTCGTCCCTTTTGGAGGGCCGGCGTCCTTTGAGAAATAGAAGTCGCAGTGAATGGCCTGCAGTTCGCCGATAGTGCCGCTGCTGAGGGTCTCTCGCGCCTGTATCAGGGCGGGAAGAAAGTTTCGATTCCAGACCAGGCACTTGACCTGAGACTCCGCTACTGCGGCGACGAGGGCATCGCACTCCGCGAGAGTCGGGGAGAGAGGTTTATCAACCACGATATGCTTTCCGGCCCTCGCAGCCCGGAGGGCAAGGTCACAGTGGCGCTCAGCCTCCGGGCTAACGACGACAAGGTCACAGTCAGCAAGTGCAGCGTCCACATCCTGGCGGTAGGGCAGGCCATGCTGGTCTGCGAAAATCCTGTTTCGCTCATGAGTCCACTCGGGACGGTCGGGATCGTCAGCAACTGCGACCAGCTGAAAACGCGGGTGAGCCGCCACGGCGTTGGGCAAATAGTCGTGCTTGACGACGCTGAGGACGAGGGCCCGGTAGATTTTATCAGGCATCGTTTCCCTCGGTTATGGTTGTGAGCGCATTACGAGTGTCCTCGAGAGTCACATCCCAGGGACGGTCCTCAATGATCCCGTTTGAGAATTCCTCAAGCATGTTCCTGATGGCGATCACCTCATTGGCGGGAGGAATAAGAGATCGAATTCCTTCTCTTCCGAAAAGAAGATGACTATTCTCGTGGTCGTCTGCGTAGGCTGCTCCATGAGATCCGATCAGGTGCATCGAGTAGTAATCACTACTTCCGGAGCGGTTGGTAGCGATGTCGATGAGGCTCATCCCGGATTCCGGATAGCCGAGGTGTAGCTGGAGATAGTCGGATCCGGAATGTGCATAGTGTGAGCTGGGCTGTCCCGAGAAGAACCAGTGGGACAGGTCCACTTGATGAAAAGCCATGGAGAAAGGGCTGGTGTCCGCCGTGAGCCAGTGATGAATGCGAAGGAGGCCCGGCTCTCCCAGTTGACCGCTTGACCGACTATCCTGCACCGGAATGATATTCGGGGCGTAACGCCATTGGTGCGCAGGCATCAGAGGTGTCCGCTCGAGCTCGCGCAACTGATCGATCCTGATTTCGTGGGGACCATCAAGCAGGGTGGGAAGTGAGTTATCTGTCGGACTACCAGTGACAAGCGCATCCGCATTCTCTTCGACGGCCTCGACGCCCTGCAGCCGGGTGATCGCCTCAAGATAGAGGCGTCGCCGGGGGGAGGGGAGGTTGACTTGTATCTTTAGCATGACCTTCGTTTAAGAGGCGCCTGATTACGTTAGCAGTTGGCTTCCTAGTAGAAACCCTCCGTGCTGAGCGCAAGGATACAATCAAGGATCGACCGGAAGGGAAGCTTCGGCTAAAGGCATGGCGATGGCGGATTGTCTCTTCAAGGTGGGTGTGCTGGGCGCTACGGGCTTTATTGGATCCCCGTATCGTGCGGAGGTCAGGGAATGTGAAGAGGCCGAGATCGTGGCGGTCTGTGCCCGGCGGCAGGACCTGCTCGACGAGGCTGCCCGGGAGGATCAGGCCCGCTTCGCTACGCAGGACTGGAGGGAAGTGGTCGGGCATCCAGACGTAAATTTTATCATCGTTGGAACCCCTGATGCCCTGCATCACGAGGCAGTTGTGGCCTGCGCGAGGCATGGGAAACACCTGCTTTGTGAAAAACCGGTGGGCATGAACAAAACGGAAGCCGAGGAGATGTGGGGGCTCTATCGTGACGCGGAGCCCGCGCTGGCGCACTTTGTGCCTTTCTGGACACGGATGGTGGGCGTTTTTGAGACCGCGAGGGAGATCGTGGCCTCGGGAGACCTGGGCGAAATAGTGTCAACAGTATTTCGCTGGCAGAATCCGCGACCTGCCTCCATGCCGCTCACATGGAGGGATGATCCAGAGTTGTCATCTGCGGGTACGATTGCAGATGTCGGATCCCATGCCTATGACGTGGTGCGGTGGATCATTGGGGCGGAAGCTTCCAGCGTCCTCGCTCATGGAGAAACCCTGACGCCTTCCAAGACGGATCTTGGCGCGATCAACCTCGAAGAGGCGCTTGAGTGGGGAACGGATGAAATGCCTGAGGGAGAAAATACGCGGAAGGGAGGAACGGTGGATTACGCCAGTCTCTCCTGCCGGTATGCGAATGGAGCAGTGGGAAGCTATCTTCTTTCGCACGCCACGTTTCTGCGCAAGCATCTCGCACCTGAACTTGAACTTCATGGCACGACCGCCTCTCTCAGCGTTGATCGCTGGTCGGGAGAAGTCGCCCTGGTCTCACGTGATCAGAAAAGAAAAATCGTGAAACATCAACCCGACGAGGGTTTCGGTAACCGGTTTCATAAATGGGTGTTTCCCTCACTCGCTCCGATTGTCAGGGGAGAGGCGCGAACCGGTAATCACCCTGATCTTGAGGATGGGTGGATTGCGCAAAAGTTCACTGACGCGGCTGCAAAGTCGGTGGAAGGTGGCTGCTGGGTAAAGCTTTGAGGGTTCCACGGCTCTGATCGGGGGTATCTGTCCCGGGGATTATGGAATTTGGGTGTTTAGGCTTTATCTTCAGCGGTTGCACGCGACGATCCATGCGATGCTAAGGATCGCTCTCGATGAGAAGTAATTGCTGTTCCCCCACTCGCCTTGCCCTCCTGGTCTCAGTTGGTCTGGTTCTCTGTTCGATCGCTGAGGAAAACTGGCCGCAGTTTCGAGGTCCCGGAGGGATGGGACACTCCGTCGCCGGGGATGCTCCACTGAAGTGGTCTCCTGAGTCAGTGGTCTGGAAAGTGTCCCTGAAGGGCAAAGGGCAGTCCTCGCCGATTAACTGGGGAAACAGGATCTTCCTGACCGGAGGCTCTGATAATGGTCGTGAGCGGTATCTCTCTTGTCTGGACAGTCGGAGCGGGAAGCTTCTGTGGAGCAGGACTGTCGGGTGCGACTCACCCGAGAGGCCTCACCGGATGAACAGTTACGCCACTCCGACCTGCGTGACAGATGGCACACGGGTAGTCGCCTTTTTCGGTCCGGCTGGCCTGCATTGCTACGATCTTGATGGAGAGAAGATCTGGTCAAGGAAGGTAGGCGATTTCCCCGGTCCATGGGGTGTCGCAGCCTCCCCGGTTATCGTGGACGGGATGGTAATTCAGAATTGTGACGCGGAGGGGGCCTCATCTCTCATCGCTCTGGATGTGAGTAGCGGTGATCTTCTCTGGAAGACCGCTCGGAAAAATAAACCACGGGGAGGCTGGAGTACTCCTGTGCTCATCGAGGCGAACGGAAAAAGAGAGCTGGTGCTGAACGGAGAATTTGGGGTCAGATCCTATGATCCCGTCAAGGGCAGGGAGCTGTGGTTCTGTCAGGGTTTCAATGGCCGGGGCTCCCCGATCCCTGACTTTGCGAACGGTCTCCTCTACGTCGTCAATGGGAAACCGGGAGACACCTATGCTGTGAAGCCGGGTGGCTCGGGAGATGTTACAGAATCGCGTATGGCGTGGCATGCGCCTCGCAAGGGGGGGAGGGACCTTCCCTCGCCTGCGGTTGTTGGCGAATTCCTTGTGGTAGTGTCCATGTCAGGGTTGGCCACCTGCTACGATGCGGAGAGTGGGAAGATTCACTGGCAGGAGCATCTCGGTCTGAGAGGAGAGTATGCTCCAGCCCCCATTGTGATCGACGGGCATGTGCTTATTCAGTCGGTTTATGGTGGGAAAACAGTGGTCATCAAACCGGGCAGGCGCTTTGACGTGCGGGGGATCAACGACCTTGGGGGGGACGTCGATGAAATCTTCCGTTCCTGCCTCGCGCCCATTCAGGGGAACATCTATGCGCGGTCCCTTTCAAAGCTGTATTGTGTCGGGCCGTGACACACACGATTGCTTGTGGCCGGGATGGCACTGTTTCGGTGGTGAGCCGTCTGGTGTGCGGGCGTCTCCCTGCTTCACGATGCTTTCACAAAGCTGCTCTATTCCAGTGTGAGCCTTTCGATCGGAGAGTGCGCGAATACGGAGGGAGCTCATGATCCCAAGGGCTTCGGGGGAGAAGTCCCCTTCGGAATTAGCATCATACTGATGATAGCGATTTTTGCGCTGGGGCCACTGGTGATATCTTTTGGATTCCGTCAGCGAGGGACGGGCCTCTGCCGGCGCTCTATGGATCGCTTTGAGTCTTTTTGTTATTCAGCCTTACCCCTTGGTTGGGCAGCTAAATCGGTGATTGAAAGCCCGGTTGGAGGTGCCGGTTACGGGCTTCAGGACGGCTTTTACCTGCAGACCAGAAGGTAAGCTACCAGATCGGCAAGGTCCCGGTCGCTGAGGACACCATCCAGTCCATCCGGCATGATGGAGGTCGTCGAACGGGTGAGACTTACCACTTCTTTGCGGGGTATCCGGGCGATCCGCTGATTCGCTTGCCGGAGGTAGATCGCGTCGATGGTTTCCCGATGGATAAGCCCGGTGTGAGTCCTGTCCCTGCTGTCTGAAATGAGGTAGGATTCAAAGCCATTCACCACGGTAGCACTGGGGAAGACGATGGCCTCCAAGAGATCCTTTGCGCTTCTGATGGCTCCGATCCGGCTGAGGTTGGGCCCCAGAGTTCCTCCCTCATCACCAACGCGGTGACAGATTGAACAAGTGGAGCGGTTGGCATGAAATAGCACTCGCCCCCGTGATGCGTTACCCTCTTCCAGTCCCTTGCTAAGCACTGTAAGCCGCTGTTCCCTCTCCGCGAAGCCGGACCTGTTGGAGCTTCTGAGATCTGTCAGAGCGCGATGAGATTCCGGATAGGCTTTGGTAAACCTACGGGTGAGAATGACGAGATCCTTTTCTCCAAGGCTCTTGCTGCCGGGGCTCGTCTGGAGCGCCCTGGCAAGAGTGGAGCCGAGGGCATCGATTTCCGCGGCCGGCCACAGGGTGGGTTCGAGGCGCTGGAAGGGATCAAGAAGAAGACCAAGATAAAAGGGGGTAGCTGTAGCAATAAGTTCGATCAAAGCCGTGACCTGAGGATGGGTTTTCCTGCTAAGCTCAAGGTGACTGAGGGCCCGGGCAGCCTGTTGCTGGACCTCTGGGTTGCTCCCGGGGTCATCCAGAAGGCCTTTCGCCACTGCGAATTGGCTTTCGGAAAGCTTTTGGGAGTGCCTCGCAAGGCCCTCGAGAGCGGTGGCACGAATTAGGGGGTCTTCCCCTGAAGTGCCTGCGATGGAATCCAACAGGCTGAGGAACTCGGAGGAGGAGTTGAATTTGACGATGATTCGGATGGCTTCGGCGCGTAGCCTGCGAGAGGGGTTCTTAAGAAGGGATCCCACCGCGGAAGTTGTTTTGGGAGGAAGCACGTCGAGGTAGCTCAGGTAGGAGAGAAGAAGGTAGCGGGAAGACTCGGTGGAGGATGCAGCGGTAAGAAGGTGGGCGAGCATCTGGTGGAATTCCTCGTCCGAGGAGAATCCCATTATGATTTCCTCTGCCAGCTGCGATGACGAGGAATTCTGTTTTTCGGTAGAGAGAAGCTCTTGGAAGAGCCGGAAGACGGGCTCCCTCCATTCAGTGCGGCCCGCTACGATCCGTCTGGCCTCGTCGCGTAACAGGGGGAGCACGGACCGCAGGAAGGGAACCACGTCTTCAATCCCGAGGGAATTGGGATCGATCTGCTCCATGACACGGAGAGCGGTCGCCTGATGGTGAGGGGTAGGACCCTGAAGCCACGGGAGGCACCCCTTGGCATCACCAATTTCGATGAGAGCAAGGCGTACGGCGTGCTGAAAGGCTGGCTGGGAGTCCGCCTGCAGCGAAAGAAAAAGTGGTTCGATGGCCTTTCGGTTCCCGATTCGTCCCAGGGCGGTGGCTGCCAGTCGTCGAAGGAGCAGATCCTCGTCTTTCAGGGCTTTGGAAAGTTCCGGGATAGCTTCACCAAGCCGTAGTTCCCCGAGAGAGCGGGCAGCTGCACGTCGTACTTCAGCGGCGGGATCCTGTAGCGACGACCGAAGCTCCGAGCCGACACCCGGGTGCTTGATCTGTGATATCGTAAAGACCGCTCTTCGGCGGACAGCGGCATCCGCCGTAATGTCTGGAAGACGAAGATGGGCCAGGGGCTGAAAAGCCTCGTCCCCCATGGCGATCAAATGAGACTGGGCCCGATCACGTACGGCAGGGCGGGAGTCTGCCAGCAAGCGTGCGAGAGGCGTGGGTGTCTGTCGCGTCCATGGCGTTGTCATTCCCCGGGGATCTGATGGAGATGCACCGCCATGCCTGCGGATTCGGTAGATGGCTCCAAGAATCTCGGGTTTGGCAGCTTTGGAATGAGGGCAGCCCCAGCTGAGCCATCCTCCCGTGTCCAGCAGGAGGAGGCTTCCGTCGGCATCCTCAACGATATCGGCCGGGTGAAAGTCCTGGCTGGTAGAGGAAAGAAACTCGGTGTCTTTCGCGGTGAAGGTTGCTCCGTCCGGGCTCAGTCGAATATGGCGTATTTGGTTGGAATTGAAGTGACAGGCAAAGAGGGAGTCTTGGTAATCATCTCCCAGATGTGTTCCCCGGTAGCGGAGCATCCCGGCGGGGGCAACCTGTCCCCACCGGATGGTTGCGGGGACGCGGTGTCCGGTCCGGGGTAGTAAAGGCTCGCCATAGAGTCTCTGGGTGAGCCCGCGCGGGAACCAGTGGATCAGGGCATCATGACGCCGGCCTCCAAAACTGTCGTAGATGGCTGCTGTGGAGAGAACTTCGCCGCTCGTCGTGAAGACCACATCGACTGGGTTGATAGGTCCCTGCCCATCAATGCGAACATCACTTCCGTCTGGAAGGCATGAGAAGATTCCACCGGCGCGGCTTTTCCCAGTCCTAGTTCCATCAGTACCAGTAAACTGATAACCGAAGTGGCCTCCACTGAAGTAAAGTCGCCCATTGGGACAAAGATACGGGCCGTGTTGATTCGCACGACCGTCGAACTCCATCTCCCCGATAATTTTTTCACGCTTGTCTGCCCTGCCGTCATTGTCGGTATCCTCCAGCCTCCAGAGATAGGGTGCGGAGACGATATAGAGAGCTCCGTCATGCCAGAGGCCTCCCTCGGGCATGGTCATCTTGTCGGCAAAGATAGTGCTCCGGTCAAAAATACCGTCTCCGTCGGTGTCGGTGAGGCGGCGAATGAAACGAGGGAGTTCGTTCTCTATTTCTTCGCGGGTCGTGAGATTGCGCCCATCACTCTCCGCCACGTAGAGGTTACCCATGTCATCCAGGCAGGCCATCATGGGATATTTCAGAAGCGGAGGGGCGGCCGCGAGAGTGATCTCAAAACCATCCCTGACCTTGAAAGGTGGAGGTTGAAACGGAGTATCCGCGAGAAGGGGAACGATGGGTGCTCCGAGGAAGATTGAGATCGTTGCGAGGGCGCCCCGAGATATGGGTTTCTTCCGCTTGCCTGCAGGCTGGACGAGTGGTAGGGCCTTCATGGATGGGAGCAGGCGAACACTGCAATGGGGATCGTGCTCCTTGTCAACCTACCAAGCTATCATGCATCTGTCTCTTATACACATCTCCGAGCCCACGAGACAGGCAGAAATCTCGTATGCCGTCTTCTGCTTGAAAA
>CAXEFH010000062.1:0-14174 GCA_963989605.1 uncultured Roseibacillus sp. | reverse complement strand
AGAGACAGGTTCGGGTGGGCGACAGGCGCGCTGGCGGCTACCCTGCTCACGGACTACGGGCAGCCTGCTGATGAGGAGCAGGTTTGGAGTATCTGGAAAGGTAACGCCCGGGTGCAGCGTTAGTGGTTGGTCTCTGAATGCGTCCCCTTCAGATCAGGGAAGAGTTGCTCCACCATCAACGTTCACCACTGTTCCCGTAGTGAATTCGTTCTTGAGGAGGAATAGAACTGCCTCTGCTACTTCATCCGGTGTGCCGGCCCGGGGAGCGGAATGGGCTACCGTGGCTTGATGTAAAAAATCCTCGCGCTCCTCCCCCTCTTGCGGGAAGAGCGGAGTGTCGATGATTCCGGGGGAGACCACATTGATCCTGCGGGGAGAAATCTCCGGGGCGATGGCCCGGACGAATCCCTCGATCGCGTTGCCGACGGTGGAAATCGCGGAGGCTCCGGGGGGGCATTTACGCGCGGGGAATCCGCTGACCAGAACAAGCGAGGCCTGCTTGTCGAAGTTTGTAAGTCCGAGACGGACGGTGTTTACGTAGCCCCACAACTTGTCAAAAGTGGATTGGAAGCCATCGAGTGCCATCTGAGCGAATGGCCCCTGTGCCCTCGTGGACGGAACGGCGGTATTCACCATGATGTCAAAAGGGCCATTCTGCTCATAGAAAGCAGCGAGGGCCTCCCGGTTCAGGACGTCAATCGAGTGACAGCTTGCGGCACCCACGGGGGTGATCTTTTCCGCGGCCGAGCGACTGGCGGCCAGGACCTCCGCGCCCTCTGCAGCCAGCTGGTCTACGGTTGCAAGACCGATACCTGAGGTTCCGCCAAAGACAACAGCCCGCTTCCCGGTGAGATTCATGGTGGGGATATGAAATTTTGTCCTGTTTCTGTCCAGCTCTTGATCAAGAAGGCCGTATTCAGGAGGTCTTAATATTTTCCTCGTTTGACAGGTTTTGCTCGACCGGCCTCCTGCCCACCGGGAGAGTCCGATCCATGATCATCAAGCCGAAGGTTCGCGGATTTATCTGTCTCACCGCTCATCCGGCTGGGTGCGCGGCGCATGTCCGGGAACAGATTGACTATGTCAGGAGCAAGGGAGCGATCGGGAACGGGCCGCGCAACGTTCTCGTCGTTGGAGCCTCGACGGGATATGGCCTGGCCTCAAGGATCACGGCGGCTTTTGGGAGCGGGGCGAGGACCATGGGGGTCTTTTTTGAACGTCCCCCCAGGGACGAGAAGTGCGCAACACCAGGATGGTATAATACCGCAGCTTTTCATGAAGCCGCCTCCGCAAAGGGGCTTTATACGAGAAGTTTCAACGGAGATGCCTTCTCCGACGAGATGAAGTCAACGGTAGTGGAAGCCATCAAGGAAGATCTCGGCGAGGTCGATCTGGTAGTCTACAGCCTAGCCTCGCCCAGAAGACAACACCCCCGGACTGGCGAAGTTCATAAATCCGTTCTCAAGCCAATCGGAGAAAACTATTGCGCTCGGACTCTTGATACGGATCGCGGAGAGGTGAGCGAAGTAGAGATCGAGTCCGCCACCGAGCAGGAAATACAAGACACCGTCACGGTCATGGGGGGCGAGGACTGGGAGCTCTGGCTTAAGGCTTTGAATGAGGCACGGGTATTAGCTCCCGAGGCGACCACGGTGGCCTACGACTATATCGGACCGGAAGTGACATGGCCAATTTACACCAATGGAACGATCGGCAGGGCAAAGATTGACCTGAGGGATGCCGGACAGCGCATAAGCGAACTCCTCAAGACCAGCGCCGGGGGTAATGCCCACGTCTCGGTCAACAAGGCTCTGGTGACTCAGGCGAGTTCGGCGATTCCGGTCGTGCCGCTCTACATCTCCATTCTTTACAAGATTATGAAGGAGAAGGGCACCCACGAGGGCACGATCGAGCAGATCCAGCGACTGTTTGCCACGCACCTCTACAACAATGAGGTGCCAAAGTTGGACGACAAGGGCCTCATCCGCATTGATGACCTCGAGATGGATCCCGGAGTTCAGCAGGAGGTGAAGGAGCTATGGCCTCAGGTCACCTCGGAGAACTTGAGGGAAACCACCGATTTTGAAGGATACCAGGAGGACTTCCTGAAGCTTTTTGGATTCGGCTTTTCAGACGTCGATTACGATCAGGACATTAGTCCGGTTGTGCACCTGGAGGTTTAGGGGGAATCCCTCCTGAATCATCAAGGCTTCACTTGGATCTGAGGGCGGTCACTGGCCGGCCAGTCGATGTGGAAAGTGTGTCCACGCTCCCGATCGACCCTCTCGTAGGTATGCGCTCCGAAGAAGTCGCGCTGTCCCTGCAGCAGGTTCGCCGGGAGACGGTCGCTGCGGTAACTATCGTAATAGGAAAGAGCTGAGCTAAAACAGGGCAGGGGAACGCCATGCATCGCCGCGGTGGCTACGACCTTGCGCCAGTTAGCCTGACAACGGTTGATCTCGCTCTTGAAATATGGATCCAGAAGCAGGTTCGCGATACCGGGATTAGCTTGATAGGCTTCAAATATTTTCTGGAGAAAACGCGCACGAATGATGCATCCCCCCCGCCAGATCATTGAGATCTGCCCGAAGTCCAGGTCCCAGTCGTACTCGTTCTGGGCCTCCCGCATCAGTTGAAATCCCTGTGCGTAAGAGCAGATCTTGGAGCAGTAGAGGGCGTCATGGATGGCCTGTACGAACTCGGCGGTTTCTCCCTCAAATGGCAGGAGCTTGGCATCGAGAACCTTGGAAGCGGCAACGCGTTCCTCCTTGATGGCACTGATGCAGCGCGCGAAGACTGCCTCTGCGATGCAGGGAGCGGCAATCCCCATGTCGAGGGCATTAACCGAGGTCCATTTTCCAGTGCCCTTCTGCCCTGCGGTGTCCAGCACGATATCAACGAAGGGCTGACCGGTCTCAGGATCCTTCTGCCCCAGAATGTCGGCCGTAATTTCGATCAGGAAGGAGTCGAGGACGCCCTCATTCCACTCACCGAATACGGAGCTCATTTCCGCTGGCCTCATGCCGAGGAGATTCTCCATCAGGGTGTAAGCCTCACAGATCATCTGCATGTCGCCATACTCGATCCCATTATGGACCATCTTGACGTAATGGCCTGCTCCGTTGTCGCCGATGTAGGCGGCACAGGGGACGCCTCCCTCAACAGGCGTTCCGGGTTCGGCTCCCTCAATAGGTTTTCCGGTAGTCTCGTCGACTTTGGCGGCGATTGCCTCCCAGATGGGCTTGAGTTCCCTCCAGGCACTTTCCTTGCCGCCTGGCATGAGAGAAGGACCGAAGCGGGCTCCCTCTTCCCCGCCAGAGACACCCGAACCAACGAATCGGAACCCTTTTTCGTTGAGGGCTTTTTCCCGCCGGATTGTGTCTGTCCAGAGAGCATTGCCCCCATCGATGATGATATCGTCAGGATCCAGAAGTTCTGTCAGTCCATTGATTACCGCATCTGTAGGGCCCCCGGCCTGGACGAGAATAATCACCTTGCGAGGTCTCTTGATGGACTGGACGAACTCCTCAAGGCTGCTAGTGCCCACCAATCCTCCCGGGGTATCGGGGTTGGCAGCTACGAATTCCTCGGTCTTTGTCGTTGTTCGGTTGTAGACAGAGATGCGAAAGCCGTGATCGGCAATGTTGAGGGCAAGATTCTGACCCATGACCGCCAGGCCCACGAGTCCGATTTCAGAAGAGGAGTCAGACATGTTTTGCTTAAATTCCGGGGGGGCGGGATGTAGTCAGGATGAACACTGCCTTCAAGACTTAAAACCCCAATCCCGGCGTTGCGGGCTTTCTCCGGGGAGAAACCGTGAGTTCCTGATCGCTTCTGCGGCAATACTGTTGAGCATCCGGGCTACGATGAAATGTGCCTTGTTGCTGCGGCTCTGGATCCTGCTCCTGCTCCTGTTCGTTGTCGTAGGTCCGACCCTCGGACAGGACAAACCGAACCTGGTATTTCTCCTGACTGATGACCAGTGCACCAGTTCGATGGGATGCTACGGGAATCCTCAAGTTAAAACCCCCCATCTGGATGGCCTCGCACGTGACGGGATGGTGTTTGATTGCCACTATGTAAGCACCGCGATCTGTATGGCGAGCCGCGTCAACATCATGACGGGAAAGTTCGAGTTCAAGCACGGGTGTAATTTTGAGCGTGGTGCTCTCCACAGTTCTCATTGGGCTGAATCCTATCCGATTCTCCTGAAGGAAGCAGGCTATCGGACCGCAATGGCGGGAAAGATTGGCTTTGAGGTGACCACCAGGACCGGAAGGAAGGGGGTTCTGCCTGCAGGTGACTTCGATCGCTGGGGAGCAGGGCCGGGACAGACCTTCTACCAGACTGCGAGAAACAGATCGATGGTGACTTATGCGGAGAAGTTTCCGCATGCGACCCGTTCCTATGGGGCCTTCGGGGCAGACTTTATCGAGGATTCGGCGAAGGCTGGGGAGCCCTTCTGCCTTTCTATAAGCTTCAAGGCCCCGCACAAGCCGGCAACGCCTGACCCGTTAGATAAGAGAGTTTATGCTGGTATGAGCTTTGTGAAGCCAAGAAATTTTGGCCGGGAGTATGGTCTTCACTTCGCACCTCAGAGCCGTCATGGGCGCCAGTACGAGCGTTTCCATAGTTGGAACTACTCGGACAGGTATGACGAGGTCATGGCCACCTATTACCAGCAGATCTACGCGGTCGATGTTGCCGTCGGAATGATACGAACGGCACTCAGGAAACACGGAGTGGAGAAGAATACGGTGGTGATTTTTACCTCGGATAATGGGTTCATGTGCGGTGCCCATGGCTACGGATCCAAGGTCCTGCCCTATGAGGAATCCTCCCGTGTACCATTAATCGTTTATGATCCGCGCCACAGGAACAGTGGCAGGGAGCTGCGCTCCAAGGCCCTCACGGGAAACGTCGATCTCATGCCGACCCTTCTGGAGCTGGCCGGGGTCATCGTGCCACAGGGTATTGATGGAAAGAGCATTCTTGCTCTCTACGAGGACCCCGGGGCAGAAATCCGGGAGTCCTTACCGCTGATAAACGTGTGGGGCCCACCTGAGGTCTTCAGCCTGTCGGTGGTCACGAAAGGCCACAAATATATCTACTGGCCCTGGGAGGGGGAGGGATTCAAGGCCACCGAGGAGCTTTATGATACGGGGGCTGATCCCCTTGAGCTGAATAATCTCGTCGCCAGTCCGGCAGGAGGGGAGCATCTGGCTCAGATGCGGAGGCATTACGGTGCTTATCTGGATCTCTGGCGTCGTGAAGCCGTGGCATACCATGACTACAAGTCACTCGCGCGATTTTTTGACCGCGAGCTAACCTGGGATAGCAGGAAAGACGTTTCTGGAATCAGGAAATAGAGATGGGCGCAGTGTTCGAAAGGAGACGGGATATTCATCTTTCGATAATGCCATTACCCGAAAGAATCTCCGTGCAAGATTGAGGCGGCTGGCCCCTACTGCTCCGTGATGAAGACACTCATTCTTCTTCTACTCCTCGGATTTCCGACCCTCCTGGCTTCCAAGCCCAACATTGTCCTTGTCATGGCAGATGACATGGGATGGGGGCAGACAGGCTATTACAAGCACCCTGCTCTCAGGACCCCCCACCTTGACGCGATGGCGGCGGGGGGATTGCGCTTTGACAGGTTTTATGCAGGGGGGCCGGTGTGCTCCCCGACGCGGGCAACGGTTCTGACTGGGCGGACCCACGACAGGACCGGGGTGCAAAGTCATGGCTTTGCCTTGCGGAAGCAGGAGAAGACTCTGGCGGTGGCGCTCCGTGGGGCGGGGTATGCTACCGGCCATTTTGGGAAGTGGCACCTCAACGGACTGCGTGGGCCGGGAGTGCCGATCCTGGAAGCAGACAGTCACGGCCCCGGTGGATTTGGATTCGACCAGTGGCTCTCGGTCACCAATTTTTTCGACAAGGATCCGGTTATGAGTCGGAAGGGAACATTCGAGGAGTTCACGGGCGATTCCTCGGAAGTCATCGTCGCAGAAGCGCTCAGGTTCATTGGTTCGCAGGCTGCGGAGGGAAAACCCTCTTTTACGGTGATCTGGTATGGAACCCCGCACAGTCCATGGAGAGGCCTGGAGCGGGATCTCAAGTCCTTCCCCAATCTCGATAAAAAGTCACAGCATCATTACGCGGAACTGGTGGCCATGGATCGAAGTCTCGGCACCCTGCGGGCCGGATTACGTAGGTTGGGAATCGCACGCAATACTCTTGTCTGGTTTTGCAGCGACAACGGAGGGCTTGCGGGTTTCAAACCCGACACGGTCGGCGGACTGCGGGGCTACAAGGGGTCACTCTTCGAAGGTGGCCTGAGGGTGCCGGGCGTGATCGAGTGGCCTGACGGGGTCACCAAGCCACGGGTGACCTCTTTTCCGGCCGCCACCGTGGATATTTTTCCCACCTTGGCGGAAATCGCGGGTCTTCCGACGGACGTCATGCTTCAGCCACAGGATGGACAGAGTCTGCTTCCCCTCTTTGATAAGGAGCTGGGTCTGCGCCAAAAGCCGATTGGGTTCCGGAGTGCGGGGCGGGGCGCATTGATCGACAACGATTTCAAGCTCTATACGAAGAACGTGGGCAATGGAGATTTCGTTCTCTACCATCTGGCTGAAGATCCAGCAGAGAAGCAGGATGTGAAGATCAGGTATCCGGAGGTGGCCCAGCGACTTCGCAAGGCCTTCCAAGATTGGAACGTGACGGTCGACGCGAGTGTGGCCGGGAAAGATTACCCTTCCGGAACGGTTGATTCTCCCCAGCCACCCCGGATGTTCTGGACGGATCTGGATGCCTACCGTCCTTACTTCAAGGTGTGGCGTGATCGTCCGGAATACAAGGGCCGGTTGAGAGGGAAGTGATGGATTGATTGATCGGCCGGCGTTACTCCAGAGTAAACTCGGTTCGCAAAAAATGAAGAGCCGGGAGGTATCTTCTTACTGTTTGCCGGGAATTCTCCTTATTCCTCCACCGACACCCGGTAAAATCGTCGGCCCTTTCCGATGGCCTGGGGGTCTAGCTGCAAAGTCACGGTTCCCACTGCGAGGATTCCCGAGGAGGTTACCTCCCAGTCAACCAGATCAGCGCTTGCCTCAAGGGTATAACTTTTGCCCGGCACGCTATCCCACCTCACCGTGACAAAACCGGTTAGCGGATCCTTACTCAGCGTTGTTATCTGGAAGAGCGATGCCCCATCGAGAGGGTCTGTCCCAGCCGCGATCTCTGATCCATCCGGAGAGCCATCTCCATCCGTGTCCGGGCGGAGAGGATCTGTTCCCGCGAGTGCCTCATCAGTATCACTTAGTCCATCACCGTCGCTATCGCGAAGTAATCCGGCGCCCGGAGTTCCTCCGGCCATTGTGCTGGCTCTCCAGTTGCCAGGCTCCGAATAATCAGGGACAGGGACGGTAGCAGCTGCAAGGACCAAGCTGAAACCGTCTCTTCCCGCAGCCTCTGGCCATGGATCCCGGTCGTTGTAGCGGAAATTCGCTATAGTAGTTCCCACACCGTTGACGAGGTGGAGTCGTTCTCCGGCATTTTCTAGTCGAGTTGGGAGGAATTCGCCGGCAATACGTCCGCTATGTGCCGTGCCGTAACGGGCTTCAAAGGCGGCCCTGTTGCGAACAAGGAGGACCAATTCTCCCGGAGCCAGTGTGGTTACCTCTGAAAATGTAAAATCAAAATCAATGCCCTCTGTAAAATGCATGCCTGTGAGGTCGATCATGTCCGTGCTCACATTTTGCATCTCAATGAATTCGAAATCCGAGGCGTCGTTTGCAGCGGCGAGTTCTTCGGAGGTCTCCGGAGAAAGGGGTGCATAATGAATTTCCGTGATAACAAGGTTGGAGGCATTGGCGATCGGTCCCACGAGGAAGTGAGAGGTGAGGGGTCCGCTCCACGCTGTCAGGCCCCGCCCATTTCGAGCCCTTGCGGTGATCGTAGTGGTTTCATCCAGCGTGATCGGGTTGCCAGCGTTGGCCAGGAGAGCATTGGCGGAAGCATTGCCCCCGGGGGCGCGGGGATCTGTTCCATCCGTGGTGTAGTAGAATACACCCTCGCCGACGAAGGCGAACTGGTCTCCCACTTGGACGATGCCGGGTTGCTGCAGTCCCTGATCTGAGCTGAACAGTGGCTTGGCGGTATACTGGCGATCAATCCAGCCTACCCGTGTTCTCAGCCATTGTTTCAGGATCCGGACCTCATTACGGTGGCTGGCGCTGCCCCACTTGAGGTAATTCCTTTCGGCAGGACTACGCCCGAGGGAAGAGTCGTTGGCCCCGAGGGGGTCCCGGCCATCGATTTGGCGGGCAAAATCGTTGATGACGCTCTCAATGTTCAGGGTCGAGAAAACATTTTCCCGCAGGTCCTGCCACAGGTCTGTATGTGCCTGCCGGAAGTCAGGTTTGCTGAGGACCTGCCCCCACCAGACATAGCGCCCATCACTCCAGGTCCTGCTCGAGTCCCCGGAGCCATCCCACTGAGAGGGATTATTGTCCCGGCTGTCGGTGGAACCCATGGTGCGGTCAAAGTCCCAGATCGGCCCCGCTCCAATTTTCCCTCCGTTCGTGTCACTGCGGTGCTTATAGTAGTAACCACTGAGCCGGAATCCGTCGACGTTCATCGCAAGGGTATTAAGCCAGTGGTGCCGCAGCCATGAGAATTGATCGATGTATTCGGTAAAGTGCTTACCGGTGCTGGGGTTAATTCCATTACTCGCACTGATGGCGGCGTTGACCTCATTCATATGGGTTGTCAGCCAGGACCTCTGCCTGCTGGACACCTCCCGCTCCTTGGGTTCAACCCACCCGAGGGTGCCAAGGCCCGCTACGCTGAATCCACTATCGCCTGGGTCAAGGCGGTCCTTCTTGAACATGTAGCCACCTGAGATAGCGGGTTCTCTCGCGTCCCGGGGATCCATCCGTGCTACGGGCACCCTGCTGTCGTCCCGTTTGATCTTCTCGATCAGGGAATAAACGCCGAAATATGATCCGGAGTAGGTGAGGGGGCCCCCTCGGACGTTATGGATCACCTCAACGAACTTGGTGCGGGTAGCATACTCACCAGTCTGGCGACTCAACTCGTATATGAGATCATTGCGCATGAGGGCCCGGTCAAACTGGTAGCGGCCACTCAGCACCCAGTCGGATTCACGGGGGAGATCAAGAGGGGTAATGCCTTTGTCGAGTCCCTCCTCGTCCCGGGCCTCTACTGTCATGGAGTATTTCGGCCAGCCAAAGGAGGAAGATCCCCTCCGTTTCAGGCCCACCCGTGTGTCAGTTGCGAACTCATCCGTGATTCGTGCGCGACCTGTCTCGGGGTCGGGCTCGATGATTGCCATGAAGCCATCAAGGTGGGTGTTTCCTCCCGGATCCCCTCGGTTCCAGGTTTCAATAATGAGGATCGGCAAGTTAGAGTTGAATTGCTGGAGCACTGCCTCTCCCAGCTTCAGGAAACTGCGCATTTTGACGGGTCCTTGGGCATTATTCTCCCCGAAGACGCGTGCCCGTATCTGGATCGAGTTGCTGATTGGGATAGGCTCGGTGTAGCGGGGAGAACTTGCGTTTGGCTCTGAGCGGTCGGTCGTGTAGCGGATGACCTCTCCCGGGAAGGTGCTGGAGAGAGAAACTTCGAAATTTTCAATAAAGGTCTGACTCCGGTGAGAAAACACGACCTCGCTGGCGGGAAGCTGCTCCTGACTGCCGTTGCGCTGTCCGGGCGTCGGGTTTGCGAAGTAGGCGGGTTCGCCGAGTTCGAGGGCCACGGTGCGGATGACGCTGAGCTGGGGCCGGACGAGAAGGTCATCATCGTCCGGGGCGGAATTCATGAGATGCAGGGACAGAATATTCTGTCCTGCCCGGAGCCGGCTCAGGTGGCTGTTGAGCTGGATTGTCTGAAAATCCAGTGCAGCGGAGTCACTACGGTCGCTCAGGGCCCTTGAATTGAAACGCGGTGCTCCCGGGGCATTCAGGGAAGAAACCCGGATTCCATTGAGGTAGGCAATAACCCCATCGTCATACTGGATATCGAGGGCGAGGCTGAGAATGTCATCCGTACGTTCGAGCTCAAAGGGCACCCTGATGTAGACCGAGGAATTACGATCGAAGGCGACCTGTTCGAGATCAGAGCTGATCATGTCCTGATACCCTGTGCCCCTGTCATAACCGGCCCCGAGAAATCCGCCAGTCCACAGGGTGTCACTGAAGCCGGTCTGGGTCCAGGTGATGCCGAGGCTGTTGTCAGTGGGCACATGGGTCCTGCAGGCGGAATCCACCGCGACGAGAATTTCCTCGCTCGTGACCGGCGTCTGCTCAATCCCGAAGGAGGCATCGTTGAACTGGGCGGGATAGGCAGGAGTGAAATCGTGAAGGATGGAAACCCCATCGGGAGATACGAGGGCGAGATATTCCCCGCTGTTGTCGAGGCCGAAACTGGTATGAAGTTGCTGGCCGGGAATGGCACGATCCTTTCCTGAGGCGAAGATCACCAGAAAACCCCTTGGCTGAAGCGAGGTGCCATCCGGGATACGCCATTTTGTCAGGTTGTCTGGATTGTCGGTGAGGAAATGCCCTCCGAGGTCAGCGGGTTCGGAGTCCGGGTTGTAGAGTTCAAGCCAGTCCTCCCAGTCTCCGTCTTCGTCCCTCAAGCCCGATTCGTTGTCGGCGAGGAATTCGGAAATGATTGGAGTCGCGGTAGAGGAAAGAACTCCTGCGAGGGCCAGGAAGACGGCGAGTACTCCAGGGGCCAGGTGGGTTTTTGAGGGTTCCATGATGAGGGGATAGGCTGGGCAGAACGAGCTAGCAAGTCTGCGGATCTCAGGGATGAGCGATCATTCTATCAGAGTTAACTCATTCCGAGCAAGAATAACAGTTAGAAGGCCTTCCTGGATGGAGGATTCGCAGTGGTGATTGACCGGAGATGATGATTACGAGAGCGTTCTCAAGGCTGGTTTTATGAAATCTGCATCGTTCATTGTTTCAAACGTTCTAGTGGTCTTATGGATTCTCGGGACGGTATTGACCAAAGGTGATGTTGCCGGGGAGGACGAGTGGCCGAGATTCCGTGGCCCGGGAGGGACTGGGACTGCTGCCGGGTTTGATCAACCGGGTGGAGTTGACAAGATGTCACGGGCATGGTCGGTGCCCCTGCCCGGAGCAGGAAGCAGTTCGCCAGTGGTATGGGGATCCCGGGTCTTTGTGACCTCGGAGGATCGTCCTGCTGGCTTGGTGCATCTCCAATGTCACCGCACGGCGGATGGAGTCGCTTTGTGGAAGAAGACAGTTGAGGTTGGGCCCTACCGGACCCACAAGATGAACAATACCGCAGCTGCGACCCCTGCGGTTGACCAAAACATGGTCGTCTTCAGTTGGTATGAATCTGGCCGGAAGTCGGCCATGCTCTCGGCATACTCTCATGAGGGAAGACATCTCTGGGATTTTGAGATTGGATCCTTCAAGGGTGCTCATGGAACTAACATCGTGCCTGTGATCCATGATGGCTCTGTCATTTTTGCCCACCTGCACCAACTTGGAGGATACGTGGCGTCAATCAACGGAGGGACCGGCCAACCCGAATGGAAAACATCATATCCACGGCACAGCCCCAAGACAACCTACATGACCCCGCTGATTCGCAGACAGGACGGAGACCCGTCGCGGTATGAGGTGGTGATTAGCAGTACCAGCACAGGGGTTCGTGGTCTTGACCTTGAAAACGGAAAAGAGCTGTGGGCACTTCCGGATGTTTTCAAGGAGCGCTGCATCGTTTCTCCTCTCAGTATTGTCGCAGGGGGAGGGCCTGAGGGCTCAATCATTACAGCTGGATGCAAGAAGGAGGGAGGGAATAACGTCTTCCTGGCGCTGCAGCCACCGGTGGCAGGAACGGGCCGGGCGAGATTGCTCTGGCAGCTTGAGCAGGATGCTCCCTATGTTCCTACACCGGTTTCTGACGGAAAGACCCTTTTTGTGCTGTCGGACCGGGGGGTGCTTCAGGCGGTCGACCCCCGTTCCGGGAAAGCACAATGGACCACCAAGCTGACCGGAAATTTTTATGCTTCTCCCCTGCTCGCCGGGACGACGATGTTGTGCCTTTCAAGGGATGGAGAGCTGTATTCCATCGATGTGGGCGTTGAGCCCAGAGTGCTTGGGATCCATGACCTTGAGCCCGGGGAGGAGGTGACCTGGGTAGATTCCAGTCCAGCTTTGGTGCGGAACGGTCTTTTTATACGAGTCGGGGCTCGTCTCGATTGCTATCGAGATCAGTAGGAAGCCGCTTGCGCGCTGGTTTTATAGAGGTGGGGGCAGTCGCTCTGCGGGTTTAACCGTTTCTGCTGCATCCGGTGAAGTCCCGGGTTGCCTTGCATGGAGGCGAGGAGGCTTTGTGGAAATCACAGCTTGTGCATGGACAGGGGTCAGCCTAGGAACGGAGTTAGCTCATAAAATCCAATGAAAAAGATTACCATCCTCATTCTTGGCGTAATGGCCGTAACCCTCGTAATGGCTCCGCAGGCGGAGGCTGTCCTAGCGCGTTTCATTAACATTCAGAAAGCCGCTGGTGACACCCGGTTTCACCTGGGAGAATTCGAAGCCTTTGAGGCCGGGGTGGTGCCCGATGAAGCGGGAGCTGCTGGACGGGGTGGCGCCACCAGCACGAACGATATTGCCGGAGTGACGACATTCAATGTTACGGATGGTCCCGAGATCGGAACGACCCAGAGCCTCGAGCACGGTCCCGTCGGGGGCCCTCTTGATAATGACCAGGAAAATGGTGGAGGGGTGTGGTCCTCAAGAAATGGGCTCGTTAACAATGCCCAATACACCATCGATCTCGGTGCGGAGTATGATGTGACCACGGTGGTAGCTTTTGCTCGCAATGATACTTGCTGCGATGACCGTTGGTATCCTCTTGAGATTCGTTTGTTCGCTGATGATGGGACGGGGCAACCCGGAGAGATGACGGCGGAGGATACGACTACCGGAGGTCCTGATAACGACAACAGTAAAAAAGTTTGGGTTTTCGAGGTTGGAACGGACGAGGATCAGGACGGGCTTCCTGACACCTTTGAACAGGGCATCATAGACGCCGATCCGAATGATGAGGTGTCCGGTCTGGAAGACGTTTCAGATGTGACTGACTTTGACAACGACGGGGTGAGCGATGCGGCGGAGCATGCTGCGCAGACTGACCCTATTGATTCAGATTCGGATGATGACGGTTCCGACGACGGAGCAGAAGCTACCGCTGGAACAGACCCTCTTGATGAGGATAGCGATAATGACGGATTGCTCGACGGTGTGGAGACTGGCACAGGTATTTTTGTCGATGCCAACAACACCGGAACAGATCCACTTAATAACGATACCGATGGTGACCTCACCTTTGACGGGCAGGAGGTCGATAGCGGGTTTGACCCCAATGACCCGGCGTCTGCACCGGAGATCAGCCTCGCCAATCATGTTCCCGAGAGAGTTCTTTATCGCCGCACTGATAATCTCCCAGCCGCCGACTTCACCGGGGCCCTTCCTGAGAACGTCGACCAGCTTGCTCCGTTCGGAGAGCTCGACCAGCCGGACTCCTTTATCATCGAGGGAATTGATGTCGACCGGGAACCCGGGGGGCTGGGCACCGATCTCCTGGGCGATAACCATGATATCGCTTACGTGTTCCAGTTCTATGACGAGGACGGCATCTTCTCCTTCACCGAGAACTACGATGACCGGGTCAAGATTGTAGCGACCCCGATCGCCGGGGCAACCAACCTGAATCCACGGGGCAACGACCAGCAGCATACCGATACCGCATGGAACGTTCGAACCTTCGCCAACTTTGACTTTGGCGGAGGAGGCTGGTTCAACGTGGACATCTGGTTGACCGAGGACGGTGGAGGCGCCCAGTCGGCAGCTGATATCGGATTCGGCTACTACAATGACTTCTCCACCAGCACTGCGAACTTCGGTGGGATCGGTTATACCAGTGTCTTTGGAATCAGCAGCGGTGCGCCCGCGGTGTTTGACACCGATGGAGCCGGCCTGAGCTGGGGCGTCTACCTTGATAGCTTTGATCCCAGCATCGACACCGACGGCGACGGTATTCCGGACGGATACGAGGAGCAGTTCTTCCCCGGGGATCTGACCCAGCTGGGACTGGGTGACTTCGAC
>CAXEFH010000061.1:0-14196 GCA_963989605.1 uncultured Roseibacillus sp. | reverse complement strand
ATTTTAGCGCCGCCGAGATAACGTCCTCTCCCCTATCATCCGACAGTGGGCACCGAACTCATAACCTGGTGTCGCCGCAGCGGCTCCCTTGGGCAATAGGCTGCTGGCCGTCATCCCGGGAATCGTATTGGCTTCCAAGATATAAGGATTACTTAAGGAATCTAGCAGGACATCGACCCTGGAGTAAACCTCAATCCCGAGCGCCCGGTGCGCTTCCAAAGCCACTTCCTTCACAATTTTAGTGGTTTTTGCGTCCAAATCGGCTGGGCAGTAATAATCCGTAGCTCCCTCGCTTCCCATCCACGGATACTTGTTACTCATATCGTAAAAACCACTCCGAGGGACAATATGCACCACCGGAAACACCTCACTGCCGACGATTCCAACCGTGAGTTCCTTCCCCTCGACGAATTGCTCCACAAGAATCTCTGAACCGTGGCGGGCTGCGTCCCTCAACGCCACCTTCCTCTCGTCCGGATTAGTTACGATATGAACCCCTACGCTCGAGCCCTCCCGTGGGGGCTTGACCACAACAGGATACCTGATGGCGGAGGCTTCCGGTTCCCCCTGCGCTCCCACCACTTCATAGGCCGGTGTCGGAATACCCACCTCCTCGAAGCGCACCTTGCTGGCGATCTTGTCAAAAGCCAAGCGGCTGCTTTCAGGCCCCGCCCCAGTGTAGGGAACCCCTAACGATTCCAGATAGTCCTGCAGGACACCATCCTCGCCAAAAGTTCCATGAATCACGTTGAACACAAGTCCCGTTCCGTCAGGTAAAATAGGTTCCGTATCGACCGCGTCGACACCCACTGCTCTGAGCCCTTCTCCCTGCAATGCCTTCAAAACCGCCCGTCCTGAGCTCAGCGAGACCTCTCTCTCCGACCCAGGACCACCCATCAATACCGCGATCAATACCGAATCATCCATGGACCTCTTCATACTATGGTCCCCGGCCTTGATCGTCGAGTGCTTAGACCGAATCATCCTCTCATTCAATTCCCGCATATCAATGCAGCGGATAGAATACATCCGCACCTTAGGAATCGATTAAAAGTCCGGCTGGTCCTCACCTACGACCTGAATCTCAGTTTCAAGATCGATACCACGCTGCTCCCTCGCTTCCGCCCTGATCTCATCAATAAGACGGAGGACATCATGCGCATCGGCCTTGCCCCGGTTAACAATGAAATTCCCGTGCTCATGAGAGACCTCCGCCCGCCCCACATTCCTTCCCTTCATCCTCATTTCATCAATCAGTTTCCCGGCCCCGATCCCCTCTGGGTTCTTAAAAATGCACCCTGCGCTTGCTGCAAGCGGCTGACTACGCCGGCGATGGTTTTTCGACTCCACCATCTTTTCCCTGATTTCATCCTGAACGCACGGAGTTCCCCGGAACACCGCCTTCAGCGCGTAATTCTGGTGTAATTCCGGGACATTCCGGTAGTGAGCCTCAATCTCCTCACGAGAACGGGTCCGAATCTCTCCATCCTCGTCAAGGAAGGTCACGCTCACTACCTGATCAAAAGTCTCCCATCCCATCGCTCCCGCATTCATCCGCAATCCTCCGCCGACATTCCCCGGAATGCCCTCCATCCATGCGAAGTCTCCCAGTCCGGCCTCCTCCGCGAAGCTAGCGACTTTCTTGAACCGCACACCGACACCGGCACTGAGAAGATCTCCACAAACTTCCAACTCTCCGAACTCTCCCTTGGAGGGATGAATCACCGCTCCGCGGATCCCACCATCCCTCACCAGAAGATTAGATCCTCGGCCTACCACCCGCACCGGGATCCCCCGTTCCTTGAAGAATCTGACTGCCCCGGAAAAAGCGCCGAACGTTCTGGGCTCGATCCAAAACTGAGCCGGACCACCTACAAGGATTGTAGTATGGCGCCGCATCGACTCGTAAAGCCTGACTTCCATCTCAGATTCAGCAAACTCGCTTTCAAGGGCATCAATAAGCTGCAGGTCGTCTGAAATCCTTTTCCCCGCTTCATGAACATTACCTGCGCCAAGGGTAAGAAGAAGGTCCCCGGACCTTAACGCATTACCTACCACATGATGAACCGTCTCCAGATCCTCATGGTAAACGCATTTGGTCGACCCCTGCCTTTCCACTGCCTCCAGAATCGTCATCCCGCTGATTCCCTTGATGGGAGATTCGCTTGCAGCATATATCCCAGTTACAAAAACAAGATCTGCACCTTGGAGCGCTTTCCCAAACTCTTCGGCAAGGCGCTCTGTCCTTGAGTATCGGTGCGGCTGGAACAGGGTGACAATGCGGCCAGGTTCAAGGGATCGCGCTGTTTGAAGCGTCGCTGCTATCTCGGTCGGATGATGTCCGTAGTCATCAACCACATGAAAGCGGGAAGAAAGGTAGACCGACTCGAACCGCCGCTTCGCGCCCGCAAAGGAGGATAAGGCGCGGGTCACATGGTTGAAATCAACCTCAAGATCATCTGCCAGCGCAATAGCCGCAAGAGCATTGAGGACGTTATGCCTTCCTGGAATCCCAAGCTCAACTCTTCCCATTTCCTCACCACGACGAAAAACAGTGAAAGATGTCACTCCCCGCCCTTCCACTACATTAGAAGCGGTAAAATCTGACTCTTTCCATCCGTAGGAAATAGCTTCCCTGTATTTACGACATAGCTCACCCGCCACGGGATCCTCCCGACAATAGATAATCCTCTCAGTGGTCCGTTCCAGCAACTTACCAAACACCTTTACGATCTCTTCCAGATCTTTGTAATAATCGAGATGTTCCTCTTCGATGTTGAGTACAATGGCATGGGACGGCTGGTAGAGACCGAGAGTCCCATCGCTCTCATCTCCTTCGGCCACAAAGTAATCGCTGTCGACCTCCCAATGAGCATTTGCGCCTAGAACGGGAATCTCCGCACCGACATAGTGAGACACCTTGCCGCCCCCATTGTTCAAGATGTGCGTACACATCGCCGATGTGGTCGTCTTGCCATGAGTCCCGGCAACGACCACTCCTTTCCTGGTATCGAGAATAGCAGCCAGACATTCGGCCCGGCGCAGGCAAGGCACCCCGCTTCGCCCAGCCTCAACCAGTGCGACGTTGTCAGACTTAATCGCCGACGAATAGACCACTGCCTCGACCCCGGATACAGAATCGGCCGAATGAGGTGAAGAGAACTTGAGTCCTATACCCTGAAGGCGCTCGGTTTCCCCACTCGATACTCTATCAGATCCGCTGACGTCGTGCCCCATCTCAAGAAGAAGAGCTGCAAGACCACTCATCCCCGATCCCGCCACACCGAGCAGGTGGATACGCAGAGGGCGAGTCTGATCAAGAAGGCGTTGGCTGATCCCGTCAATCATGTTCGATAGTACCGATGGTGACCATGAATCGGTTCAGCGAAAAGCCCCAATCCCCGGATTACGAAGCCTTCTCCATGCTCTCCAGAGAATCACAAATTCTCTTTACCGCATCCCCGGGACACAGAGTCTCAGCTGCCCGTCCCATCGCCTCAAGTTTTGCAGGGTCAGCAAGGAGGCCACCAACCATCTCTGCCAGAGAGGCCGGCCTCAATACGGACTCTGGAACCAGTAAGGATGCCCCCGCTTCCTCAAAACACCGGGCATTGAATGTCTGGTGATCGTCTGCGGCGTAGGGATACGGCACTAGGATGGACGGTAGACCAAGCGAGGCCAACTCGGTCAGACTGGCTCCTCCGGAGCGACTGATGACGAGAGTGCTCGCAGCGTAGGCAGCCGGCATATCATCACAAAATCCACACACCACATGTCCCTCCCGGTCTCCCACAAGTTCCTTGACCCTTTCCGCGTCCTGACGGCCGGCTACATGTAACCACTGCACCGCAGTGCCCAGGCACTCCGCAGCCCCAGCCGCAAGAGTATTTAGTCCCTTGGCTCCCTGACTCCCCCCAAAACAAAGCACGACAGGCCGATCCGGATGGAGGCCAAACCCCTTTCTCGCCTCCGTCTCTGACGGGAGATTGCCAAACTCGCTCCGAACCGGGGTTCCGGTCACCTCCACCCTGCTCGATTCAAAATATCCTCTCGCAGCCTCAAGCCCCAGCAGAATCCTGCTGCACCATCTTGCCGCGAGCCGATTTGCCTTACCCGGCAGCGCATTTGAGTCATGTAATGCCGTGAGCAGTCCCATCTTCTGCGCAGCATAGATCGGAGGGAGGGAAGTAAACCCACCCATACCCAGAACAACCTCTACCTGATGAAGCCTGAAGATCTTCCTCGACTGCCTGATCGTTCCCCAGAGCTTCACAAGAAAGGGAACCATCCGCAGAGACATGGTGCGAGGTTTCGCAATCGCGGCGACCGTCACGAAATCGAGGGCTCCATACTTTTCCGATGCATCGGCATCTACTCTCTTCCGAGAGATCATAAGGAGCGGCTCATGCCCTCTCTCAAGTAATTCCTCTGCCACGGCTATTCCGGGAAAAAGATGTCCGCCGGTTCCGCCGCAGGCGATAACGATGGAAAGTTTACGAGACACAATGTTTACTCTCTGGACCCCATAAGACGGCAGAGAAAAAGCCAGCCTTTTTGTTGTCTATATTTTTAAGGCTAGCTGTCTTTCTCTGATCACCGGTAACTCTCTGCCTGTTGCATGATCCGAGCGTCGGTGCAAACTGATGAGCAGACCCACTGCGGCCAGAGTAAACACAAGATTAGTCCCGCCATAGCTTACAAGAGGCAATGGAAGACCGGTGTTGGGAAGGACGCTGGTTGCAACCCCGATATTCATTAAGGCAGGAAGGGTAACCACCAAGGTAACTCCAATCCCGAGGAGCCTCCCAAACAGGTCAGGTGCATGTAATGCGATCGAGATGCCACACGTGCTGATGAGTACAAAACAGAAGACGATACCCAGAGTGCAGAGCAGACCCAGCTCTTCCCCGGCAACCGGAAAGATAAAATCCGTATGAGCCTCCGGAAGATAACCGTGCTTTTCGGCGCCATTCCCAAGACCTGCTCCGAAGAGCCCTCCCGATGCGAGTGCCAGCCTGGAACGATACTGCTGGTATCCTGCCTTTCTCTGGACATCAGGATCGTCGAGATTCAATAGAGCTTCAAACTTCATCCTCCGATATGGATCGCTCTCAACTGCCAGATATAAGCCAAGGAACCCGACAACCGCCACGAGGCAAAGAAGAGACACGCGGGTGCCAGCCGCAAACATGAGGAGAAACCCTGCCCCGCCAAGTGCAACTGCCGTCCCCATGTCCTTTTCGAAGAAAATCAGCGCGACCGGAATTCCCAATACGAGCCCTGGTATCAGAAATCCTTTCATCACGGATTTCGCTTCGGCGCGGTATTGAGAAAACCAGGCGGCAAGTGCAATGATGACGATAAGTTTCGCCACTTCCGAGGGTTGAAAGCGCCCGATCACGGGCGCCCAGATCCAGCGCGCCTCCCCCTTCACCACTACCTGAACACCGGGAATGTAGCAGAGCGCTAGCAGCGCACAGCCAACGACAAGTAATGGAATCCAGATCCGGCGCAGGACTCTGTAATCCAGAGACCCCACTATCAGCGCCATCGCAATACCAACCCCGGCAAATATGCCCTGTCTTTTAACCAGAAGATAGGGGTCCTTGTCGACCCCATGCACCCATGCACTGGTGCTGGCCAGCATTACAAGACCGAGAGCCACAAGAATGACTACGGAAATACAGAGGACTATGGCGGCACAACGGCCCATGGAATCGTTTTGAGAATTTTCCGCCTATGGAGCTGGAATTCTTAACTTCATGTTCACTTGGAGCTTACGGGCATCTTCTATTGCATTCGCCTCAAGGAGAGTGCTGACCGGAACCTTGAAGAGCCTTGCGATCTTCCACGCAGTATCACCACTTTTCACCGAATATGTCCTGAAGGGGGCATTGTCCTCCGGTACAGGAATGGCCCGGGGTACCGATCGCTCTGGCCCGAAGGATCCGTCCCCATCCTTCCGGATGGAAGAGGACGACGAGAACCTGCCCCCCTCCTGCGCCTGCAATCCAGAACCCGGCAGCTTTGTGCTGGCGACGACCTCAGTGGAATCCTCTTGCGAATTCGCACTAGAAGCTGGATTGCCGATCGGAGGAGATCCAGAAATGGCCGTCCCGCTGATCGGAATCCGGACAATGGGACACGGTTCAAGGCCCTTTCCCCCATTCAGATCCCGCAACTCCTGCGGATCTACCCCCTTGAGCCGGGCAATCCGCTCGTAGGTATCCCCGGTTGAGACAAAATAAAAGGTTTCGCCTCTCTCTGCGGCAGGGCTCTTTGTCACAGAGGGAGCTCTAGCCGAGGGCTCCTCCCTCTGAGGCTCCCCGGTCGCTACCACAACGTCTTCCACTGTGACGCGGTTGTGAATAAAGATTGCCGCAATGGCAGCAACATGAAGGATCAGGATCACGAAGAGAGCCCGCGCAACTCCTAAATTTGGAACCTCCGAGGCGAGATCAGCGCTCGCCGCAACTCGCTGCCGCTTCCGCCGGGATACCTTCGAATGAAAAACGAAGAGCCCCCCCCCGTCAGCAGCGATTCTTTTTTTCTGTATCGATTGTCTTTTCATGTGGTGTTTGTTGTCAGATCAGGAAGGCCCTACTTGAGGGCAAGAACTATGGACCGGAACGCATCCCCGCGTTCTTCATAGCCCGAAAACATGTCAAATGAGGAGGTCCCCGGAGAGAACAGAACAGTTCCTCCCCGGGTGGATGCATCTCGCGCCAGCTGGACCGCGTCTCCCAAAGTCGCCGCGACCACGGTTTCGACTACAGGGGCAAAGACATCAGCCAACCGAGGGCCGATCTCCCCAAAGGCTACCACCTTATTAACCCTTTTTTCGAGCACAGGAAGTAGCGGGGTGTAATCCAACCCCTTCTCTTTTCCACCCGCAATCAGGATGGAAGGGCGGGCCTGAGAAACAAGCGCGGCCTCGAGAGCATGCAGGTTCGTTGCCTTTGAATCATTGATGTACTCAACCCCATCGAGAATCCTGATGAGTTCACATCGGTGAAGTGGGGGCGCATACTCTGAAAACACTTCCGCTGCCGCTTCTACTTGAACGTTCACGGCCCTAACAGCTGCCAGGGCCGCCATGACGTTCTCGGCATTATGAAGACCCCGCAATCGAGTAGCCCCGAGATCCAGAATTCTGTCTTCCTGATATATTACCGTAGCTTCGCTGAGAGCGTAATCAGCCCTCGAGTCGGTCGCTGAGAAAGTGATTCGGTTCGCAGTGACTTCTCCCACTTCCTCTCCATAGCGAATCACTGCGGTATCGCTCTCCTGCTGGTTCTCGAATATTCGTTGTTTGGCACCACGATACTCTTCCACGCTGCGATAGCGGTCCATGTGATCTGGAGAGAAATTCAACCAGACCGCGACATCGGGCCTGAAGGTCCTGACGGTCTCCAGCTGGAACGAGGACAACTCAAGGGAAACTGCGTCCGGCTGATCCTCCTCAATGACCACATCCGATAGTGGCCGCCCATAATTACCACACGCCTCACAACTTTTTCCGCCAGCCTCTATCATCCTTTGAACCAGCTCGGTAGTAGTGGTTTTTCCGTTTGTTCCAGTGATTCCAATAACGAGGCCATTGTAATAACGGGAAGCGAATTCGGTCTCCCCGATAAACTCTCCAGCGTCCTCGTAGAACGAGCGCGCAAACCCTCCTCCTGTTTCGATTCCCGGACTGATAATAACGATGTCCGCGTTACAGCCTTTGCCAGTTTCCTCGGTAGCGAGCGGGTGACATCGGATACTCTCCCTCATTCCGAGGAAGACCTCGGCAGGACCCGCATCATAAACCGTAACCTCTCCTCCATAACACCGTGCTAGGTTAGCGGCGGCCCTTCCACTACGGCCCGCTCCCAAAATCGCAACTCTTTTCCCGGAGAGATCCATTACCTACAGAACTTTCAGAAGACCCAACCCAGCCATTGCCAATACGATGGACACGATCCAGAAGCGGATGATAACCTGGCTCTCATGCCATCCCCGCAACTCAAAGTGGTGGTGAATTGGGGCCATCGCGAAAACCCGTTTACCCCGGATCTTGAAGCTCCCAACCTGCAGGATCACTGAGAGAGCCTCAGCCACAAAGACGCCACCAATCACGACGAGAAGCAACTCCTGCTTGGTGCATATTGCCGCCGTTCCAAGAGCTCCGCCAATCGCGAGAGAGCCCGTATCCCCCATGAACACCTTCGCCGGATGACAGTTCCACCAGAGAAAACCCATCCCGGACCCCACCAGCGCCATCATAAAGATACTGAGTTCCCCCAGAAGCGGATGAAACGGTACATGAAGATACTCGAGTCCTACAAGGCGGCCGGCGAGGTAGGCGACCACAGCGTAGGCCAGGGAAACGGTGACGGTACAACCGGTTGCAAGACCATCAAGTCCGTCCGTCAGGTTCACCGCGTTAGAGCACCCCGTGATAATCAGCATGAAAAAGGGGATCGCGAGCCATGACAGATCGAGCAGGGATCTCCTCACAAGAGGAAATCCTATCTCACTGAACCTGAATGGCTCCACTATCGCATCGTCGGCGCCCGAGACCTCCCCACTGCCGCCCCCATCAGAAACTTCAAGCAGGAATCCCTGCCGTTGCTCCAACATCTGGGCATCAGTCAAACCGATACCCGAAACCTCAGGTTTCAGCAGGAGAAAAGAGGCCGCCAGCAGGCCGATAAGCAACTGCCAGAAGAGCTTCTGGCGTGGACTTATCCCTGCTGAATTTTTTCGAACCACCTTGTTGTAGTCATCAATGAAGCCCAGCAGGCCGAGTGCGAGCATGACACAGCAGGTGACTGCTACGAATGGATTCAAGGCCCGCCCACAGAGAATGACTGAAACCAGCACCGCACCGATGATCAGGACCCCTCCCATTGTAGGCGTCCCTGCTTTATCTCCATGCAATTCTGCCAACTTGTGCACCTCTTCGGCACTTCGAATCGGCTGTCCCACCTTGAGAGAAATCAGCTTCCTGATCACCCGGGGACCTAAGGAGCAAATAAGGAGGAAGGACACCATGGTGGCGAGACCTGCCCTGACCGTAATATACTGTAGAATATTGAGAAAACTGAGCGCATCTGCCCAACCCGCACCTGAAATGCGAGCCTGTTCCCATTGTTCGTAAAGCCAGTAGAGCATTAGTTCGTGGTTTGGGGAAATACCTCGTTCATCACGCGTTCCACCGCGGCCTGCCTGCTTCCCTTGAAAAGCACCGCGTCTCCCGCACTCAACGTTTCACGCAGCCAACTGGCCGCATCCTCATACTTGTCAAAATGCTCCACCATTGATGCCCCGGCCTGCCGTGCTCCCTCCGCAATCCCAGCTGCTTCAGCACCGACACTGACTACCTGCAAACCATGCTGGGCTGCGTGCTTGCCGACCTGAAAGTGCATATCCTCCGAGAATCGCCCTAATTCACCCATCACTCCAAGGACGACGGTCCTCCCGTTTCCATTTACTTCCGGGAGATCAGCTACAACTCCGATTGCGGCCCGCATGGAATCAGGATTTGCATTATAAGTGTCATCATAAATCGTAATCCCCCCTCGTTCGAAACACCGTAACCGTCCACCGGTCAGGGGTGCGACTTCCAGCCCGCGGGATATTTCATCTGGTGACAAGCCAAGCACCCATCCTGCCCCGGCAGCAAGCAAGGCATTGTTCACCATGTGCCTTCCAGCGACCTTGAGATGCACACCCGAGTTCCGCTCTCCATCAATCACAAGATCAAAGAAGGAGCCCTCCCCGGAGGTGCGCAGGGATTCAGCACGAATCACTCCCCTGCCATTACCCACGGGTATCGACCTCGCGGAGCTGCGGGAGGAAAAATACTCTGCGAACTCACATCCCGCGGTAATAAGAAGCGTCCCCACTTCCGGAAGCGATCTTGCGAGAGCACCCTTTTCCTCTGCGATGGCTTCCTTGCTTCCCATGAACTCTATGTGCGCATGCCCGATATTGGTAATGATTCCGATCTGGGGTTTTGCAATTTCGCACAAGGGCGCAATCTCTCCGGGATGATTCATTCCCATCTCAACTACAAGAACCTCATCCGTATCGTCTGCTTCCAGAAGGGTGAGCGGCAGACCGATGTGGTTGTTTAAATTGCCTCGCGTGGCATGCACTGCGTGCCGCTGCCCGATGACAGAGGCACAGAAGTCCTTCGTAGTCGTCTTTCCATTCGATCCGGTGATCCCAATGACAACTACTTCCAACTGCTCCCGATACCAACGGGCCAGTTTCTGAAGAGCCATGAGCGTATCTTCCACCTGGATCACAACGATCTCGCCTGGGCCTTGAAGCTTGTCAACAATGCCACTCACAACTACTCCCGCCGCACCTTTGCTCGCGGCCTGCTCCAGAAATTGGTGACCATCAAAATGGTTACCCCGCAAAGCAAAATAGAGGGATCCGCTTGGGAGAGTACGAGTATCGGTTGATACTCCCGACTCAACCATCCGGCTTTCCTCTCCCGCGATAAGCTCCCCCCCCATCGCGTCTGCAAGAGTTCTGACAGAGTATTGATTCATTCGCTATCCTCCCTCCTTGCCTTACGACGGGCATCCATCGCAGCTCTGGACTCTTGTCGATCATCAAAGAGAGACCGGCTACCAGCGACCTCCTGATAACTCTCGTGCCCTTTCCCTGCTATCAACACGATATCTCCTCCGCGCGCTTCTTGGATAGCCGAGCGAATTGCTTCCCCTCGATCAGCAACTCGCTCGTATATTACACCCGACATCCCCCTTTCGATATCGCGGATAATTCTCTCTGGATCCTCGGACCGTGGATTGTCAGAAGTTACGACACAGTAATCACTATGGCGGGATGCTGCTTCTCCCATCAGAGGTCGCTTCTCTCTGTCTCGATCCCCTCCGCAGCCAAATACGGTTATCAAGCGCCGGGGATCAAGACCTCGCAAGGTCTTGCAAACATTATCAAGCGCATCGGGAGTATGGGCATAATCAACGAAAACTGCAGCTCCATCGACCGAGCCAACACATTCCATTCTTCCCGGAACCTGAGGCGCATTCCCAAGAGCAGCGATCGCTTCCCGGAGGGGGATCTTCAAGGCAACCGAGGAAGCAAGTGCTCCAAGAGCATTATAAACATTGAAGCGCCCTATCAGCGGCAACCGGACAAGGTAGGACTTGCCTTTGGCGAATAGCTGGAACTCGGTTTCGCGGGACGTTTGTTTTACATTGCCAGCACGAAACTCAGACTCCATCGCAAAGCCGAAGGACAATACGTCCATTCTCTCTCCGAATTCCCTGATAAGATTTTCTCCGTATGAATCGTCACGATTAATAACCGCCACCGGTCTCTTGCCCGAATCGTTTTCCGCAGCAGCCTCAAAAAGTCGCCTTTTAGCCGCAAAATAACGATCCATCGATCCATGATAATCAAGGTGATCGCGAGTCAGGTTCGTAAACACGGCAACATCAAACGCGATTGAATCGGCTCGCCTCTGGTCAAGACCCTGGGAGGAAACTTCAAGAGCGACCCCTGGACATTCATTATCCCGTATTCGCGCCAGCAGGCTGTGAAGACTCAGCGGGCCCGGCGTTGTGAAATCAGCGTTCTCCTCTACAAGCCCATCGTCAAACACCACGGTTCCGATAAGCCCCGCTCGTTGCATCGTACGCTTCATGATCCGATGAACGAGAAAGGCTGTCGTGGTCTTCCCATTGGTTCCGGTAACCCCGACAACACGCATGTCGTCGGAGGGATTTCCATTCCATTCACTCGAAAGAACACTCAGGGCATGACGAGAGTCAGGAACCAGAACAGAGCTAACACCCTCCGGCAGGATATCGTGGACAGAGTGCTCGACGACGATCGCACCTGCTCCCCGCTCAATCGCTGCATCGATAAAGTCATGGCCATCGGAGGTGATTCCCTTCACAGCAATGAAAAGATCCCCCGGTCGCACTTTCCTGCTGTCATCCTGCAGGCCAAGGATCTCACGATCCGACGATCCGTCGACAGATGACCGAGGCAGGGAAGCGATCAGTTCGCGAAGGATCATATCGGGTTAATTAGCGGAGGAGGCCAGGGTTTCCTCAACCACCTCAGTCGTTGGTATGTTTAAGTAGGATGCTGTCCGGGCTGCGATCCGCTGAAAGACAGGAGCAGCTACGGACCCGCCCCCGACCTTGATCTCGTCCGAGCGAGGATCATGAATCACAACCACGCATGCAAAGGCTGGATTGTCCCGCGGCATGAAACCCGCAAACGAAACTGCATAACGATCAGGCAGATAAACTCCATCCTTATGGATACGAGCCGTTCCGGTCTTGCCGCCCACCAGGTAGCCCGGCACGGATGCCAACTTTCCTGTGTTACCCTCGCCCCGAGGATCCACCACGGTCTCCAGGGCACGGCACATCTTTCGAGCTGTTGCAGCTGACACAACCCTCTGCACCTTTTCCGGGGGAAACTCCCTTACTACCGTTCCATCATTGGCGAGTAGGGCCTTAACAAGGCGAGGCTTCATCCTTACCCCTTCATTTGCGATTGTTGCATAGGCACAGGCAATCTGAAGGGGTGTTACAACCACTCCATATCCGTAGGTTATTCTTGAGAAATTGATTCCATTCCCCGGATCCGCCGTCCACCCACGTTCCTCCCCGGGTAGGATGATCCCGGTCGGCCTGGTGAAACCAAAGCGACGCAGGTAAGTCATGTAGCGATCGGTTCCAACCCTCAGCCCTATCTTGTAGGCGCCGATATTGCTCGATTTCGCAAGCACTTCTTCGAGCGTCATGTTTTGAAACGCCTTGTAATCCTTCACGTATCCTCCGGGAATACGCATGTAGCCATTGTGGCAGAACATGGATGTCTCCGGCCCCATCAACCCTAGATCGAGAGCAGCTGCTGCCGAAATCAACTTCAGGGTAGATCCCGGCTCATAAAGCCCCTGAACCGCGTAATGCATCGCGGACTCGCTCATATTGTGCCGCAGATTCAGGTTGAAATGAGGACGGCTGGCAATCGCGAGCACGTCGCCCGTTCCGGGCTCCATCATCACGACAGCACCGCTTCTGGATCTGAATTCATTGAGGCCACGGTCCAGCTCCTCCTCCACGAACCCCTGAATATTTACGTCCAGCGTCAGTCTTGCATCAAATCCTGAACGAGGGGGCTTGATTACACCTCCTCCCGGCAGCAGTACCATCCCTGACTGATCCTTCCGGGTAATCTGGTAGCCATCCTCTCCTCTGAGATGAGCTCCAAGCTCACGTTCGAGCCCCGACTGACCTACTCCCTCGTAATTCACGTATCCAATCGTATGAGTGGCCATGTTACCACTGCTGTACCAACGCTTTACCGTTTTCTCGAATCGGAAACCATGGATGAAGTTATCCTTCAAGGTCGCCTCGATTTCATCCGCCTCATCCTCCCGGAGGTCCTTTGCGATCGTGACATATTCCAGCTTGGCCCCGAGCTTCCTTTTCAACTCCTGAGGTCCGACTCCGATTGCTCTGGCCGTGATCGGGATAAGATGATCCACGTAGCGGTCGAGAAGTACTCCCTCGGGTAACTCTTCACGTACCCGGCGAGTTCGTCTCTTGAGCAAGGCGTGACGTTCCTCAGCCGTCGCCTCGATCCATTCGCCCTGATCAACAAGTTCAGCAAACGCCACGCCTCGTGCAGCTACCCCGGGATCACGGAGGTGTATCTTATCTGCGGTAATTTTCGTTACCGGGAGATTCCTCGCCATGATGCGCCCGTTGCGATCTACGATATATCCGAACTTTCCAGGAATAACCTCTTTTGCGGTTCGGTTTCGGGCAGCCTTGGGAGCCGATGAATCGCGATCGATCCATTGAAGGTATATCAGCCGCGCAGACAAGCCACTGAAACCAGACACGATTATCAGGCAGATCAGAAGGGCTCGATGATGAACGGGAGATTTCACAGGGTATCTAAATCCACCAGTGACGGAGTGGCGCGACGAGATTCCGGACCGGGGGACTTCACTGCTCTGGGATCCCGCTCGGCAGGAAGATTCTGCACAGCCTCCCGTGGAATCCGCCGCAGGTCCGAGGACATTTGAATCAGACGATCATTGAGGAGGATCGGATTCAGCTGGTCCTCAAGCCCTGTCTCTTATACACATCTCCGAGCCCACGAGACAGGCAGAAATCTCGTATGCCGTCTTCTGCTTGAAAA
>CAXEFH010000060.1:0-14303 GCA_963989605.1 uncultured Roseibacillus sp. | reverse complement strand
TCGCGACATCATCGGCGTAAGCTTTGGTGATACTCGTACCATCCGACAGAAGGTGCTTGAGGTGGGAGAGGAGTGCTTCCAGGCAGAGGATGAACAGGAGTTGAAAGATGCTGTTGAGGCCGCGGAAAGTGCGGGGATCGTCGAGGGAATTGCTCCTGAGGGTGGTTCTCCGCAGTAGGAACGCGCGGAATCCACGCTGAATTTGAAGGCATTCATCCCTAGGCGTTCAGGGATCTTGGAGTAGACTTAGATTACCATATGGAGCGCTTTCAGAAGCTTGCTATCTCGGCTCTCATTTCGGTACTGCTGCTCCTTTTTGTGGGCGCAATCGTCCGAGCTACGGGTTCAGGTCTTGGATGTCCGGACTGGCCTACCTGCTGGGGAAAGCTGGTGCCCCCGACCCGCTCGGAGCAGGTTGATCTGGACAAGATCGATATCGAGAAGTTCAGAAAGAAAGCAAAACGCTACGGGCGGGATCCCGGAGAAATCACCCGGGCTTCTCTTCTTGCTGAATTTAATCCGGTTCATACCTGGGTTGAGTATATCAACCGTCTCTGTGCGATGCCTGTCGGCATTTTCTCACTGGCTCTGATGATCGCCTCATTCTGGTGGAAAGGAAGAAGTCGGACTGTATGCCTGATGAGTGTCTCGGCATTTCTCCTCGTTGTGGTGAACGCCGAACTGGGCCGAAGAGTTGTGTTAAGTGGGCTGAAGCCGGGCGTGATCACCCTCCATGTGGGATTGGCGATTATTCTTTTGTGTGTCCTCGTTTATATCTCATGGAGGGGGTGTTCAGATCCGGAGCAACGAGTTCTTAGGGGTGTGAATGGAAAGGTGGTGAGGATCCTGGGCTGGGGGCTCTTTCTTCTGACTGTGGCTGAAGGCGTGATGGGAGCACAGGTGAGGGAGTTAACCGATGAGCTGGCGAGAAATGCCGGATCTGAGGATCGCGCTCTCTGGATAAGGGAACTTGAGGAATCTGGGATTTATCTCTTTCATCGGAGTTTTTCGTGGTTGATTGTGTTCGGAACCGGAGCATTTCTCCTCGTGCGCAGGAAGTCACCGGGGGGATTATGGTGGCCGGATAAACTGATAGGTTTGCTGGTGGGATCTCTCCTCATAATGGGAGTGCTACTTGCCCACGTCGGTATTCTTCCGGTGGTGCAGGTACTTCACGTGGGAGCTGCTGCCCTTCTTGTGTCGGTCCTGTTTTTCTGGCTGCTGGCAACGGGCCTCCAGGACATTTAGAACCTGCTAAGGATGCCTGTTGTTCCCTCAGAAAATCCGGCGAGGAGAACCTTCATTCTCGATAACATGCGGGCGTGGCCAGGTGGCTGTCTTGAGACCCTGGCCATGACTTTTGTTGTCCTGATTGCGGTCCGTGTCTTTGAGGCTGAGGCCTGGCAGAAGGCGACACTGGTAGCGGCTTCGAGCTTTGGCCTGCTGCTGAGTCTTTTCCCGGTTCAACTCGTCCGGAGGACTGGAATCTCGGTGAATCTCGGAACTGCCCTGCTCTGGGCGATCTCGGCAGGAGGCCTGATAATCGCGGCGATCGGGGGAGCTTCCGTGGAGGTCTTTCTTCCAGCCATGGTGATCGCGCTGCTATGTATTACTCTGAGCATTCCCCTGATGTCTCAGATATACAGGAAGCATTACCCTGACCGTTCGCGTGGCAGGTTGTTCGCCTCGACCGCTGTGGTGAGAAAAGCCGCTGCATTGGTCGGGGCCCTCATTTTCGGGAAAGTTCTCGAGAATGACCTGGAAGATTTTCGAGTAATCTTACTGGTCTATGCTGGTTGCTGCGTTTTGATGGGAGGATGTGTTCTGGCAATAAGACCTGTTCATCTGCAGAAATCGACACACGTAAGGCTTTTTGGCGCATTGGGGCATCTCCGTAGTGATCTGGTTTTCAGGTCGCTGATTATCTCATGGATGATCCTTGGTTTTGGGAACCTGCTCTGCTGGTCCATCTTTGTCGAATATGTCTCAAATCCAGCTTACGGCTATGAGCTTACCGAATTCATGATCGCAGTTATTACAGGTTCGCTACCGGAGATCATGTTCCTCCTCACCGTAGTAATCTGGGGTATCGTCTTTGACAGGGTAAACTTTTTTCTCGTACGGATGATTCTCAATGTGTTTTTCATGTGCGGGGTCCTCTTCTATTTTTTCGGCGAAGGAACGTGGGCGCTATGCGTGGGTGTTTCCCTCCACGGAATCGGACGGGCAGGAGGAAATATTGCATGGAGCTTGTGGGTGACCAAGTTTGCGCAGGCGGATCAAGTTGCTGAATACATGAGTGTTCACACCTTCATGTGTGGAGTGAGAGGAGTTATCGCGCCTTTCGTGGCGTTTCCCATGATCGCCTTACTGGGTCCACGAGCGGTCGGCGGGACAGGCTTCATTCTCATGCTGATAGCCACCCTGATGATATGGCCTCATCTCCGAAAAAAGACCCCTGTCGGGATAAGAGAAGAGACTTCCCGGGTAGGCTGAGGAACAATGAGTTCGCTCCCAACCATCAGGGGAACGAATGTCAGTGTAGTTCAAGAACCTCGGCTGGACTGACAGTAGAGAGGCTATGAGCTTCTCCCACAGGAGGGCAGGTCAATTTACCTCCGGTACAATTGATTGCCGAAAGTAGTTCGGGCCGATTGCGACATGCAGTCTGAAGGTCATTGGCCGCAAGCAGTGCAGTCCATCGGGTTGTCACATTATTCAGGGCCTGAGTTGCCGTCCGGGAGTAAGCGCCGGGCATGTTGGTTACACAATAATGCAGAACGTCTTCATCAAAATAGGTTGGATTGTCGTGATCGGTGGGCCGGCTTGTTTCGGAGCATCCACCTTGGTCGATGGCAATGTCGACAAAAACGCTCCCAGGAGCCATCTGCTTCAACATGTCACGCGTAATTAACTTGGGAGCCGCTGCTCCCGGGATCAGGACCGCGCCGATAATGAGATCAACCCTGGGAAGAAGAGATGAGATATTTGCCTCGGTAGAATATAACGTGTGTGCTTCCTGAAGGGTGATGTCGAGGAATCGCATCCGCTCTACATCCACCTCGACGATAGTGACGTCCGCCCCGATTCCAGTTGCGACCCGGGCAGCATTGACACCAGCTGTTCCACCACCGATGACCATTACCCTTCCCGGAGCAACCCCGGGAACCCCGCCCAGCAGGATTCCGCGGCCACCTCGGTGGTTAGCGAGATGATAGGAGCCGAAAATTGCTGCCATTCGTCCTGCCAATTCGCTCATGGGTTCAAGGAGGGGAAGGCGCCCTCCGACCTCCAGTGTTTCATATGCGATGGCGGTACAGCCGCTGGAGACCAAGGCTTCTGTGAGACTTTTGTCAGCAGCTAGATGCAGATATGCGAAAAGCGTGTGTTCGGGTCCAAGGAGCGTAACCTCAGAGGGTTGGGGCTCCTTGACCTTCACTATCAATTCGGCCTCGCCGTAGACAGCCTCGGCGCTGGGCAGGATTTCCACCCCAGCTTGCTGATATTCTGCATCCAGATAGCTGGAATTAGCCCCGGCGCCGGTCTCAATAACTACCCGGTGCCCGTGCTTTACTAATTCTCCCGCTGAAGCCGGAACCATGCCCACTCGGTGCTCCTGTGGTTTCACTTCTCTTGGTACTCCGATCTTCATAACGATACCCTAGCTCAAGTCGGCGGTTGGCTCCACCCCCGACTTGCGGCCTCTCCCGAATTAGGCATACTTCGGCCGCTGCGAGAAAGGCCAGCTTAGCTTCAATTGGTAGAGCTCTCGATTTGTAATCGAGCGGTTGTCGGTTCGAGTCCGACAGCTGGCTCCAGCAGGTTATGGCAGAAGTGGGAGATGATGCGGGAGGTGAGCATGATCTTCTATCTGTTTTCGCTAGTGAAAGTCGTGGCTTGAGGTTTGGAAGGGAAGGCCTGAAGGAAGGGGTTCTATGCAGGTCGTGTAAAGGGTATGAGAGTCGCTTTCCCCGACTTGCATCCTGCCATGGCAGAGAAGGAATTGCTCCGTGGTAATGAGCAGGCGATAGCGTTCGAAAGTAGTACGTGGAATAAAGAGGTTTGCTATTCCAGTTTCGTCCTCAAGAGAGATAAAGCAGTGTCCTTTTGCGGTGCTGGGCCTTTGTCGGCAGATAACGATTCCTGCACAGCTGGCATGCTGACCGTGTGATATGGATTGAAAATCGCAGGCTCTCGCAAGCGAGGAGGGATCGATTGATGGATGGATCCTTTCTTCGCATGGAGGATCCGAAGTTTCCCGGGTGTGCTTGTCCCAGGCCTTGCGTAGTAAGGCCATGGGGTGTTCTCCGGTACTGTAACCCTGAGAGTCATAGTCTGCCCTAAGTTTCTCGAAATCGCTCATGGGGGGGAGAGGGCAGGTGGTTTCAGTTGCTGATATCCCGGATAAATCCGGGTGGCAGTCCTCGCGGTGGGTAAGAAGGTTCTCTTGAGGAATTTGCTCTCCCTGCCAGAGAGCGTCCCGGCGATGAGTAACCCCTGAAAGATCATCCAAGGCTCCCGCAGCAGCGAGAAGACGACGCTCTTTTTTACTCGGATGAACGCGACCGAGGAAGTCGGGCAAGTCGATGAAGAGAGCATGTGACCGTGCTTCCAGGAGCGTCGAGGAGGTTGAGGTTGAGAGGTTTTTAAGGTGCTGCAGGCCAAGCCTGAGGGTGTCATCATCAATAACGGTAGTCTCAAGAGCGGAATGGATTACAGACACCGGTTTGAGGTGGAGGCCATGTCGACGAGCATCGTGCAGAAGGCTTGCGACCGGGTAAAATCCCATTGGCTGGTTGTTCAGGAGGCCTGCAAAGAACTCGGCAGTGTGATGGGCCTTTAACCAGCAGGAAGCGTATGCAAGAAGAGCAAAAGAGATGGCGTGACTCTCGGGGAATCCATAAAGGGCAAAAGAGTTAATTGATTTTATCACTTTTTCCTGCACCTCGATATTAATTTGGCGCTGAGACATACGTGAACGTAATTTCTCTGTGATGCTCTCCATCCGTTCGTCAGAGCGTTTAAAGGCCATCGCACGGCGGAGTTGATCAGCTTCAGATCCGTCAAATCCTGCTATGATCATCGCCATGCGAAGGACCTGTTCCTGGAAGAGTGGCACCCCGAGTGTTCGCTCGAGAACTGGTTGGAAATCCGGGTGAATATAGTCGACAGCATGACGGCCACTGCGCCTGTTCAGGTAAGGATGAACGAGGTCTCCTACGATGGGGCCTGGACGTATGAGGGCAATCTCGATAACGAGATCGTAAAACTCCTTCGGCTGCATGAGGGGAAGGGTTGCCATCTGTGCCCGGGATTCGACCTGAAAAGTGCCAATCGTGTCTGCGCGGCAAAGAAGGTCAAAAGTGGCGGCGTCATCATCTGGTATACGCGCGAGGTCGATGGTTTTTCCGCGTTGCTGGCAAATTCTGAGGCTATCCTCCATGGCCGCCAGCATACCGAGACCAAGAAGGTCTACCTTGACTATGCCGAGTTCTTCGCAGTCATCCTTGTCCCACTGTACGATGGTGCGGTTCGGCATGGAAGCCGGTTGAAGAGGAACGATGGAGTCGAGACCCGTATCGCAGATAATCATTCCCCCGGAGTGCTGTCCGAGATGCCGGGGGAAGGATAGAGCTTCGTGGTAAAGCTGTATGAGCGGCTTGAAGCGAGGGTGATCTTGGGAGATGCCTGACTGTTTCAGAGTTTCTTCCAGTTGTCCGTCATCTCCCAAGAGGAACATGCAGTCGCCCATGATCCCGTCTGTGGCAGAGGGAGGATGGTGTTTTTTTGCATTTCCTGATGGAGATGGGGATTTTCTGCCCGCGTTCTCGGAGTTATGGGGCGAGGAGATAAGAGATGAGAAGCGTGCGGCAGTTGCATCAGAAAAACCAAGAACCTTGGATATATCCCGAAATGCGGACTTCGGGCGATAGGTAATGACGTTGGCAGTCATTGCAGCTCCCCTTGGAGCGTATTTCTGGAATACATGCTGAATGACCGTCTCGCGGCGCTCCCCTGAGGGGAAGTCAACATCGATATCAGGCCAAGACCGTCTGTTTTCGGACAGGAAGCGCTCAAACAGGAGGCCGCCCCCAACGGGATCGCAGGCTGTGATTCCAAGACAATAGCACACTGCGGAGTTGGCAGCCGAGCCACGGCCCTGACATAGAATTCCCTGAGATCTCGCAAAATCCACGATCTCCCAGACGATCAGGAAATAACCGGAGAATCCGAGACGGATGATTAGTGATAGTTCGTGCTCAAGTTGTTGCCGTACCTTTTTCCCAATATTTCTGTAGCGGTTCCGTGCACCAAGAAAAGTCAACTCCCGGAGAAGACTCGCTTCTTCTTCAGGGTTCAGCCTTCTCCCGTTTTCGTGATAGGAGGGAAACCTGTATTCCAAGTCATCGAGAGTGAATTTGAGACGTTCAGATAAGATGCCAGCGTTGGTAAGGGCGTCTGGCTGGTCACTGAACAAGGATGACATCTCTTCGGGAGATTTGAGATATCGTTCTGAGTTCGTAGCGAGCAAAGAACCTGCCTCATCAAGCGTAGTATGATGCCGAAGGCATGTGAAGCAGTCTGCAAGCAGGCGGTTGTGTCTGTGCGCGTAAAGAGGAGCATTGGATGCCAGAAGAGGAAGATCAAGATGCCGTGAAAGATCGATAAAGAGGCGGTTTATCTTATTGCTACCCCTGCTGTGATCACGTGTGAGGGTGATGTAGACATTATGCTTCCCAAAAGTACGACGAATCAGGAGAGCGATTTTTAAAAGGTCTCTCCTGTCGAAAGAGGAAAAAGAATCAGAAGTAAGAAGCGCGACCATTCCCCTAGTGCTGTATGGAAGGCAATTCGATGTAGCCCGTGCCCTCCGTAAGACTCTTGCAAGATCCTCTTCGGAGTTGCAGTGGAGTTCTGTCAGGAGGCGGCAGAGGTTCTGGTATCCGGTGATGCTGTCCACCAGAATAGGAACCTCGAGAGACGATTCCCCGGGTGCGCTCCCTGGAAACCTGACGGTTGCTCCTACGAGTGCACGTATTCCATGCCTCCGTGCTGCCAGATGAGCTCGGACGGAACCATATACTCCCATGTGGTCGAGAATGGCGATGGACTCGTAGTTAAGTTCAGCTGCGCGCTGGATAAGACCCTCGGGGTGGCTGGCACCACGCAGAAAGGAAAAGGATGACCGCGCATAGAGTTCACTAAACAAGTTTCAGAAGGGTATCTGGTGATTGATCAGGGGCTGTGCGCAAAGAGTCATTATTGATAAACTCCTTCGAGAACCCAGTTGCCATGGGGGTAATACGCAAGGCGAAGGAGCGCATTACTGGCGATTTGAATATCCCACTCAACTTGCTGCCAGCTCTCATCACGGTCCCACCAGTGGCCAGAGAGGGGAAAGGGGCCCTGTGCTTCCGTAACAGGACCGCAGTATGGGCCATTCAGGAGTGCAAGGGGCTCGGGGAACCGCCCTTCGGAATGGGATGCAACATGGATGGGAAGAGTGGGCCTGAATCGGCTTAGAGGTAAGGAGGCGCAGTTTCGGGTAAAGCCGCTACTCGATGATAAGACTCGCTTTTTTTGACGCAGGGCAAGGGCATGATTATCGAGGTCCAGAGGGTTTTTTAATTGGAAGGAATCTGGCCTGTGAGTATCGAGTAGGAAAGGGGTGCCCAGACGTTCGGGACCCAGAAGAGCGCTTAGTCTCCCAATAGTCTCCAGGAATCTGCGGGAATCCTTCAGGGAGCGCTGAAAAAGATGATGTTGCTTTTCCCCTGGATCGGCAGGAGTCAGCTGAAGAGACCAGCCAGTTACGGGAGCAGAGGCATGGACTGTCTCTAGGTGAGTCTGGGTGATCTTGAGGAGCAGAGATGAGCGGCAGGTCGGTTCGGGGAGATTGAGTTTCCGCAGGTGCAGATTTCCATCATCAAATCTCAGGGTGATTTTGATAGAGGAAGCCGCACGTTGAGAGGATTGCAGCCGTGAACAAAGAGTCCTCAGGCCACGGTTAAGAGCGAAGAGGAGTGGCTCCAGCTTTTCCAGAGGGTATTCAAGTTCCTCGCTGAGAAAGAATCTTTCCTGAGGGCGGTAGAGTCTGAGAAGTCGATGGTGTTTGCCATGGAGGATGTCATGAGCTCTTCCTGCTCCGGGTCCCAGCCTCTCTACAAGATCCTGCCGTGGTAGTTTGGCAAACTGCCCCAAGGTCTGGATGCCCCAGAGCGAGAGAAGCTCCTGCTCAAGGGGCATTTCGCTCGAGATATCGTGGAGAGAGGTAACGGGCCGAGAGCTGATATGACGGATATCAAAAACGGTATACTGCGCTTTGTTGAAGATGGGATCCGGATTGAATCTCAGGGTATGGCGCAGTGCAGGGCAGCGCCCGGCGATGATTGAGAGATCAGGGGTCTGGGCCAGTGCGAGATTCATGGGAAGCCGGAGAGGAGTAGCCTTGCGAAGAGCTCGTTCTGCCCACTCCCCCGGAAAATGCATGGCGTGGGAAAGGGGCAGCAGATCCAGAATGAAGGCCCCCGGAGCCGTTTCCTCAAAATCAGATCCCAGAGAAGCAAGGTATTCGCGAAGGTGGCCCTGATGCAGGTGTTCTTCAACAGGAGTCGAGCAGATAAGGTTGAGGTGCGGGCATCGAGCGAGAGCCTTGGTGGAGGAAAGGCCCTGAGTCACGTTACTTTCGGCCGCTGCATGATTCACGGCTAGGATAACCGAAGTCGCCTTCGTGGAAGGATTTGAGAGAACCGAATCTGATGCGGAACTAACAAGAGCCACGGGTCCGGAGGCAAGGCCTGGGTTATCCCGGAGAAGGACAGCGAGGGAAAAGAATGGAACTTGGAAAGAGGCGTACAACGGGATTTTTTTTCGAAAGCTGAAAAAGGAGAGACGAAAGCAAGCGGTCTTGTACCCTGCGTCAAAAGCAGTCCTTTCCGTTAGATTTCCCTGTCTAGAAGAAAGAGTGAATTCGTTCACGAATCGTGAAGCGCCATTTTCCGATGGGAATAGATAGGTCTTAGCTCATGCCGGTTTCTTTCCAGATCAGACAAGGTGAAGGTGGAGTCGAGGGCAAGCTGGAGCGCAGCACAGGGTATGAGATGTTGGGGGGTAAAGAGGAGGACGGATGTGTTAGACCTTTTTGCTAGATTCCGTAAGCGGTACCAGGATGAGTTGGGAATGAGATAAAGCTCCCTGAGAGGAGTGAGCAGAAGATCAAGAACAAGCAGGGGCAGGTTTCCATCGTGCAGGAGAAGGTCACAGCAATGCAAAGACTCCCTGCTGTCATGGCAACGAAGCCAGAGAAGGCGGGAGCATGAATCTGCATCATACGAGCCCGGGTCAAATGAGTCATGCCCATCGATAAGTGCGATTGGACTGTCGGATGAGACCGAGGTGTCACAGGGGCTTCTTTCTCCGCGTGCCCGGTCGAGATCAGTGCTCAATATTTCGGCAAGAATAAGCGAGAGGCCGGAAGCCGGGTGAGCAGGTGTTAATTCGGACAGTGCTCCAGATGGAAATTCGGGAAGATTTGCGGAAAGCGAATAGGAAAAAGAAGGCTTTCCTGTCTCGTGCGCTACAGGAAATTGCGCTCTCATCTGTTGACGCAGAATTGTAAGTGAGGATGCTTTGCACGAAGCGGCACCAGTCTTCAAGAATCTCTCATCCATGTTCAAATGAACACTATTCTGAGGTCGGCCTTTGACAAGCAGAAATCTTAGAATCCTGCGGGAGGCTGACTTTCTTCCGATCTCGTTTGTGATCCACGGAGCTTCCTTCTTTCGTGCTCAGAGAGCTTTGAGAAGATGTGGATTAACTGTGAACAAGTAGGAGCGCGTACCGTTGACATGTTGATAGTCGCGAAATACAAAAAATCTGATGGGTATTCGTGTACGGCCAATGGGAGAAATGAAATCCCAGCTTGATCTTGCTGAACGCGTAAAGTGTTGGAAATGTGGCACTTGGTTCATGATGAAGAGGACTGCGTCACGTTCTTCCTGCCCAACCTGCGGTATTCAGGTAGCCCTTCATCGACTCAAGGTGCCCATGATGCCGAGCGGTAGGGGAGAGACGGAGGGTGAATCGAGTGACTCTTCGAGAGCACAAGGCTCGGAGAGCTTGTCAGGAGACCCCAGTTCGGGGCCACGGGAAAGAGTGGTATCTTCCGTTTCCAAGTTGAACGGAGAGGAAATAAGGCGAATGTTCGTCGAGGCGAATCCCCGCCGGGAAGGCGGAGGAGAAATGCTAGAGGGGATTTCTCCAAGGGTTCTGATTGCGGTCGTGTTCGTTGCAGCATTGATCTTGCTGGGACTGATTTTTTTGATCGAGAAATAAGAGTCGACCAGTGGATTTTATTCTGGCTTCCGGATCCCCGAGAAGAAAGGCCCTGCTCTTGGATAAGCGCTATCTGTTCAGGGTGGAGCCGGCAGCTGTTGATGAGTGGCCTCCCGGGACATTCTCTTTCCATCAGTTGTGCGAAGAGAATGCTGTGCTGAAGGCTGAAGAGGTGTCGGCCAGATATCCTGAAGCGGTTGTCCTAGGTGCAGATACGCTCGTGGGTTTGGGGGGAGAGGTTATGGGGAAGCCCGTCAATCTGGAGGAGGCGGTGTCCATGCTAGAGAGGTTGTCCGGGCAGGTGCATGAAGTATGCACAGGGGTTTGTCTCTGCCGCGGGGATCAGAAGTATTCCTTTTTTGAGGTGACTCGAGTGAGGTTCAAGGATCTGGATGGATTGCTTATCGACGAGTATCTGCGCAGGGTGGAGGTCCTGGACAAGGCCGGAGCATACGCCGTGCAGGAGCATGGAGAGATGCTGGTGGACTGCGTGGAGGGAGCCTATGACAATGTGGTAGGCCTGCCCATGGGCGAGGTAGCGAGGAGTTTGGCGCGATTCGGAATTATTCCTGTAGGCTCCGAGAGATAGACAGGCATACGGTCTGTGGCGGCTTAATTCAACTGGGCGAAGTTGGGAATTGGTAAACACTTGAGATTATGGGAGGAATTAGGCGTGAGCGCGCTGTCGAGGTATCCTCTGATTCTGAATCCCCGGGCCCGGAGTGAGCGAGCGCAGAGGGCCCGGCGCTTCGTAATGGAGAATGCCACGCGGTTCGCAATTTACGCTACGAATAGCGCAGAGGAATCTGCTGAGCTGGCCCGGCGATTTTCCGAGGGGGGAGAAGAAGTGGTGGTAGCGGCCGGAGGTGATGGAACGCTCAATGCGGTGGTTGGGGGATTAATCGGAACCGAGACGGTGTTGGGAATCCTGCCAACCGGGACGATGAATGTTTTTGCGCGTGAATTAAATATTCCCTTCGGCCATCTAGCAGGTGCTCTCGATGTTATCGATGGTGGGCACGTCAAGGAAGTCGATCTCTTTGAAGCCCAGGGAACGCCGTTTGTGCAGATGGCGGGAGTGGGTTTTGATGCCCAGGTGATTGAGGAGACCACTACGGAATCCAAGCGGCTCCTGGGCCCCTTGGCCTACATTCTTTCCGCCGTCCGGGTTCTTGGTTCGGAGCCTCCCCGGATGAAGGTTCATTTTGACGAGGGTTTCACGGTAGAGGGTGCGTGTGTGCTTCTTGGGAACGGAGCCCTTTATGGGGGGCAGTTGCGTCTTTTTGGAAAGGCGGATAACGCGGATGATCTGCTCGATGTCCTTGTCTACAAGAAGGCTGGATACACTGCAGCCCTGGGATCGCTGGGGACCGTTGCCCGCGGAGGGTATGAGGCTGACGGGAAGGCGGTTGAATATTATCAGACCTCGGGTCTTACGGTGGAGTCTGACCGGGAAGTCCCTGTCGAGGTGGATGGAGAACTCTGGGGTAGAGCGAAACGGGTGGAATTCAAGGCGATGACTGAGAAGTTACGGGTTCTTGCTCCCGTAGAGCGTGGTAAGAACTGGTGGGAGCAGGTCCTGGCAAATCTTAATCCGGGTGGCAATTGAGGGGCTGTAAATAAGCTTTTCCCTTCTGGGGGGAAATCCCAGAATGATGACGCAGTGAAGTCCCGGTTAGATGATCTCTTCGATTTCGCGTGCAGCGAGGTGAGAGAAGAAGACTTCCGTGCCTTTTGCCCCGAGGACCCGGGTGATATGAGCTACGTAGCCCTGTGTGCTGGGGTCTTGGAGAAAAAGGCAATTCCGGAGGATATCGATCCGGAATGGTTTGAAATATTCGGTATCGCTCAGCGGGGATCCCCCGAGGAAGATTCCGAAGCGGGTCGCTTTCTGCGCTTCAAGCTTTTTTGTGGAGCGGTGGCTGCAAAGTTCCTTCTGGTCGAGCCCGGGCTCGATACGGTTGTGATTGTAAACTATGTCTGCTGTTCGCTGATTCAGGCTGCCAGAGCGATCGAAGAGCAGGAGTTGACAGAGATTTTACTGGGTGTGTTTCCGCACCTCGCTAAGGAGATGGAGGCTTACCGTGCTCCAAGTGGCTGGGTAGTACAGGAATATCCATTCTGTCTTTTTTCAGGAATGCTGATGGCTGCAGATCTGGAGGACCATGGGAGGGTAGCGGATCTCGCGGGGCAGCTGCTCAAAGCGGAGGAGCAGGTTCGCGAAGAGAGTTTTTTCCCGGGGCACGAGTTTCTACTGGGTCTCACAAATTACGATTCTCTCCACCTTGACTGGCTTGAATTGGCCGGGTCATTGGCGAACCCGGAGAATGATGGAGACGTAAGGACCGTGAAATCAAAGCTCCAGAAAGTTGAAAGGTGGAGAGCAGGCAAGGGAGTTTAATCCTTAGCCGGTTCCTGCAGCCAATCTTTATCCGCCGGCGGCGAGTCGTATGACTTCGACGCGGGAGCCCTCAGAGAGGGTTGCGGATTTGTAATCTCGCCGAGTTAGAGCTCGTCCATCGAGTTCAACCACGATGGGTTTGTTTAATAGCTTGAAGGCCTTGAGGAGGTCTTCGATGCCGGATCCTTCCTCGAGTTCGTGGCTCTCTCCGTTTAGAATGATCGTCATAGCCTGCTGATGTGGATCAGGTGGTGGCGGGAGCGAGGATTTCACGGTCCCAGTCCTTCCAGACCGGATCGAACCCCTGACTAACGAGCTGATCTGCTACTGATGAGGCCGTTCGGTCGTCATCGATCTCGAACTGAGGGGTGGCTTTAGTAGTGCAACCATCGAATTTTCGTTCCTCCGGGTCGATTTCGACCCTGCGCCCCTTGATGGTTCTGTGCAGGTCATTTGATCCGACTCCGGTGTAGCCTCCTGGCTCGGTGTGAGAGCCGGCAGAGACGTGGGTCACTCCGAGGGAAAAAAGATGATCGCGCAGGGCGGCCGGCTCCCGAGTGGATAGCACGATGCTGACTTGTGGGAAGGTCAACCGAAAGGCGCAGATTAACTGGACGAGATGACGGTCGCTCAGGGTGAGTCCGGGGTCCAGTTGGTGCCGGTGGTTGCCCGCGTGGGGTCTCATCCGGGGAAAGGAAATGGAGAACTGAGCTTTCCAGCAGGTGCGATAAAGATACTCGAGGTGCATCGCGAGGGCGAGGGCTTCTTTGCGCCAGTCTGCCAATCCAAAAAGAGCACCTATACCGATGCGCCGGAAGCCGCCGGCGTATGCTCGCTCCGGGCAATCGAGTCGCCAGTCGAACTTCCTCTTGGGTCCGGAGGTGTGAAGATTTTCGTAAGTTTCCCGGTGGTAGGTCTCCTGATAGACCACCAATCCCTCTGCTCCACAGGAAACCAGTTCAGCATATTGAGAATCCTTCATGGGTCCGACTTCAATTCCTAGGGTGGGAATCGAGGGTGAGAGGAGACGGAGGCAGTCCTGAAGATATCCATCAGAAACAAATTTCGGATGCTCGCCGGCAACAAGGAGCAGATTACGGAATCCAAGTGAATGAAGGTGATCAGCCTCAGCGGCCACCTGATCAAGGTCGAGGGTGGTCCTGAGGATCGGGTTGTCCCGGGAAAAGCCGCAGTAAGTGCAGTTGTTCACGCACTCGTTCGAGAGATAGAGCGGGGCAAAAAGGCGCATGGTTCTTCCGAATTGCCGTCTCGAGATTCCAGAGCTTTGTCTGGCCATGGACTCAAGCTTTCCCGGAGATACGGGCTCCAGCATCGACGCGAACCGCCGCATCAGTGGAGAGTGTGTTCGGCCCGAATCTGCGAAGAACGCTGAAAAGCTCACGGTGAAGATTGGTCCGCTTTGCTGAGAGGAAAGTCAAAGGGGAAAAGAGGCGAGTGTCGACGATCCTCCATTCATGCAGGTAAAACTGCCATATAGCTGTCTCTTATACACATCTGACGCTGCCGACGAATAGAGAGGTGTAGATCTCGGTGGTCGCCGTATCAT
>CAXEFH010000059.1:0-14816 GCA_963989605.1 uncultured Roseibacillus sp. | reverse complement strand
GTCAGGAGCAATCTCCTTATCGTCTTCTTTTGATCTGAAGACTCCTTTCAGGACTTGTCGGCGACCCCATCCTTATCATCGTCCCGGATCCCCGAGTGTGGGTTTGCGAGGACCGCTTGCCACGCAATCCTGCGAAACACCTTGTCCAACTGCTTGCCCGGGAAACCCCCGGTCTCCACATCTCCATCGATCAACTCAGGGGAGCGACGGTAGAGGGAAGCGTAGAACACATACCCTTCCAACCATTCAAACCCCGGGCCGAGATGTCCGAGCTTGTCCCGCCAGAGAGACTTCTTTTTTCCTCCGAGCGCACGGTGAAGACCCTCCACCCCTGGCAATTCACCCCGGTCGAAATACTGAGATGCCAGCACCATCGCATCACATGTCGGCATGATGAAAACCCTCCCCGGATACTGCTCGTTGAGTGGGGAAGTCAGCTCACCATAAGCCTCTCTCTGCAACTCCCCAAGCTGAGCGATAGTCTCAGGAACAAAGCCTTTCTTCTCGCCCCCTTCGACCCTGTCCAGGTGCTCGATCTGAGGCCATCCGTCTGAGAGGAAGAATTTCATTTCCGGGTTGTACTTCAGGCAGAACTCGATCCAGCACGAGTAGTATTCCGGCCGGTCGTTGAAATAAGGACCCCACATCATGGCCTCCCACCGGGCATTCGCGATCGAGGCAAGGAGCTTCGGCTTGGCCTTGCCCTTGAACTGAAAGATTCCATTCTCCTGTTCCCACTTATAGCGGGTGCTTCCGGTCATGCCACCGCCGGTATGCAGGTGCAACGGCTGCTCGAATCCAGCAGCCTGGCAGATTTTTGGAAGGGTCTTATACCCGGGGCCCATGAAGCTGTGACCTGTTCCCACAATTCGAAGGCCTCCATCCTTGGGCTCGGCGAACGAGGTAACGGGTTCCCGGCTGGAGCCGACAACCTTTGCATAGATCTCCCGGATACGCTCCGGCGACTGATAACACACCGCCTCGTCAGGAAATTTCTCTTTCTCCCACCCGGGGTGAACCTTGAAGGACCGGGCTGCTCCCCGCTGGGCTCCTCCCCCACCCTGCGCCTTGTCCCGAAATGCCAGCGCCTCCGCGATGGTCAACACTCCGTCCTTATTGGCATCTGCCTGGGGGAACCGCTTCAACCACTGGGCGAGTTGATCCTTGGAAGGATTTGCGCACGCCCCGCCTGAGAGAGAGACGAGGATAGCGGGAAGGATCCAGACCAGACGACTGCATCGGGTGTTGTGCTTCATGTGACCTCCATGCTCCATCTCTGACCATCGAGGTCCACTCAAATTCACACAAAGACAGAAATGTTTCCCATTCGGAATAAACCGAAGCCCCGATAAATCACGGTCCGGGAGAGGAAGAGGCGCATTTATGGATTTCCAGTGGAAGCTGTCCGGGCAATATCAGGTGAGACATGAGCTTCTTACGCCCCCTCAGAAGAATCCGGATCCTTGTCTTTCTCGGCCTTGCTCAGTCGCCCCTGGTTGCCCTGTCCGGCCAGGATGACGAGGACCCCGCACCCGTAACCTTTCCCGTCACGGGGGAGCAGGGTATGGTCGCAACTCAGGAGGCCCATGCAACCAGGACGGCCCTGGCGGTCCTCGCCGAGGGAGGAAATGCCATCGATGCCGCAGTCACAGCCGGCTTTGCCCTTGCCGTCACCCTTCCACGAGCCGGCAACCTTGGTGGAGGAGGGTTCATGCTGATTCGCCTTGCGAAAGCGGATCGGCAGGTCGCGCTCGACTACCGGGAGAAAGCTCCCGCGGCTGCGCACCGCGACATGTTCCTGACGAAGGATGGTGCGCCAGACCCGAAGCTTTCCCGCTACAGCCGGCTGGCATCGGGAGTTCCCGGAACTGTCCGCGGACTGGCCCACGCCCTGCGCCGCTATGGAACAATCTCCCTCCAGAGGGCGCTGGCACCTGCCATCAAACTTGCCGGAGAAGGATTTGTCGTCGGCCCCGATCTTCACCGCTCGCTGAAATCGTGCGCTGACGATTTGCGTGCAGACAAGGAAGCCCGAAGCATCTTTCTCGACACCAACGGACGAGTCTGGCCTGTAGGGAGCATCCTTGTCCAGAGAGACCTGGCCAGAAGCCTTCGCCTCCTCTCCGACAAGGGTCCTGACGCATTTTACCTCGGAGATATTGCAACCGCGATTGATCGAGATATGCGCGCCCATGGTGGCCTGATTACCCGCAAAGATCTCGCAGACTACCAGCCCGTGGAGAGAGCCCCTATCAAGGGGAACTATCGCGGATGGAAGATCTTATCCATGCCTCCCCCAAGCTCGGGGGGCATCCATCTCGTCCAGATGCTCAATATTCTGGAGAATTTTCCCATCGCTGACTACGGGGCCCATTCCGCCCAGACCGTTCATCTGATGACAGAGGCCATGAAAAGAGCCTATGCCGACCGATCCCGCTACCTTGGGGATCCCGACTTTTCGGAGATCCCCATAGCGCGGCTCGTATCGAGAGACTATGGACAGCATCTCGCAAGAGGAATCAACCCTGCACGCGCGACACCCAGCAGCCTGGTCGCCCCGGGTCTCGGACCTCTTCCGCCCGCCGAGAGCAGGGAGACCACTCACTTCAGCGTCATTGACCGGGAGGGAAATGCGGTATCGAATACTTACACCCTCAACTTCAGTTACGGCTCCCGAATCGTTGTCCCGGGTACTGGGATCCTTCTCAACAACGAAATGGACGACTTTTCGGCAAAGCCGGGATCGCCAAACGCCTACGGTCTGATTGGAGGACGGCGCAATGCGATCGAACCGGGGAAGCGTATGCTGAGCTCAATGACGCCGACCCTCCTGATCAACCGGAACGACACCATCGTCGCTACCGGAAGTCCCGGAGGAAGCCGGATCATCAATATCGTCCTGCAAGTCGTCAGCAACATCATCGACCACGGCATGAACGTCACGGACGCTACCCAGGCTCCTCGTTTTCATCACCAATGGCTTCCTGATGAGCTGAGAGTCGAGGATGGATTAAGGCCGGAAATCACGCGGCAACTAGCGGAATGGGGCCATCTTGTCCGCCCTACCACTCCCATTGGCTCAACCCAGACAGTCATGATGAAGAACGGGGGCTTCCTCGGGGCTAGCGATCCCCGTATCGGCGGAGCGCTCACTCTTGGGCTCCCTCGGGAATCGCCCGGGAAAGACAGGACCCTCCCCCGTGAATGAGTATATCCAACCCCGTCTGGGTTACTGCTGGCCCAACAACGCAAGTTCCGCATTCCTCACGAAGCCAGCCCTGACATCCGAGAACCGAGCACGAAAAGGGCCCCGTTTTCTTTCTTCAACCAGTTCGACACGGTCCCCTCGGCACCACAAATTTGGCTCGCCCCCTACCAACCGCGGGACTCACAATCGACTTCAAGCCTGTCCATCATGCCCCATGCCCCCTCGCTGCCCAAGGCAGTCCTCACTCTCTTGCTGCTGCACGCTGCGGCAGTCCTCACCGCGAACCCCCGGATCTCCGAGTTCATGGCCAGCAACGATGGAATCATCGCTGACGCAGACGGAGACTTCCCGGACTGGATTGAGATCCACAACCCTGAACCAGTAACTCTGGACCTGATAGGCTACTCTCTGACTGATGATCCGGAGGAGCCCAGAAAATGGGTATTCCCCTCCGGTTCAGTCGTCAGGGGCGGAGGCTACCTCGTTGTTTTTGCATCCGGTAAGAATCGGTCCTCTCCCGGGGCAGAACTTCACACAAACTTTGAAATCAATGCAGGAGGCGAGTACCTTTCTCTCGTTGCGCCGGATGGCTCCACAATTCTGACGGAATTTGGATCTGACATCGTTCCCTTTCCCCGGCAGCGCACTGACATTTCCTATGGAACAGGCGAGACCTCGCTAAAAATCAATCTTCTCGGAGACCATCCGGATCTGCGCTACCTCATCCCTGCTGATGAAGACGATCTCGACCCCCAGTGGGCAGGTCTTTCTTTCGACGACAGTCCCTGGACGAGTGGAAGTCTGGGACTCGGGTTTGACCTCGACGGAAACGATGGCAGTGCCAGCGCTCCGCAACACCACTGGCCTCTCGATGACGGCTTTGGAAGCGTGGCCCGCGATACCAGCGGGAGCTTTCCTGCCAGTCTGGTTGGCGTGCAGGGCGAGTCATCACAATGGAATCTGGACGCCCCACCGGTTGCTGGGGGCCCGGAGTCCTCCCTGAGCTTTGACGGCATATCCAGTTACCTCCAGACCACCCTTCCCGGTATCGGCGGATCCTCCTCCCGCTCCATTGTGTTCTGGATCAGGTCCGAGGACACCTCAAACCACGGAATTATCTCGTGGGGAAACCGGGATGCTCCCTCGGGAAAATTTCATCTCCGCCTGAATAGCAATCCGGTCAGCGGGACTCTGGGTGCAATCCGATGCGACGTGGGCGGAGGGAGCGCTGTGGGGTCCTCCAACATCGCCGACAACCAATGGCACCATGTCGCCGTAGTTTTCGACGAGGACCCTACTCCCAGTCTCACGGATCTTCGCTTCTATATCGATGGAGTTCAAGAAACTACCAGCGCGGTAGCAGATGTTCCTGTCGACACCGACATTTCCAGCCTGAATGCCACCCGGGTGGCAATAGGGCGGCGGGTCGAGAGAGCTCCCTTCTACTTTTCGGGTAAGCTCGCAGATGTTGCCCTCTACGAGGTCGCTCTTGCCCCGGACGCGATCATGAGATTGGCGACAGGCAGGTTTCGACCCTCCAGTTCGATTGGATTCGGCCGCTTCCTGAACACCAACGTGGAGAGCGAGATGATTAACAGAGGATCGTCGCTCTTTGCCCGCGCCCGCTTTGATCTTCCCGAGGGTTACTCGCTCGCGAGCCTGCGCCTGCTTCTGCGCTACGACGATGGTATTCGCGCCTTCATCAACGGCGAGGAAGTCGTGAACGATAACATAACAGCCGGAGCATCCTGGAACGCCACCGCACGGACGGAAAGAACGAATGTCGAGGCCGTGAGCGCCATTGAATTTAATGCTGCAAGGGCGCTGCCCTCCCTGCGTCCCAGCGATAACATCCTTGCGCTTCACGGAACCAACCTCAGCGCCAGCGATCGTGACTTTCTGATCGATGTCCGCCTTGAAGGTATCGATCTCGGGCAACGCTCAGCCGGCTACTTTCTTACCCCGACCCCTGGGGCTGAAAACACCGGAGAGCCGGATGCCGAGGCTTTCGTGTCGGATACGAAATTCGCGCCCAACCGTGGGTTCTATGAGGAACCTTTCGACCTCACCATCAGCAGCGAAACTGAGGGCGCTTCCATTTTTTACACTCTCGATGGAAGCGAACCTTCCGCAAGTAACGGCATCCTCTATGACGGCCCGTTCACTATCAGTCGCACTGCTACCGTGCGGGCGGTGGCACTCAAGCTCGGACTCGTTCCGACAAATATCGACACCCACACGTACATCTTTCCCGCCAGCGTGCTGAACCAGAGTAGGGCACCCGAGGGCTTTCCCTCGACCTGGGGTGACCGGACGACCGATTACGAAATGGACCCGGACCTGATCGGTACTGCCTACTCCGAGCAGGAGATCATCGCTTCCCTGAGGTCGCTTCCCTCCATCTCGGTGGTCATGAATGTCGATGACCTCTTTGACGGGGAGACGGGTTTTTACGCCAACACTGACCAGCGGGGTGACCAATGGGAAAAGCGATGCTCCTACGAGTTTTTCGATTTCCCTGATGGGGCTCAGACACAGTTGAACGGAGGAATCCGGGCCGTGGGACGAGCGAGTCGTTCCGCGAATCGGGGCAAGCACAACCTCCGGGCAGTCTTCCGCTCCGAGTATGGCCCGACCAAGCTGAGATTTCCCCTGTTCCCCGACTCCGAGGTCACCGAGTTCAACTCCCTTATTCTCCGTGGAGGCAATGGAGACTCCTGGCTGAACCCCGGCGTCGTGGAGCGGGCCCAGTATATCCGTGACCAGTGGCACCGGGACGCTCAACGGGCCACCGGCCAACCCTTCCAGCATCAGATTTATGCCCATCTCTATCTCAACGGCCTCTATTGGGGCATGTATCACATCTTTGAGCGTTTCGAGGATGACATGCTAGCGGAGAACTTTGGAGGCGGAGAAGAGGACTGGGATGCGATCAAGGATGCCGGTAGTGCCAGTGTCCTTGAAGTAATCGACGGTGACCTGAGCGCTTGGAACCGCACGCTCGCCGTGACCCGCCGGGATCTCAGCAACCCGAGGAATTATGCAAACGCGCTCATCTTTATCGATCCCGATACCTGGATTGACTACTTCATCACCAATTTCTACTCCGGCAACACCGACTGGGATCAGTCAAACTGGCGAGCGGCCCGGCGCAGGGAAAGGGAGGCCAAGTGGATGCTTTTCGCATGGGACTCTGAGCGGACGGACCGCAACGCGACCCAGGGCACCAACTCCAGCACCAACAATGCCACCATCGAGAACACACCTAATTTCCCATCGAGCGTTCACCAGAAGCTGACCGCCAACGAGGAATACCGCCTGCGCTTCGCTGACCGGGTCCGCTTGCACTGTTTTAACGGTGGAACTTTCACGCCCGAGGGCGCCGCCCGCCTGTGGGACGCCCGTGCGGATGAGATTTATGAGCCGCTCATCGTGGAAGCCATCCGCTGGGGTGACCGGCATCGCTTTCCTCCAGCTCGCCGGGAAACCTTCTGGCAGCAGATGTATGACACCATGCAAAGCGAGTTCTTCCCCCAGCGTACGGAGACCCTGATATCGCAGCTGAAAGACCGTGGACTCTATCCCTTGGTCGAAGCACCGGACTTTACTCCCCATGGCGGCCTCTTTGCCCGCCAGTCGCAGGTCACAATCAACGCAGACACGGGGGGAACAATCTACTACACTCTCGATGGCAGTGATCCCCGGCGTCCTGCCACTGCGGGATCGGACTTCCTCCTGCTGCCCGAGGGATCACCCAGTCGTGCTCTCATCCCCTTGGATGACTCTCTCGCCCGGACATGGACGGAGACAGAGTTCGACGACCGCAACTGGCTCCGCGGAGCAAGCGGAATCGGTTTCGAACTGGACACCGGCTTCGAGGGCCTCTTTGGGATCGATGTCAGGAGCATGCATCCCCGCAGCGCGTCCGCCTACACCCGATGGGAATTTGAAATCCGGGACCAGGCCCAGCTGGATGCCATCACGTCTCTCACCCTGCGCGCGCGATACGACGACGGATTTATCGCCTATCTGAACGGCAGGGAGGTTACTTCCGCGAATCGACCGGCCAACCCTTCATGGGATTCCCGGGCCGCTGCTGGTCATCCGGATGGATCAGCGATTGAATTCAGCAGCTTCAATCTCGCCAATTCCATCGACCGGCTTCGACTTGGAACCAACGTTCTTGCGGTCCACTGCCTGAACCAGCAACCGGACAGCAATGATCTCCTCTTCGTTCCCGAGCTGGTGGCAGCCACCGGAACCATACCCGTGGGGCTCTCTCCCTCCGCACGGCTCTACGACGGGATCCCCCTCACCCTTGAGGAAAGCACCCGCGTGCAGGCCCGGGCACTTCGAAATGGGACATGGTCGGCGCTGACCAGCGCCGTCTTCACGGTCGGCGCTCCTGCCACCTCCGGCCAAATAGCGATCAGCGAGCTGCATTACCATCCGCTCGCAGACGCTCCCACCGAATTCCTCGAGCTGATCAACATCTCGGGTGAGATTTTGGATCTCACCGGAATCTCCTTCAGCAGAGGTATTGATTTCACGTTCCCCGAGATCACTCTCCTCTCTCCGGGAGAACGCATTCTCGTGGTCGAGAATATCACTGCCTTCGAGATCGCTTACGGACTCGATCTCCCGATCGCCGGATCCTTCGCCAACGGGACACGCCTCTCCAATGGAGGTGAGCGCATCACTCTGGTGGGCCGCGACGGCACCACGATCCTCGATTTCCGCTACCGCGATTCGCATCCGTGGCCAGAGGCCCCGGACCAGACCGGGCAAAGCCTGATCCTCGTTAACCCCTCGGATTCACCTGCCAATCCACTCCGCTGGCGCTCCAGTACGCTTGCCGGGGGAAATCCGGGCTCCTCGGACGCAATTCGGTTTGCAGGAGAAGGAACACAATCAATTCTTGATTATGCACTTACGGAAAATCCGGATCTCCAATTCGCCCCCGAAGAGATTCCTGCCACGATCTCCTTCCGCACCCGCAGCGCTGCGGACGACGCAATAGTGTCATTGGAATATTCCCCCGATCTTCGGAACTGGACTCTGGCCCCTCCGGAAAATCTGATTTCCCGGGAAAATCATGCGGACGGAACCACCCTCTACCGTTTCACCACGCCCACCTCCGACCAGACCTCCACGAGATTCGCCCGCTTGCGCGTCGAACTCCGCTAGGGAGGCAATATGTTCTTGGACCGCTCCCATTCCGGGGCCACGATCCCGACCCTTTCTCTAAGATCCGGTGAACATAGATTTCCTCAAGCTCCATCCCTCCGTTCCGCTTTTCGCTCTCCTGCTCAGCACTGGACCACTGGCACATGCCGGGCAGCGGGGTCCTAATACCCTGAGCCCGCAGGACAAAGCCGCCGGGTGGCGTCTTCTCTTCGATGGAACATCAGTGACCTCGTGGCGCAGCTTTGGAAAGGACACCGCCCCCGCTGCGGGATGGGAAGTATCGCAAGGATGGTTGATTAAAAAAGCAGGTCAGAAGCCAGGCAACCTTGTCTCCCGGGAAGAGTTCTCAGACTTTGAATTTTCGTGGGAATGGCGGATGAAGCCCGGGGGCAACAACGGAATCAAATACTTCGTCGATGAAGCCCGGGGCAACCTGGGTCATGAGTATCAGATGCTGGCGAAGTCAGAGGAGAAGCCCGGAAAGGGATCCACAGCAGGATTCTATGCGGTGCTGGCACCACTCGATCCTCCCCCGGTGGCGTTCTTCCCCGACGTCAATTCCTCCCGCATCAGGGTCGAGGCCAACAAGGTAACACATTGGCTGAATGGCACGAAAGTTCTCGAATACACCTGCGGCAGTGAGAACGTCCTTTCCAACGTGGCCTCCAGCAAGTTCAAGAAAGTAGCGAGGTTTGGGGAGAAGCTCACCGGCCGCCTGATGCTCACCGATCACGGCAGCGAATGCGGCTTCCGCAACCTCAAGATTCGCGAGCTGGGGACCGCCTCAAGAGAAGCCCCTGAACGGCCCTAGAATGCTCTGGGAGAGGGGGTTCACGCCCTCGAAGCCCGCCTCGCCGGGAATAAGTCGGTCCATTCCAACGAGTCACGGGCCCCCACATCGGCTTTCGCTACGATCTCCTCGAGTGACCGGTTACTTCCGTATACCCTACGAAAAAGGCATTTTTGATGAAAACGCCCCCTTGAAAGCCCCCTTGTAAACCCTTCCAGCTCAGACGAATCCTGGATTACAAAAGCATTACAAAATCCCTTCTGGCAGCCTCGAGAACCCTTGACCCCACGGATGAAATGGAGAGAATTGTTCTCTGACACTTGGAAGGAACTGGCTCCAGCGAATATCGGGGATCCAGCCCAACACACCGACTCCTCCCCACAAATGAAAACCTTGCCCCCCTGGGTCATTGCGACCCATGCCGCCGCCGTACTTCTTTTCGCAAGCTCACCCTCTATCGCTCAGTTGGCGGCCTCCGGCACCCCGGGTGACCGAGCTGTGTATACCCGCGCTACTGGAGCCAGTCTCGCCCCCGGGCTGGGAAATAGCGTCATTCACACTTTCGACACCACGACCGTCGACGATACGGCTGACAGTTTCGAGCTCCCAGCGGGCAGCGGGAACGCTGTCAACCTGACTGCCGGTCACCACCTCGTCATCTACGGCACCCGCTATCTCAACACCAATCCCGGAGCAGCCAGCAGGGCAGGCCTCGACAACAAGATCGTTATCAACGGGTCGCCCATTTCCTACGGTGCGGCCTCGAGCTACTCGCGCGACGGCTCGAGCAACAACAATTTTGTCCGGGGAGGGGCTATCGTTGAAGCTGCCCAGGGGGACACCGTCGGTTTTCAGTCACAGCGCACGGATAACAACGCCCAGCTGACCATCGCCCAGCAGGATGCTGACCTTCAGCTCATCAAGCTTGATGACAGCCTCAGCTACCTGCGCCTGAGCGCCAGCGCTAATTCGCCCAACCTGATGAGCAATACCTCCGCAGGGCCCTCCGCAGTCAGTTACGACGTGCAGGACGAAATCGATGCTGGTTTCACTCATACCAGTGGCAGCAGCGATATCACGCTTGACGAGGAGGGGCGCTACCTCGTCTTTGCCAACACCGGGTTTCGAATCAGTGGTGGTAACCGCCACCGGCAGGCCATCACCCAGCGACTTTCCCTCAACGGAGAAGCCGTTGAGGACTCCTCCACAGTTGTCTACATTCGTTACTCCGCATCCGGGGACGGTCTCGGTGGCCTCATGGTAACAGGGGCCAGCTCCATCGGCACTATCATTCAGACAAGTGCGGACAACAGTGTCCTGAACGTTGAAGTCCTGCGGGACAACAACCCCGCAACAACAAACACGGCGGTGGCACTTGAAGCCGCCCTCACCGGCCTGACCATCCTCAAGCTCCCTGCCTACGGGGAAGTAATCCGCCTCTCAGGCCCCTCGCAGGAAATCAACTTTCCCCAAGGCAATACCGAGACCGCACTTGACCTCTCGGATGTCTCTCCCGTTTCAAACGCCTCTTTCAGCTACAACGCTGCCGAAGACGCCACCAAGGTGACCGTGAACAAAGACGGAGATTACCTTTTCCTCGCGTCCCACTTCCTCGACAACTACGACACGCCTCCGGGAGAGGCCAGAACCATCACGCGTCAGGGATTCCAGACGATTCCTGATGGAGGCGCCGCGGGCAAGATTTCCTATGGTAACGGGGGAGCCTACAACCGAGACCGCACTGCCGGTAATGGCGGTGACCGTGCCCGGGATTCCGGTGACTGGGCGGGAGCGGTCCTCCCGCTGAGTGCTGGTGACGCGGTGCAGACAAGCACGGCCCAGTTCGGACTGAACAATTCCCTGAGCGCAAATTCAATCGGTCTTCAGGCCCTGAACATTGGTAGCATCTCCTCGGCCCCGACGGGTCCAACCCTGGAAATCAACATCCCTCTGAATGCAGTGGTGAATTCAACCGGGACTCTGATCACGGAAGCCAACCTCCGGAGCCTGCATGTCAGTGATGCGGCCTCTGCCCTGACTTACACCGTGGACACCGCACCAGCGGTCGGAACCCTTGTTCTCAGCGGCGCCGCCCTTGGCGCAGGCGACACCTTCACGCAGGCCGATATCAACGCGGAGCTGGTCACCTTTGACGCCGGCACTAACGCAGCGTCCGGGGGATTCGACTTCACGGTGACAGACTCGGGTGGCGGTGCAGCCTCTGGCTCCTTTACGATCAACGTCGGTGCGCAGACCGCGCTTACTGCCGATGCGGGCTCCACAGACGAAGATAGCTCGGTCTCAAATACGGGAGCCTCCCTGCTGGACAATGACACTGGCAGCTCCCTTTCCGTCACCAACTTCGATACTTCCAGCGCCAACGGAGCAGAGGTTACGGTCACGGCAGCCGGAGTATACACCTACGATCCGTCCGAGTCCACAGCCCTGCAGGGACTCGATGACGGCGAGCAGATTGACGACACGTTCACCTATACGGTCACCGACATCTTCAACCAGCAGACAACCGCAACGGTGACCATCACTGTCGCGGGACTGAATGACGCCCCAGTCACAACCAACGAGGCCCCTTCCAGCGGAGCAACACTTATTTCCAGTGGAAGCCTGCTGAGCAACGACTCTGATACGGACTCTGGCGATGCCCTCTCGGTCAGTTCTGTGGCTGGGGGAGTTCCCGGAACTGTGGTCACTCCCGAGGGTGCAACCCTCATCGTCAATGCTGACGGATCGTTCACATACGACCCCTCCACTTCTGCTTCCCTCACCTCCCTCGCAGTCGGGGCCAGTGCAGCCGAAACCATCGCCTACGAGGTCACCGATGGCACGGCTACTTCCTCGGCTTCGATTACCTTCACGACCTTCGGTGAGACGGGAGCAAGCCCTGATTTTGCAACCGTCGATGCGACCGGATCCAGCACCGCGGTTATCGCGGCGCTCGCCAACGACAACGTCGGCGGTGCCCTTGGAACCTCAACCGCCGGAGCACCCTTTGACCTCAATGCGAGTGACTCAGCGGCTGCAAACACCAGTGGCAGCTGGAACAACAGCAACACTATTTCGGGCAATTCTGTTACCATGGAGAATGCCGGGTCGGGATCGATTCTACTCACCCCCCTGGAGAACTCACCTCCCGGCATCACCCATGCCTACGACCTCTCAGGGACCGGAAGCGGTGGTCTTCTGGGAGACACCGACCAGACAGGTGCCGCTAACCATCTCTACGGCGGCAACTTCAGCACCTCTCCCTTCTCCGTGGAAGCTCTCATCAGACCGGATGACCACGTCGGAGCAGAGCCCATCTGGGGCTCCGGTGGAAACGGCACTGGTACTTCGTTGATTTTGATCGATGACCAGCTGATTCTGACCATCGGGAACGGCACTCAGGTCGCTCAGGCCATCGCCACCATCCCCGCCAACGCAATAGCCGGCGGAGACTACGTTCATGTGCTGGGCTCCTTCGACATCGCTACCGACGTCCTGTCGCTCTACGTCAATGGTGTGCTTGTTGACTCCGAGAGCGCACTCAACATCGTGAATGGACAACCCGGAAACATCCTCGACTGGTCTGGATCCGACGATGAAGGACTTGGACGCTCACAGGGGACAACCGGCGGAGATGTGAACATCGCTCCCTTCCTCGGGGCCTTTGGGACCACCGATATTCCCGACTTCAATGAGGCCAATGATCGCTTCGATGGAGAAATCTCCATCCTGCGAGTCTACAACACTGCTCTGAGCTCTGCCCAGGTCACTGGCAATCTGGATGCCATCTTTGGGGCGCCCGCCGCAGCACAGGTTGCCAACATCGCCGCTCTGGCCGGGGAAACCAACCTCATCCCGGGGACTACGATTGTGACCCTGCCCTCCGGGGCAACTGTGGCCCTTGCCACCGATGGCACTCTTACCTACGATGCCAATGAAGCTTTCGATACCCTCGGAGTCGGTCTGAGCGCCGTCGACAGCTTCACCTACAGTCTGGACACCAGCCTGAACGCTGAGACCACCGTCACTGTCACGGTCAACGGAACCAACACCAACGCCCAGATCAATATCGCGGCCGGACAGGCCAGCGTCACTGAAGGATCAAATGCCTCCTTCCTGTTCACCTCCAGTCTCGCGCTGACCGAAGACGTGGTGGCAGACCTTAGCTACTCCGGAACAGCCGAGGACGGGAGCGATTTCACCGGAAGTGCTTCTGTAACCCTGCTTAGCGGCACTTCAGAACTTGACCTCATCCTGTCCACCATTGCGGACGATCTCTACGAGGGCAGCGAAAATGTGACGATTACAATCGACGCTGTCAGTGGTGATACCGTGATCGGAGCAAATGCCTTCGCTACGGTCGCAATTGCGGACTCAGACGACGCTCCCGTTCTTACCATCGCTACTCCAGCTGGTAATACAGTAGAAGGGTCCGCCGCAGACTTCACCGTCAGCGCCACGACTGCATCCAGTACGGCGGTTACCGTGAACATCACTGCCAGTGGGGACGCCGGCCCCGAGGACTACTGCAACCCCTCCGGTCAGATCATCATTCCTGCCGGGCAGACCGCAGCCACCCTGAGCCTCGTGGCTCTTGATGACGCCGTCCAGGAGGGTGACGAAGCACTGACCATAACCATTTCTGATGTGAGCATCGGATCCGTTGATGTTGCCGGCGCATCCGCGACCGCGACCATTGAAGACGGATCAGCAGTGGTTGTCTTCAATGCCGATTTCGAGGGCATTGATGCCGCCGCAACTCCCGGCGGAACTCTGCTCAATGGAGACGCGCCTTTCGCTGCGAATCTTGGAACCTCAGTGGGCAGCTGGACCAACATCTTCACCGCAGACAACCAAGGAAACGATCCAGGCGTCTTCCTGGAGACCGGCGCCGATGTGAAAGGTGACGGCGCAGACTTCGCTCTTCGCCTTGACCGACCAGCTACTACCACAGACGTCGCGGCAAGGCTCCTTGGTGGAATTGATCTCACGGGCTCCAATACCGGGGTAGTTTCTTTTGATCTCGCCACCAGACGGACCCAGGGCGGCACAGCCATAAAGAGCTCAACGATCGTGGGCCTTGATGCCGCGGGCAACAAATCCTTTGAACTTTTCGTCGATGCAAACAACACCGGTGCCAACCACGAGCAACTCTTTCACGTTGCCAGTGATGGAACCTTAACCCCGATCGGCAACGTAGAAGATTTCAATAACAGCGGAAATTATAACGAGGATCGGATGTCCAACGTAAGAATCCTTCTCACCAGCACCGGATACTGTGTACAGATCGAAAGGTATCCCCTCGGAGCAAATCCGGCCCCCGATACCACTACCAGCGAACTGCCCTATGCTGGCAGTGCCGCTTCGGTTACCCAGATCATCTTCCGGGTCATCGGAGGAAGCGCGAATCCAGTAGCAGAAGCCGGAGGAATCTTCCTTGATGACATCCGGGCCACCGGAAACGCGCTTTCTCTTCGGGAGGCGTGGCTGCTGGCATACTTCGGGAGTGCCGACACCACAGGTACTGTCTCTTATACACATCTGACGCTGCCGCCGAATAGAGAGGTGGAGATCTCGGTGGTCGCCGTATCATTAAAAAAAAAAGGGGGGGGGGGGGGGGGGGGGGGGGGG
>CAXEFH010000058.1:0-14972 GCA_963989605.1 uncultured Roseibacillus sp. | reverse complement strand
CTCCTGTTGATATATCATCTTTTCCAAAAATTATTTCCTCTGCAACTCTTCCACCAAAACATACAGCCATTCTAGCTTTAAGATATTTTATTGAATAACCATGTTTATCTCTTTCTGGCAAATTCATAACCATTCCTAAAGCTCTTCCTCTTGGAATTATTGTTGCTTTGTGAATAGGATATGCTGCTTTTTCATTAAGAGTAACGATTGCATGACCTGCTTCATGATATGCAGTTGTTTCCTTTTCTTCATCATCTCTCATGATCTTGAGCTTCACTTTCTCACCGGGCTTAAAATCTCGAAGCATTGCAGAAAACTGCTCTGCATCTTGAAGCTCATTTCCATTTAACTCCACGACGATGTCTCCGTCCTGCAAACCAGCTTCCGCCGCCGGCGTGCCTTCGCCCACCGTCTTAATTATGACACCGCCCTCCTCATGATCCTCTGTAGCCACTCCCATGAACGCAACGGCCTCCTGAGCGAACGGACCTTTTCCTATGAACTGTTTATCAAGCATCCCGTCCCAGTGGTTCAGGAATTCCCGGAGAGGGACATGCATATTCTGTTCAAGGCTTGCGCCGACCCTGCTGTGAATCCCGATCAATCGGCCTTTCATATCGAAAAGCGGCCCTCCAGAATCACCTCCGATCAAATTGCAATCAGAGTTAATGGTTTGATCTGCCATCCGCACAAGCCGTCCAATACGGACACCTACCCCCCTCTCCTTCTCAAACCCTCCAGAATGGCCGAGGGCATACACCCAGTCTCCAAGTGAGGCTGTATCACCGCGGTCCAGTTCCACATAAGGGAAAACGCCATCCTCCTCAATCTGGACCATCGCTGCGTCAGTCGAAGCCACCAATCCAAGAGATACCGCCTTGTACCTGGTCCCGTCTTCCATTATGACCGTCATTTTCTTCCCGACACCGGCGCTCACATGAGCAGCGGTCAGGACCAGTCCTTTTTCCGAAACAAGAACCCCACTCCCCGAGCCTCCTCCGAGATCGATTGATACTGTGGCAGCCCGTGCCCGAGGGAGGGTTTTCTGGAGCGCCTCCTGAATATTCTCCAGATCACGAAGATTTTCCGGCGCCTCCTTCCTGTTAAAATACTGCCGATCCCTCTCGTCCGCCTGAGCCCCTGTGAGGAGGCATAGGAGACACATCACTCGAATGGTAACGGGAGATATACTGAAACCAAAGCGGCAATGATGTTTCATGCTGGCAGAAGTAATCTAGGCTCGACCTTTTCTTACTTCAACGACCAAGCCGAAAAAAGACAACCCAAAGGCGCGAAACTGGCCCAGGAAACCCCCTAACCTGTGGCCAACGCCTGTTGGGCTGCCCAATCCCCACAAGGAGGATCATGAAGGTGATCTTACGAACGGACCCCTAATGGCAAGCACAATCCCACCCAAGCCGATTCACTGATGATCAGGGGGTTCTGACCATCTCAATTATCACCTCACGGCCTAATCGATCAGGGTGACTACGATCGGGTGACAGCTCCCTTCGAATCTTGAAAGAAGCCCCGAAGATTGAGCGCAAGTCCTTGAGATCGCTTCCAAATGGAGGGCCGGACTCCCCATCATCTCGAGGAGGTGGATCTGTAAAAAAAATTCCAATGAACAAGCCTCCCGGAACGAGCCACTTCCTCGCTGACTGCACATAGGCACCCCTCTTTTCCGGATCGATCGCACAAAAGCAGGTATGTTCGAAAATAATATCAACTCGGTCCTCCAGAACATCCTGTTCCTCCAAGAAATCAGATTTAACCCATCTGATGGCATTCCCATAAAGCTTCTCTGCAAGGTTAAGAGCAGTAGACGAAATATCCAGACCGGTGACCTTATAGCCTGCTCGCCGCCATGCATCTGCATCATGCCCCAACCCACATCCCGGCACCAATACGGTGGCTTGATTTGCATGGCTCACATCCACGGTTTCTAAAAGAGACATCAGGGGGGGCGCGGGCTCTCCAATATTCCACGGAGTATCTCCCTCGCGGTAAGCCCCTTCCCAGTTCATTGCCATCAGGCCTTGTTTACCGGTTCAAGGATCCGATAGAGGTCCCACTCACCTCTTGATTTCGTTGTCTTGAGGGCGGCTGCTGCGGATCACGAAAGGAAACTACCGCTCCCACCCCCCCAGCATGAGGCGCCCCAAAGACCCGATCTTCATCTACCTCTGGGAAGTAATACTTCTTTCGCCTGGCAATCCGGCTCCACACCAACCATCCCCCCGTACAAATGGTCACGCAGCCCAGAGACAGCAAAAATGACAGCGCGAACACCTGCGAACTATCCTCCGGATCACCATTCTCCGGCAAAACTGCATCTTCCGCTAATGGCACCTCTGCTGACTGATCCTGTGTGCCCGCAATCTCCAGCTCCCTTTCTATCCAATAGAGCCGGGTTGACAACTCGATCAGAAACCCATCTACCTGAAGAGCCTCATCTGTCTTCTCGAATGCTTCGGTTATAGCGGCCCGGAGCGCACGGTCCTGCTCGTCCTGTGAGATCACCGCTCTTATCTCAGCACTCATCCTCAGCTCGGCCCGCTCGGGAGCACCCAAATGATAGTAGACAAGAGCAACCGGCTCATGAGCCTTGAGCTCATCCTCCAGGACCTTATCAATATCATAATTTTCCGGGAGTTCTTGTTGGGCGTCAAAAAGATATACCACAATATCTATTCCTGATTCATCCGAATGGTAATTCAGGAAACTCGCCCGATCCCGAAACTCCTGCCGCGAAAGTAAATTCTGGGGATCAACGAGGAAGGTGGACTTAACCGGACGCCCCTCCTTGCCTGGCAGGAAATAGTCAGCCATTATCTCAGCTGAAACTACTGTATCCTCTTCCGGCACTGTTTGCGGTTCCACATCTTCTGGTAAATCCACAACCAGAGGCTCAATCGTAGATTCAGGATCAACGGTAGACAGGCCAAAGAAACTCTCTCCTGGCACGATCTCTCCATTCTTTACTCCCTCGTAGTCACTGGGACTCCAAGCCGGAAGCTCAGGCAACCGAGACGCCCGATCCACAGCAGGTGACGCAGCGCGGTCGCTATCGGGCAGAGCGTCCGCGGACGGCGCTATGCCCTGCGCACTGAGCAAATGACTCATCAACAAGACCGCGAGGAAAACACATGCCTGCAATCTCATGCTCCTGTCCTTTTCTGTCCTCCCTGATGGTGTTCTCGCAGGCCTCTCAATCCCACACCAAGCCCTCCCTTATTCTCCCGACCTCTTTTCAGCTCATCAGCATCGCGGCCGGCTCGGCGTGCCTGCTTGGCCAAGAGCCTAGTCATCCTACCTATGATTATTTCAACGGCCCTCAGCCACTGCCCTTCCAGAAATTGAGGGTGTGCCACTGCCAAGGATGAGAAAATAGCATCCTCTGTCAAGAAAGGCGCAAGCGCATAGCCCGTTGTAATTCCTGCGCACTTACCCCCAACGTCGACACTCAGAAGTATTCCACCCTCATTCGGTCTGGAAACATCAACATCCTCAAAAGCACCACGGTTCAATAACCAGAACCCAAACTGGCGAAGACTGGGAGTTTCTTCGAAACTTCCAAAATAGACTCCAAAGAAAAGCTGTGGAAAATTCTTCTGGAACTGGTGAAGCCTGCGGCGAAGAGCAACACGCTCTTTCCTGCGCAGGACTCCCGCAGCATCAGTCAAGGTTCGCAACCTCACATCATCTTCACCAAAAACGCGGTCTACGTCCACAATGCTGAAAGCACAATGAGGGCACTCTCTGGCCATCTTGTGAACTCTCTGAACGCACCGGGGACACTTCATGAGGCTATCTCTACTCCCTCAGGGAATGACAGGGGATTACCATTCCGTTCCCAGCCCATGGCGCCCCGCAAGCTCCAACAATTCTGGTCGCATGGGCCATTCGTCTGGACGCTCACTAGCCTCATGACGAAGGCTTGCACCTTTCAGTTTCATACACCCGGTATTATCCCCCGCCTCCATGATTTTCCTGACCTCTTCTGTAGTGAACTTAGTATCCGGCAGACTCCCGAATTCCTCGATCTTGGCCTCTATGCTACGGGCGGATTCTCCGGCTTCCTGAATGAAGGTCGGCACCACGCTCTTGACAGGAACCTGCGAGAGGTTCCACAGGCACGCGAACTGGAGGAGGGGCATTTGATAACTATCAATAACGTCTTGCATCCTCTCGATGCGCTCATGTCCCGCTTCAACCCACCCCTTAGGCCGGTAGGCTCGGTGGTCCCCGGGCTTGAACTCATGTCCAGGTTTCATATCCCCATGAAAAAGCCCTCCGTAATCAACCACGCGGGTCAGTATTTCCACCTCGAATTCCTCTGCGACCGGAAGAACAAAATGCCCGGGCCATGGTTCCAGCGGATTGAGAATGATCATGGCCCAGTCGATCACTTCGCCGAACTGCTCGAAACAATGAATCAAATCAAGGGTGAATCCATTTGCGGGACCCGGCGCCACGCCCAGACGCGTGGTCATCCCCTCTTCCTTCAGGGCCACCATTGCCTTCCATACATCTTCGCTGGTATATCCCGTCTCGTCTGGATTATGCAACATCAGGAGGTCAAAATGGTCGGTCCCGCAATTTGCTAGCGATGTGCCACACGCCATTTGAAGGAACTCCTCATATCGAGCAGGCCCTCGGAGTTCAGGGTCCGTGAAGCGAGGAAACCCTCCCGAACCGGCCCGGGTTCCCTCGTAAAAGTCGTGGCCGATCGTACCTACAAGACAATAGGACTCCCGAGGGTAATCTGCCAGAGCCCTTCCAAGCACCGTATCTGCTTCTCCCTGACCATAAACATCCGCGGTCACAAAGGTTCTGACGCCTCGCTCGTAGGCCAACTGGATACATCTTATATAACGATCCTCCTCAAGAGCCTCCCCGAAGTGCATGTAGCGCCCGCCACTCCATGTGCCGTAAGCAGTTTTCGTAAGGTTCATCGGTTCGAAGATACCTAGATGCGCTAGAAGGAACCGTCAACGCTAAGCAGTCGCTGCTGGTCACCGCAAGGAGGACTTCTTGGCCGGATATCTGCCTCTACATCGTATCTTCTCAGTGTCTTATAACCCCGAGTTGACATTTTTATACCTACTCACAATTTATTCACAATCCTGGCCCATTCGCTCTACCCACTCGCTTGACATGTCCTCCGCGATTCTCATCGTGCCAATGTGATAACATCGTGGGCCGAGAGAACCGTGGATGACAACCGGTGGTTCCGCTCAAGCTTCGGCCCGGTGTCCATGATTCTCCTGAGGGGATACGACGAGTGGCGTGTAGCTACTTCTCAAACCGAGGAGCACCTGGTCATCGACGGAGAGGGAGAGCAGAAAGATCTCCCGGAAGGTCTCTCATGGCAACGCTGGGACTGCCACGATGAAGACACCCGTATTCGCCTCTTGCCCGCCCTTCCCAGTCTGCCGGTCATAGCCAAACCAAATACCTCTCTTACCATCGCCCCTGGTGGAGAGGCATTATTTTACATCGGAATCCCAATGGATCTGGAAATTCACGGTGAATGTGGAGGCTCTCTACGTAAACTCACAACTATTTCCTCTGAGGCCCTCAGCAAGACCTGGCATGGTGACCGCTCGGCAGGTGAAGCCTGCTACTCTCTGAAGACACGAGCGCGACGTCGCTTTGAATCAGGTGACTGGCTCGATCACGACATCATCCTCACCGTAAACCTTCGCAACGATACTCAGGATCCATTCGAATTTGAACGGTTGTTTCTCGATCTGGGCCACTTTTCTATTTTTGCTCACGAAGAGCGTCTCTGGGCGAATGGGTGCAGCATTCGAATTACGGAAGATGACGAGGAAGGTAACGACATCACCTATGAAGCGACTCCCGTCCCTCCAGCCGACACCGCTTTGGAGGTAGCTCCAGCTCGGGCTGGTAAAGCTCGCCGCTCCACCTTGCGTCGCGCCTTCGCTTCCGTCATCGAAGTTATACATTAAATTTTTCCTGTGACTAATCTCCACCTTGCCGCACCGCCTAAGGGTTTTGAGGATTTCCTTGCGACTCTTCTGCAGTGGAAGATTCTTGGCGCTTTAATCATCATCATCGGCGGCTTGATAGCGGTCCCGGCCTTGAGCAAAATTGCTCTCGCGATCTTTGGCGAAAGGCTGGGCCGACAAGGGACAATGGTTCTCAAAAAGCTCATCCGCTATATCGTATACGCCTTTGCGTTCATCCTCGCGCTCAACCAGATGGGCCTCAACCTGGGGGCAATTCTGGGTGCGGCTGGCGTTGCTGGAATCGCGATCGGTTTCGCAGCCCAGACTTCCCTGTCGAATATCATCAGCGGTTTTTTCATGATTGGGGAAAGACCATTCGAAATTGGCGACGTGATCGAGGTTGATGGAATTGCCGGAACCGTCGACACCATTGGTCTCCTCTCCCTCACCCTGCGAACATTCGATAACCGCTCAGTAAGGATACCGAATGAGACGCTCGTTAAGACCAAGGTCATCAATGTCACGAGACATCCGATCCGCAGGTTCAATCTTGATGTCGGGGTTGCCTACGACGAAAACATCGGACACGTCCTAAAGGTGATGCAGGAGGTTGCCGAAGCAAATATACAGTGCCTTGATGAACCTGAACCCCTGATCATTTTTACCGGATTTGGCGACTCCTCTCTCAATTTCCTTTTGGGGGCATGGTGTATCAAGGAAGAATATGGCACGCTACGAAACACGCTTCCGAGGGAACTCAAGGAGCGCTTTGATGCCGAAAATATCGAAATCCCCTTCCCTCACATGACTCTAGCGGCTGGAAAAGCGCTTGGCCCAATTCCTGTCGAGGTAATCCCAGATTCCGGCCCTTCAGATCCCCAAGATTAGTCACTTCCACGAAAGAGCGCCTTAGTCCGGACCCTGCCTGCAGCCAGAGTTCCTACTCCCATTCAATACTCGCTGGAGGCTTCGTGGATACGTCATAGAGCACCCGATTGACACCGTGCACGGTATTCAGGATCTGGTTACTCGAATCCCTCAGGATCTGATGGGGCAATTCAACCCAATCCGCCGTCATCGCATCTTCACTTCGGACTGCACGCAGACTCACCGCGTATTCATAACTCCGCTCATCTCCCTTCACTCCAACAGTTTTCACCGGTATAAGTGCGGCATACGCCTGCCATACCCTGTCATACCAGCCGTTGGTCCGCAGGGAGGAAATAAAGATCGCGTCGCATTCCTGGATTATCCGAATCCGCTCAGCCGTCACCTCTCCTGGACAGCGCACTGCCAGCCCTGGACCGGGAAATGGATGGCGGTTGACAATGTCCGGTTGAATGCCAAGTGAAAGACCTAATTCCCGGACCTCGTCCTTGAAGAGCTCTGCAAGTGGCTCGAGAACCTTTCCCTGCTCCTGCAACTCGAGAATCTTGTCAACGCGGTTGTGGTGAGTCTTGATTTTCGACGCTTTGGTTCTCGCGTTTGACGCGCTCTCAATAACATCGGGATACAAAGTTCCCTGAGCCAGAATATCTGCCTCACCCACGGAGTCCCAGAAGACCTTTATGAACAGATTTCCTATGATTTCCCGCTTTGACTCAGGATCGGTGATTCCGGCTAAGGCCCCGAGAAACTCGTCGGAGGCCTCGACTGTTTCGATGTCCACCCCCATACGCTTAAAATTTTCCCGGACTTCCTTTCCTTCGTCTTTCCGGAGCAGACCATGATCAACGAATATAGCCCGCATGCGAATGCCCGCTTCTTTCAAAAGGACAGCCAGCACCGTACTATCTACTCCTCCACTGACTCCACAGACCACCTGCTTATCTCCGACTCGTCGTTGTATGTCGTCGATCAGAGTTTGCTTAAAATCCTCGATCCGAAACTCCCGCAGCCCGCGACCCGTCTGGAGAAAATTCTCCAGAACCTTGAGCCCCTCGTGACTATGAGTTACCTCCGGATGAAATTGGATTCCAAAGCATTCGGCGCCCCATTGCAGACTGACAGGCGTCCCATGCTCGTTACGAGCTATGACGCGACAATTGTCTGCCAGGTCGCCAACGGTATCGGAATGGCTCATCCAGACCTGAGATCTACCGGACACCCCCTTGAACAGCCCCTCACTTGCCGTCGGCATCAGGTCTGCAGCACCATATTCGCGACGATCACTTGGCTCAACGCTTCCTCCAAACTTGATATTGAGCAATTGCATCCCATAGCAGATGCCTAGGACGGGGACCCCATATTCCTGCAAACGGTCAAAATCTATGTCTGGAGCATCCTCTTCTGCCGTGCTCCTCGGACCACCCGACAAGATTATCGCGCCAGGCTGCCCCAGTTCTCCAAATTCCTCCACGGTGTGAAGCATGGCGAAATAGCCAAGTTCCCTCACCCTTCTGACGATTAACTGAGTGTACTGTGATCCGAAATCAACAACTGCTACGTGCCTGAGTTCTTCCATGGTTCTGCGGCGACCTGATACTCCGTTCAAGATCAGCTGATCGGCTGATAATTGGTAGGCTCCTGAGTGATGACAATATCGTGGGTGTGGCTCTCCCGTAATCCTCCCGGCGTAATTCTCACAAACTCACTCTGCGATCGCAGGGCTTCTAAGTTTTCCGCACCGACATACCCCATGCCCGAACGAACTCCTCCCATCAACTGGTAAATGACATCTGCAAGAGGGCCTTTGTAAGGCACTCTTCCTTCCACACCCTCAGCTACCAGTTTTCCGCTCGCACCTTGCCCATAGCGATCCCCCGAACCTTTCATCATCGCCCCCAGAGATCCCATTCCTCGGTAGGTCTTGAAACGGCGGCCCTGGAAATGAACTGTCTGCCCCGGGCTCTCACGAGTTCCCGCCAGAAGCGAGCCCAGCATCACGATATCCGCACCGGCAGCAAGGGCCTTTACGACATCTCCTGAATACCGGATTCCTCCGTCAGCAATAACGCAGACGCCGTTCTCCCTGCACCACGGTGCCACATTTTGTATCGCAGTAAATTGGGGCATTCCCACTCCCGCGATCACCCGAGTGGTGCAGATGGACCCCGGACCAACACCAACCTTGATGGCACGAGCACCAGCCGACACAAGATCTCTGGCACCCTGCTCGGTAACCACGTTTCCCGCTACCACCGGACGATCTGACAACGCAGCCAACTCCTCTACTACTTCAAGAACTCGAGCAGTATGACCCGTTGCTGCATCAATAAAAAGCGCGTCTGCTCCAGCCTCGACTACTGCCTCCGCCCTATCTTTCCAGTCCGCACCCACCCCGATTGCAGCGCCACATCGTAGCTGCCCGTTCGGGTCCTTGGCCGCATCGACAAAGGTGATCTGCTTTTCGATATCACCACCTGTGATCAACCCGACCAGCCTTCCGTCACCATCTACTAATGGCAACTTCTCGATCCGATGTTGGTAGAGAATTCTTCTTGCGACCTCTGGCGTGGTATCGGGGGAACCAGTCACAAGCTTGTCACCCCTCGTCATGACATCCTCTACTTTGGCCTTATCGTCTGCAAAATGGCGTATATCCCGTCCAGTGACCATACCAACGAGGACCTCGGTCTCGTCGACGACAGGGAAGCCGGAGAAACCTTGCTTGTCCATGACCTCCTTGAGGTCAGCGATAGTGGTCCCTTCCCTGACAGTCATCGGTCGCTGAATCACCGCGCTCTCGGATCGCTTAACACGGGAAACCATGTCGAATTCCTCCTCCACCGAACAAGCCCGGTGAATCACCGAGATGCCACCTTCCCTGGCGAGGGCAACAGCAAGATCCGTTTCCGAAACGGTATCCATTGCAGCGGATATCACAGGGATATTGAGTGAGATATCGGAGGTCAACACCGTCCCTAGCGCCGCTTCCGTGGGCAAAACCTCACTTCTGCGAGGCACGAGAAGAACGTCATCGAAAGACAACCCCAGAGTCAAATCCGCCATAGGAGAGTCAATGGAGAGTCCGGGAGCTTATCAAGCCTAATCAGCTTGAACATAATCGGATTCGGTAGAATGTTTCCTGCGTAAACGTTTTAAGCCACCGAATCCGCGCCGATCTGCGAGAACCGGACACCCTCTCTCGGCCGCCTAGTCAGGCAACGAGGCAGCGACCTCCGCAGAAATTAAACAAGGGTGGCATGATTTCTGCTTTATTTCCTAGCCTCCAAGCCTATCCCTGTAATAGTGGTGTAAACCCTAGGTGGAAATGGCTGGAACGTCTCTCAATCAGAACCTCAATCAGACGCAGACACTGGCGCCACAGATGCGTCAGAGCCTCGAGGTTTTACAAGCCAATGCGCTCGAGTTACAACAACTCCTCAGGCAGTTTATTGAGACGAATCCGGTGATAGAGCATGACTTGTCATCTGTCTCTCTGGATGAACTTGGTTCGAGTGAGGGCGACGACGACCTTCAGATTGAGATTCCCGATGATGATCTTCGTGAACTTGCGATCATGGAACGCCGCACCAGCGGATCCAGCCAGGAAGATGAAGAACGCAGGGAGCATCTTTACAGCTCCATCGTCGCTCCTGAAACACTGCAGCAACATCTTTTGAGCCAGCTAAATCTGTCTGTCCCATCTCCGGAAATTCGCTCGGCAGCAATGGCCCTGATTGGCAACATGGATGAGAGGGGCTTTTTTGATGAGCCAATCACCGAGGTCGGCCGGCGGTTAGGCATATCCGTAGAGCAACTCGAACGCGCTAAGACGACTCTTCAGAGCTTTGACCCTCCTGGGATCGCGGTTGAAGACCTCCGGGAGTCCCTTCTTGTTCAACTCCATCGCTCCGGCCGTCTGAAAACGCTCGAGTTTCGTATCGTCGAACGGCATCTTGGGGACCTCGCCAGCAAGCACTACCCAAAAATAGCAACCGCTCTTGGTGTTGAAATAGAAGAGGTGGCGGAGGCCGCGGTTCATATTGCGCAACTTGACCCATCACCAGGAACCTCATTTGATCCTTCGGGAAACCCCTATATCGTTCCCGATGTTTCTTTCGAAAGGAATACCGAAGGAGATTGGACCGCCATTCTTACCAACGAGTATCTTCCGAAACTCAGGCTGAGCACGACTTACAAGGACCTCGTGGCGACCAGTCCGGACCGTAAACTCCGGAGTTATCTCAGAAATCAATTACGCGATGGTCGCACCCTTATTAAGGCGCTTGATCAGCGCCAGGCTACTATTCTTGCCATTTCCGAGGAAATCATCAGCCGCCAGAAGGAATTCCTCGAACGAGGTCCTCGCTTCCTCAAGCCTTTAACGATGAATGAAATCGCAGAGGCGATCCAAGTCCACGCTGCCACCATTTCGCGCGCGGTTGCAGGGAAGCACGCACGGACACCCCACGGTGTAATCGAGTTACGTCGGTTCTTCGCCTCGGGCTACACCACAGCAGGAGGAGAGGCCATCTCTAACGAAGGAGTGCGTGAAGCGCTGCAAACTATCATTGAGAAGGAGGACCGACAGAAGCCCTTGTCAGACTCAGCAATCCAGAAAATTCTTGCTGAACAGGGCATCAAACTCGCTCGGCGGACCGTTGCCAAATACAGGGAGCAACTTAATATCCTGCCGAGCCACTTAAGACGTAGCTTTTGAACCTTTCAGGTTCCGAGGGCTGGCTGGATGTAAGACCACCCCAAAGCTGCGGGACCTCAAGTCTCTACGGGAGAAGCAGACAATCCGCCACCTCGGCTCCCGGTTGAACATTTTTTGCGAAGAACCGCGGAACGTTTGACAACTCTCCAAAGACTGCCCACAAAGCCCGGCCATAGACACGCGCATGACAGAAGACGAAATCCGAGCTGCACTTTCCTCAGTCAGCTACCCCGGCTTCTCTCGAGACATCATTTCATTCGGACTGGTGAAATCTATCTCGATTCAGGACGCCTTCCTCAAGGTTGAGATTCAGGTTCAGACGCGGGATCCTAAGATCCCGGAAAAGATATTTAAGGACTGCCATGAGGCACTCGACCAACTTGCCGGAGGAGCGGAAAAGGTTCACATTGCCATTGATGTGCAGGATCCCCCGGGAGCGCCGAACACGCCGGGAGGGGTTGCTGGCAAGCAATCCATCCCCGGGGTCAGGAAAATCATCGCAGTGGCCTCTGGTAAAGGTGGAGTCGGGAAGTCCACCGTCTCTTCCAACCTCGCCATAACCCTCGCAAAGCAGGGACTGAAGGTCGGTCTCTGCGATTGTGACCTTTACGGCCCATCCATCGCCTTGATGTTCGGTGCTGCAAGCCAGCAACCCAAGGCTGACTCCAGAGAGCGGATTATTCCAATCGAGGCACATGGTATCAAGTTGATGTCGATGGGATTCATCCTTGGAGACAGTTCGCCCGTAATTGTGCGCGGACCGCTTGCCACTCGGTATACCCAGCAATTTCTTCAGGATGTCGCCTGGGGTGAACTTGACGTGCTTCTTCTCGACTTGCCCCCCGGAACAGGAGACATCCAATTGACCATCGTGCAAACGCTGGCGCTGGATGGGGCTGTTGTGGTGACGACCCCTCAGGAAGTCGCTCTTATCGACGCTCGAAAGGCAATCAGCATGTTCGCAAAGGTAAACGTCAGGATCCTGGGAATTATCGAAAATATGTCCTGGTTCGAATGTGACCAAGGAAAGCGCTACCACATTTTCGGCGAAGGTGGCGGACGTCTGGAAGCGGAGCGGATGGGGTTGCCTCTGCTGGCCGAGATTCCGATCGATCCGGAAACGCGCCAGCGCTGCGATCAGGGTCAACCCATAGCTCTCCTCGAACCGAATGACTCGCCAGTCGCGGAGGCTTTCCAGAAGGCAGCTCGGGCTCTTCCCGTTTTCAGCGGCACGACTCCGTAATCGTGTCCCTGATCAGCCAGCCTGGACAGCAGCTATTCTTCGAACCGCCCGATAATGGCAGATCCATGGATCACTGGCGGCTAATTCGCCGAACCCCTACGCGAAAAGCTTGTCAACAGCCTGAGCTTTGACCAGCTCACGCGGCTGGTTAAGATGATTGTAGACGATCGTCTCGGGCTCAATACCTACGCTGTGGTAAATCGTGGCCAGCACTTCGCTTGGGTGGACAGGGAGCTCAATTGGAGCCGATCCGGTCTTGTCAGACTGCCCGTGGACGTATCCTCTCTTGATACCAGCTCCTCCGATAACAGACGTATAGCAGTAGGGCCAGTGATCCCGACCGTCCGCACTATTTCCATTTCCCGAGGTGCTGACGCCCTTCTCCGGAGCTCTCCCGAATTCTCCAATTGCTACCACAAGAGTCTCATCAAGCATTCCACGCTCATCAAGATCATCAAAGAGAGTAGCAAGGCCTCCATCCAGCATCGGACCTGACTGATTTTTCATCCGCTTGCTGAGATCCTTGTGATGATCCCATGAATGGTTATCCGAGTTAGCCACCTTCGGCCACACCACCTCGACAACCCGAGTTCCTGCCTCCACCAGGCGACGGGCCAAAAGGCAACTCTGCCCGAAAGTATTTCGGCCATAACGGTCCCGCAGATCCTCGCTCTCCATCTCAAGATCAAACGCCTCGCGGGCTTTACCGGACACAATCAGGTTGAGGGCCTGATCATAATAATTATCCAGATTGAATTTCTCCACCGCCTTATCAAGGGCAGGCATCTGATCCTCAATCGTCTTCCGAAGCTTCGCTCGTCTCCTCAAGCGAGTTGAAAAAACCTCCGGACGAAGCTGCAGGTCTTCCACGTTCAACCCATCCATCTTGTCCATCTTCATGTCATCCCCGGGCGGATAGAGATAATAGGGATCGTAGGCCTTGCCGAGAAAACCTGCTGTTCCACCCTTTCCAACGACATTGCTCTCTTGCAGAGGGCGAGGAAGCATGACGAATGGAAGCATCGGTTCATCGGTCGGTTTGATCCGAATGATATTCGAACCAAAGTTAGGAAAATCCTTGGGCGATGGCGGCTCAAGCTGACCCGACGGACTCACCTTGTCCGTAGTGTAGCCCGTCATGATCTGGTAAATCGCCGCAGTATGATTGAACAATCCATTGGGCGTGTAGCTCATCGACCGAATCGTGGTGAACTTGTCGTTTACCTTTGCCAGCTTTGGCAGAATCTCTGTAAAATGAATTCCTGGGATCTGGGTAGGAATCGTCTTGAACGATGAACGGATCTTGTCTGGAACATTTTCCTTCGGGTCCCAGAGATCAAGGTGACTGGGGCCGCCTTGCAGATAAATCAGAATGACACTCTTCGCCTTCCCCCAACCGTCCTTGCCAGCATGTGGACTCCCAGCTGACTGATCCTGAGCGGCAAGGATATTATTCAGGGTCATTCCCATCATGCCTGCACCTCCGACCCTGAGAAAGTCACGCCGGGTTGATCCTAAATGTGAATCACAGAGATCACGGCCTTTTGGTCCTTTGATACGAAACATAATTTTGTCGGGTAGGGCGAAGGAATGAACCCCCGCAAATTGGGCTATTTCAATGATTAAACAGGAAAGCAGGGTTATTAATCAATGCCCAAGTGAGATCTTGAGCAGCGGTGAGGCGGAGATTTTTGAGTTGCCCCGCGCTCATCTCCACATCTCTACGAAAACGAACCAGCCGAGGATCCTCCTCAATTGGAATTTTAGCATATTCCAGGGCTTTTTTGAGCTCCTCCATTTTTTTGTCAGCCGGAATCGCAGGAAAAGGTCCCTTTGCGGCCCAGAGTCTGTGTTGATACTCTGCGTCGGACTCCGCGACCCAGTTCCTGAGGAGGACCCGGTCCACCTCGCTTCGGCTGGATGCGTCTTTCTCGACCACCTCTGCGATCCGGGCAGGCAGCCCGGCTTCCCCGGCCGCAATTCCCGTATGCTGAAGAGGATCAGGGGTTGTTGTTATATAGATACGGAATTTACCTAATGGGTGGCTCTTGAATCTGCAAAGAATCCCAACATTTCTGTCTCTTATACACATCTGACGCTGCCGACGAATAGAGAGGTGTAGATCTCGGTGGTCGCCGTATCATTA
>CAXEFH010000057.1:0-15036 GCA_963989605.1 uncultured Roseibacillus sp. | reverse complement strand
ACCACCGAGATCTACACCTCTGTATTCGTCGGCAGCGTCAGATGTGTATAAGAGACAGTGTCACTGGGGGTGCATGGACGGGACTTGAGAAGGGGCTGGCAAGGGTGGTCAATGCCGTGGATTTGGCTCAGCAGGTTTTCGGGGGACGACAGGGGACTATTTACAACTGCAGCCCTGTTTCCAACATTCCCAGGAGCATCCTGCCCCACTCAAGTATTCTCCAGTCCGAAGAGGAGGGAGCAGAGAGATAGCTCCGGGATAGACGAGCGTGCCCCCGTGAGCCGGGGGGAGATTACTGGTGGAGGGGCACCTTGGTGTTTGGCTTGAGGGCATGCCTTGGAAGAGGGTGGCTCTTCGTGAAGACCTGCAGAGCCTGATGGGACTCGAGGACGACCGTATCCTCGTTCATTGTCGAAGAGTCCCTGGTCCTCCACCGGGTTCCCCCCGCCAGCTTGAGGTGCTTTTCGAAAAAGCGATACATCGCCTGCCGCTTGGAAGACCCGTAGTCGTGACCCTCCGTCGGGAAGTGGGCATTTTCGACCATTTTTTTCTGGCCGTACATTCCATAGATGCGTCGCACGAAAGGGAATTCAACCTCGGGCGTTTGAGAGGTCCAGTCGCCCCCGCACGAAATCAGTAACATCGGCCTAGGGGCGCACAGCGCTGCAATTTCGGTATTATTGGTGATGTGAGATGGACGTACATGAATCGGGACGCCGCTCTCGCAGGCGCATCCACCGAAGAAATGTGCGGAGACCATGACGCATGGCGCAGAGGCAGTCACCCTGTCATCGAGGGCTGTTAGAAGGAAGGTCTGGGTGCCTCCTCCCGAGGCACCGGTAACTCCGACCCGGGTGGGATCTACTCCCGGTAAGGAAAGGATAAAGTCGAGGGCCCGTATGCTGTTCCAGCACTGCAGACCGAGAACCTGTTTTCCATGGTTATGATTCCAGCCCAGTTTACGGGAGTCGGAATAGCCGATCATGTCGTAGGAAAAGACCGCAGAACCCATTCGAGCGAGGGTTGCGCACCGGTATTGCATCTCCGGTCGCAGCCTCCCCTCCTTTGCGTAGGCGGGGTCCCGGGCGTGACCGTGAGGGCAGAGGACCGCCGCAATGCTTTCCTGCTCCCCGGAAGGGAGATAGAGATTGCCGCACAGGAAAAAACCAGGTGCGGTTTCGAGCGCCACGTTTTCCACAGTGTAGCCCTCGTGGTTGCGCTTCGAATGACGGAGTGGGTTCAGTGGTGTTTTCTCAGGGAAAGGGTGAAGTCCCGCACCTTTGAGGATACCGGCACGCACTTCCGCTCGGCGTTTGGTCCATGAATCGCGGTCGGGGATCCTTGAGGAGATTCTCCGAAGTTCGAGGACCGCCTGGGAGGGCTTGAAGAATCCGCCTTGGCGGAGGGCAGACGGATTCTGGGCATGCGCAGGGACCCAGAGCTTGCTTGCGAACACGATGAAAATGAGCAGACGGAGCATGCAGCGAGCTTGGAAGGCGACTTCCTCCGTGCAAAGCGAAAGAAGGCTCGAGAGGAGACATGAGCGATTTGTTAGAGCAGGCTGCAGACGAGTTGAGCGTGACGCAGGAACAACAAAAAGTGGGTTGAGGGCCTCGTTCATGGCCATTTCCGACCAGTTGCGGCCTCTAACATGAAGAAAGTTAATGGCATAAACGGCTGAAAATTAGCATTTTGTTGAAAAATCGGCATGAGAAATGGGAAAGTTGTTGTTGTTGAGACTCATTCTCGATAAAAATCTTAACGCCTTTAAGGAAACCAAAAATATAAACACCCTTTTAGGAAACTAACTCGAAAAACAGAGAATGACAGCTACTACCATCCGGCGGGCTACCGGCCCCCTTCTCCTCGGCCTTGGAATTCTGGCGTCTGCCGCGCAAGTGGCTGCGAATGATGACGAGGACCTCGACGCAGCGTACAACAGCGGAAGCGTCGGAAGCGACTGGTTCAATAACGTCACAATTGGCGGTTACGGCGAGTTGCACCTGAACCTGAATCAAGACGACGCAAACGAGGTCGATTATCATCGTTGGGTCCTCTTCATCAACCACCGCTTCAGTGACAAGATCGTCTTGTACTCTGAGTTTGAGCTTGAGCACTCCCTTGCTGGAGACGGCAAGCCCGGTGAGGTCGAGCTTGAGCAGGCCTACATCGACATTGCAATGAACGGGGGCACAAGCTTCAAGGCGGGTCTCTTCCTTCTGCCCGTCGGGACTCTTAATGAGACCCACGAGCCAGACACCTTCTACGGCGTCGAGCGGAACCCGGTCGAGAAGAACATCATTCCTACCACCTGGTGGGAGGCTGGTATTGGTCTGAGCGGAAGCTCCGAGTCAGTCAGCTGGGATGTCGCAGTTCACTCTGGTCTCGCCGTTCCTGAGAACTACAAGATCCGCAGCGGACGTAAGAAAGTTGCTGAAGCACCTGCAGAAGATGCAGCCGTGACCGGTCGCGTGACTTACAGCGGCAACGGCTTCAAAGTTGCTGGTTTCGCCCAGTATCAGGGAGACATCACCCAGGGAAGAGATGAGGGAGCGGACGCTACTCTCATTGGCGCAACTCTGGATGCAACCATTGGCGCTATCCAAATCAAGGGACTTGTATCCAGCTGGGATATCGGCGGCGCTGCTGCCGCGGCCGCTGGTGCTGACGAGCAGTGGGGTTACTTCATTGAGCCCTCCTACAAGATCAGCGACAATCTGGGTGTATTTGCCCGCTATGCTGAATATCAGGACTACACCGGCAGCACGACCGATGTGGTGACTGTCGGCGTGAACTACTGGCCGATCGATCAGGTTGTCTTCAAGGCAGACTACAATGACGCTGGCGGTGAGGAGTCCTTCAACCTCGGGGTTGGATACAGCTTCTAATCTTTGAGCACAGCGTAGACGTCTACGCGTTTTCATACTCATAACTCTGATCGCCGCCATCCCTCACGGGTTGGCGGCGATTAAGTTTACTGGAGTCGGTTTAAAAGGTGAGTACAGCAGCCCCGATACCGAACGGGTAGGCGATCTTAAACCTTGCGCGTCCCGGAGCTTGCCATAGTTTGCTGATACTGAATCTCAATAGCGTCAAATGCACCACTTCCTCCTTACCGTTACTCTTCTTTTCGTGGCCTCTCTCGCGACGCAGGCTGGCACCACGATTTACCAGAAACCTTCAGACTTCATTCGTTCTAACTGCGGTGGACAGATACCAACCAGCAAGTATCTCACCCTTACTGCGTCCCATCAGAGCAAGATCAAGCGTCTGATGGGCCATGAGTATCGGCCCGCCCGGGTGCGCTACTGGACGCATGGGGGCAAGATGGTAGTCATTCTTGACGAAATCGGGAAGACACGTCCGATCACCACTGGGTTTGTGGTCAAGGGAGGAGAGATCGATTTTGTCAAAATGTTGATTTACCGTGAGTCCATTGGAGCGGAAGTGAGGCGGACCTCGTTTACCAATCAGTTCAAAGGCGCGAGTCTCGGGTCGAGTGGGAAACTGAGCCGGCGCATCAACAACATAGCGGGAGCGACTCTTTCCACGCGTGCCATGATGGAAATGGGACGGGTAGCTATCTACCTCGACCAGATTCGCCCCAAGTAAGCCGGGATGAGTGGAGACCGGCCCAGAAGAAAGGGCCGAAGGGCGGGGCCTCGGAGATGGCACCGTCAGTGGCATCGGTATCTTGGTGCTATTTTTGCGGTGCCACTCCTCTGGCTTGTTGTCAGTGGGCTCCTTCTTCAGCATGGAGAACGGCTTGGATTAACGGAGAAGAAAGTGAGTTCAGCGTGGCTCCTGAAGCGCTACAACCAGATCCCTCAGGGAATCCCCAAGGTGACACAGGCGGGCCGTTTCTTGGTCGCCGGGTGGAGTGGCGAGATCTTTGTCGATGACAGGCTGCTCGAGGAAAGTGGGCTTCTTGTCGGGGCCGTGGCGCTTCCCGGGGAACTCGTGATTGCGACTGAAAATGAAATTTTCGTCTATGACGCGCAGGGACTCTACCTTGATCGACTAGGCGAAGAGTCGCTTCCGTCCGTTCCTCTACTGAGAATCGGCCTCGCAGGTTCCGATCAAATCCATCTCGAAACGGACGCGGGGCAGCACGTTCTCGGGGAAGGGTTTTTTGAGTTTGAGACAGCACCCTCAGGGGCTGAGGTTGTATGGAGCGCCCTCAGGGAGGGCCGCGAGGAGCGTAGCTCTCTGGAAAAAGTTCTGGTCGAGGGCTCCGAATTTACATGGTCACGGGTGATCACGGATTTGCACAGTGGAAGCCTTCTCGGCAAGGTAGGCCGTTTCTTCGTCGATCTCACCGGAGTAGCGGTTCTTGTCCTCACGGTGCTTGGGATTCGCCTCCTTTTCAGGAGAAAATAAATGGGAGATATGAATCGTCGACGGAGTCTTTCCCTTCTTGCTGCGACGGGTGTACCATCGTTGCTGGGAAGTGGATGCCAGCGAAGAGAAGTTGAAAGTGTTACTCACTGGCGGGGGGTCCTGTTCAACTCCGATGTGGACATGGCGCTGCACGCCCTGCCTGCCTCAGTCGCGGAGGCCCTGATCAGGGATTGCGAGTTGGAGATGCAGAGGCTGGAGAAATTGTTTTCGCTCTATCTTCCCGACTCACCCCTTTCCCGTCTCAATCGCACGGGACTTCTTGAGGATCCTCCCCCGGAACTTGTGGACCTCGTGCAGAAGGCCCTGCTGGTTGCCAAGCGTTCGGGGGGAGCCTTTGATCCGACGATTCAACCCTACTGGACCTGGTTGCGTGGGGAGGTTGAAACCACTGGAACATTCGATCCTGAGATACAGGCTCGGGTGTTGGAAAAGGTGGATTTCCGGCAAGTGCGGTGCAGCGAGGAGGAATTGAGCTTCGGGCAGGAAGGAATGGCCCTGACGTTGAACGGTCTCTCGCAGGGATGGATCACCGACCGGGCGACCAAGATCCTGCGTGACGGAGGAGCGAGGCACTGCCTCGTGAATCTTGGTGAATTCTATGGGATCGGAAGCCAACCGTCGGGGGAGGATTGGATTGTGGGTCTGCGTGGTGTGGAGGGGCAGGAGGTGACCTTGCGGGATCGCGCGCTCGCGGTGTCCTCGGGGGCCGGGCTTTACTTTGGAACAGGAGATCGCCGGAATCACATTATTGATCCACGCACTGGGGATTGTGTGGAGGCCCGGAAGGTCGTGGTAGTCACCGCTCCCGAGGCCTGGCTTGCCGATGCCCTTTCCACGGCATGTTCGGTTCTCACAGAAGAGGAGGCGCGGACCCTCATCGCACAGTGGGAGGACGTAGACCTCTTTATTCACAGCCCAAGCTGACGGGGACCTGGCTTAGGTGAAGGCCAGAGCCCGTCTTGACCCCAGTCGGTTGCAGAGTAGGGTCAGACATGCGAAATCTTTGCTTCTTGTGTTCGGCGGCCCTCATCGTGGTGGGCCTTGTGGGTTATCTGGGGTGGGAGGCCATTGGCGCCGACAAGCAGTCGTTCACTGCTTTGATTCCCGCCTTCGTGGGAACATCCATGCTGCTTGGAGGTCTGGTGGCCCTGAAAAGCACCATGGCGGGGATGCATATTGCGGTGCTGTTTTCCGCTCTGGGGGCGCTCGCAGGACTGGGTCGCTTGATCCCGAGTGCGATCAAGGGAGAGCTGAGCGGTCCGGGGCCGGTGTTAATTGCCATCATGACCGCCATCTGCCTGCTTTTCACCGTGATGGCGATTCGCTCATTCAGAGCGGCGCGGCGGGCCCGAGAAGCTGGGTCATAGGGTTGTCATACGTTCAGTTTTCTCGTGTCGTCCGGGGGACGATGATCGCTTGCTTGAATAAAAAAACGCCGGCGGGAAACCCCGCCGGCATTCTAAACAGACCGTGAAATGGAGAGGTCCTAATCGCTGCCGCGCATCATCATGATAATCCGCAGGACATACCAGAAGAGCAAGGCCACGCTGGCAAAGAGGCCGAGAGAGGCCGCCACGTATTGCTCCGTTCCGTAATGGTGGATGATGTTACTGGTGCTGTAGAGGATTGAGATGGAGGCGAGGAGGACCATGGCACCCGAGAAGAGGAGGCCGAGATTGAAGCCCAGGAAGAGGGAGGCGACGATGATGCCAAAGGCGACCAGGAATCCGACCTTGAGGATGCCTCCCAGGAAGGAAAAGTCCTTCTTTGTAGTGAAGGCGATAAGGGTCAGCCCAGCAAACATGGTGCCGGTAATGATCCCGGCCTGCCCGATGATTTCGGGGGCGCCGAGGAACCGGGGACTTGCTGCGAGGAGAAGTAAGGGAAGGAAGATCACGGCCTGGGCTAGTACGTAGAGGCTGAGACCTGCATACTGCATCCCCTTGCTGGCGGAGGTGAGGGCCCACTTGTTGGCCAACCAGGAGACGAGCATGAAGCCACCGAGGACGATCAGCCAGCTGTAGGGGCTTTGGGCCAGTGCTCCCATGACCTTGTTCTCGATCCCCGGGATCTGGAAGAGCGCGAACTCGATCAGGATGAAGGCTCCGATTGCCCCGGCGAGGTGCCCGTAGGTTCGGCGGATAAAGGTGGCACGCACGTCTTCGGGCGCGGCCGCCACAACGTAAGGGTTTTGATAACTTTCAAACATGATTCGGGGGAAAATAGTTCGCTGTTTGACTTAGTCTAGCTCTTAGGGAGGGGTAGCGCAAGTAGAGCGAAAGAATCTGGGATTATTGGGCGGGAAGACTACTGGCCGAAGAATTACGGCCCTCTGCTAATATTCGGCTTTTCGGGGAGCACCTCTTCCGTAGGGTGTCTTCCCAGACGAGATGGGTGGGGGAGCGAGAGCGGCAGGGTTGAATGAAGCGCAGGCCGAGGCCGTGCAAAGCACCGAGGGGCCGATTCTGATCCTCGCTGGTGCGGGAACGGGTAAAACAAGACCGGTGATCTTCCGCATTGCGAACCTCCTCGAGAGAGGGGTGGATCCCCGTAATATCCTGGCGGTGACCTTCACCAACAAGGCGGCCTGCGAGATGCGGGAGAGGGTTGGGGAAATAGTCAGGCGTGAGACTGCTGAGGAAATGACGGTATGTACCTTTCACTCTCTGTGTGTGCGGATCCTGCGGGTGCATGCGGGACTGCTGGGTTACAACACCAATTTCAGCATTGCCGCCGGAAGTGACCGGGACGGGCTGGTCAAGCAGCTCATCGTCCAGCATGGGGGAGCAAAGGAGAAGATCAATGCGTGGGATATCACCGCGGCAGTTTCCCGGCAGAAGAACGCGGGTATGTCTCTGGGGGAAATTCCGGATGATCTCGTTCGCACGGTGGCGATGAGTTACCAGCGGGAGTTGAGGGCACGCAATGCGCTCGACTTTGATGATCTGCTTGTCCTTGCGGAGCAGGTGCTCCGGGAGCAGTCGGAGGCTCGCGATTTCTGGAGGGACCGTTACCGCTACGTCACGGTGGACGAGTTTCAGGATACCAATGGGCTACAGATGGACCTGCTGATGCAACTGGTCGGACCACCCCACAATATCTGCGTCGTCGGAGACGACGACCAGAGTATCTATGGCTGGAGGGGTGCCCAGGTGAGCAACATCCTGCAGTTTGGACACTTTTTCCCCAGTCCCAAGATCGTTCGGCTTGAGAACAACTACCGGAGTACGGAGGCCATCCTGAGTGTTGCGAATGAACTGATCAGCAACAGCCCTTCGAGGCATGAGAAAACCCTGCGGGCAACCATCAGGGGAGGTGAGAAGGTGACCCTGATGACCTTGCCCGGGGACGAGGAGGAGGCTCTCTGGATGGCAAAGGAAATCCGGCGCGCCCGGACGAAGGACAATGGTCGCTGGGAGGATTTTGCAGTGCTCTTCCGTACCAACACCCATATTCGAAAAGTCGAGCAGGTCTTCCGGCAGGAGGAGATTCCCTATCGCCTCGTGGGAGCGCAGAGCTTTTATGACCGACGGGAGGTTCGTGACGTGCTCGCCTACCTTCAGGTTCTGGTCAATCCCCGGGCTGACGTTGCCCTTCTGCGGATTCTTAATACGCCCCCCCGGGGGATCGGGGCTAACACCGCCATGCTGTTGCTCGAACACTGTCGGGCGCATGGGATGCGAACCTGGGAGGCCATGATCGATTCTTCATTCACCAGTCAGCTTTCTGGAAAAGGGAGTGGGGCGATCCGTGATTTCGTAGGGCTGATTAAATCCTGTTCCTCCCGCATGGCAGGTGGTCAGGCAGGGGTGGTACTCAGCGAGTTCCTGAGAGAGATCGATTATACGGCGTGGCTGATGCGTTCTTGCCGCACGGACGAGGAACGTGAGCAAAGAAGAGAGGCGGTGGCGGAAGTGGGTTCCGCACTCGCAGATGCTCTCCGGAAGGGAAGGACCATACAGCAGTTCCTTGATGAAGCCGCCCTTGATGCGGAACCTGAGGAAGAGGAGCTGGAGAAGAAATCGGGAGTGACCCTGATCACCCTGCACGCGTCCAAGGGGCTTGAGTTCCCTGTGGTTTTTCTGGTGGGGTTGGAAGAGGGAGTCCTGCCGCACTGGCGAAGTAAGGAGGAGGGGACCCAGGATGAGGAGCGCCGCCTGCTCTACGTGGGGATTACGAGGGCCCGGCAGCAGCTCTATCTCAGTTACTGTAGTCTCAGGATTAGGTATGGGGAGAAGGTGAGGTGTGATCCCAGCTCCTTTCTCGGGGAGTTAGATGGTGAATGGATTCTCGAGCGCGATTACACGGAGGAGATGAACGCCCTCGCAGACGATGATGATGTGACGGACTTCTTCGGTAATATGCGTGCTCTCCTTGACTGAGGGCCATCATTGACACTCATCTGTGGCTGCTTCGAGTTCGACTGCAATTTTATTATGATGTTGCCGGGATAGCTTTAATGTGCCGGATATACGCAGACGATGGCGGAGCCAAGAATCACCGTAGGAACAGAGAAACTGATCGCAGTCGAGGATGGAGCCTCAAGGCAGCTGAGAACGCTGCTTGAGCGCCAGGGTCGGCCGGGCGGGGCCCTTCGGATCAAGGTGATTGGAGGAGGCTGCAGTGGCCTCCAGTATCAGATGGACCTTGTGGATGGCCCTCTCGACCGGGATATCCTCGTGGAATCGAATGGTGTGAACGTGGTCATTGATCCGAAAAGTGCTCTTTTTGTAGGCGGGAGTGAGCTGGACTTTTCGAATGACCTTCAGCACGGGGGATTCAAGGTCAGTAACCCCAATGCAGTGGTGACCTGCTCCTGCGGAGAGAGCTTTGCGGCCTGATGCCTTCCATCGTGGACCATTTCGAGATTCTGGGAATGGAGAGGCAACTCGACTTCTCTTCGGAGACGCTGCGTAGGCACTATGACGAGCGTTGCCAGGAGGCGCATCCGGATGCCGGAGGAACCACAAGTGACTTTGATGCTGTCACGGAGGCACATAAGTGCCTTGCGAGTCCCTCGCGGCGATTGCGCCACTGGCTGGAGCTCTCTGGTTTTGCGGTGGTCGAGGATGGTAGCCTGCCACCAGCGGTCGAGGAACGTTTTGAGAAGATCAGCACATTGCTCCGAGTCGCCGGTGAGATCGCTGAGCGCCACCGGGAAGCTCGCTCAACATTGGTGCGATCGGTCGCGGAAGCTGAGGGGATAGCCCTCCAGCCACAGGTTGCCGAGGCGCGGGGGGAGCTTGAGAATTCCATTGCCGAGATCGTGTCTGGGTTCAGGCAACTTGATGAAGGTGATCCTGAGGAGAGCAGGGAAAGGGCTGTAGAAGCTGCCCGGTGCCTCTCGTTTCTCGAAAAATGGGAGGCCCAGCTACGGGCGGCCTGGGCCCAAGCCGGGTGCTGGTAAGTCCCTTGTGTGCTTGCATTCGAGGGAAGCCTGTTCAATTTGCGATCCATGGCTGAGCCTGTCATAGGGATTGATCTGGGGACCACCTATTCAGCCGTGGGGATCGTAGAGGCAGGCTTCCCCATTCTACTGGCCGATGAGGCGGGGGAGCGGCTGACACCAAGCGTTGTCTGGTTTGGTCCCGGAGAAGTGAAGGCCGGTCGGGCCGCATTGAGAGAGGATCCCGGAGGCCGTCTGGTGCGGAGTGCAAAGCGTCAGATGGGAGTTCGCTACGGAGAGCATGCGGAGGTCGGTCTGCCATTAGCGCGGGACTCTGATGGAGGAGTGGCTTATCTGACTGCGGAGGGGACCCGAACGCCGTTGGAAGTCAGTCGGGTGCTGCTTGGAGAGCTGAAGCGAATTGCGGAATACAGGCTGGAAAGGGAAGTCAGAAAAGCGGTCATAACCGTTCCGGCCTATTTCAACAACGCTCAGCGGGAGTCTACCAAACGCGCTGGAGAAGAGGCGGGATTAGAGATTCTCAGACTGGTGGCAGAGCCTACCGCTGCGGCTCTGGCATACGGAATGAATCGATTGGGAGACAGTGCCCGGGTCGCCGTATTCGATCTTGGGGGCGGAACTTTTGACATTTCGATTCTCGAGATGCGCGACGGGGTTTTTGAGGTTCTAGCCACGGGGTGGGGACACTCGTTTGGGAGGTGACGACATCGATGCCGCTGTTCTGGAGCTCGTGACGCCGGCGGGAGGCTTAGACAGCGCCTGGCCGGAAGGCCCGGAGGTCGATCTAGACAGGCTGGTCAGGGAGGCAGAGCGGGTGAAGCGTGAGCTTTCCCGCGAGGAATGCACTGTCTTCCGGCTACCATTCTACGACGGAGTACGAAGTCTTGAGGTGGACGTCATGCGAGCCGACCTTGAAAGCGGGATTGAGCCTCTCCTCTCAAGGATGGAAAGGATTTGCAGGGAGGTTCTCGTCGATGCGGGGATGGATCCCGAAGGACTCGATGCGGTGGTAATGGTGGGAGGAAGTAGCCGGATCCCCGCAGTACAGGATCTTGCCAGAACAGTTTTTCAGCGGGAACCGGACTGTTCCCAGCACCCTGACGAGGCGGTGGCACTGGGGGCATCAATACAGGCAGGCATTCTTGCGGGAACATGGCAGGAGCTACTTCTGCTGGATGTGACTCCCCTCAGTCTCGGGATCGAGACGCTGGGGGGATTGATGAATGTCCTGATCCCGCGTAACACCACAATTCCCTGTAAGGTGGGCGAAATGTTTACCAACGCCAGGGACGGTCAGGATTCGATGCGAGTCCGGGTCCTGCAGGGGGAGAGAGAATTAGCCCGGGACAACTGGGAACTGGGAAGATTTGACCTCCCTTTCAGCAGCGCGCCCAGAGGGAAGGCGCGGGTAGGAGTGCAGCTTTCGCTTGATGAAAATGGGATTCTCGAGGTCCTGGCCCGCGATGTGGAAGGGACAGGAGAAGATGTAATCGTGCGCATTGAAAGTGCGGCGGTGGATGTCAACGAGGAGGCTGTTGAGCAAATGGTTGAGGAAAGTGTTGAGCACGCGTTCGAGGATATGAACGCCCGGATATTTACGGAGGCTCGCCTGAAGGCAGAGGAGCTTCTTCCAGCGGTTAATAATGCTCTCGCGCAAATCGGATCGGTCCTGACTTCAGGTGAGCGAGAGGAGATCAGGGTGGCACAAACTTCGGTGGAGGAGGCCCTGAGTGCTGGTGAAGCAAACCTGCTCAAGGGCGCAGTAGAGCGCCTCGATCACGCCACCGAGACCTTGGCGGCGCGTCTCGTGGAAAAGGCGATAGGGGAAGCATAGGGCAAAGTGCGAGACCTCGATTTAAGTTGCCCGGTCTTCCCTGCCTACTAATCTGCCTCCAAGTGGCTCAGAATCCGTCACAACCTGATCCGCTCCCACGGAAGCCCGATCGTCGGAAGATTCGTTCCGAGAAGAGTGAAAGTGAAGAGATACTTCAGCGGAAACTACCGGTATGGGATTCAGAAGGGCGCGAGAGTGATCGCGATTCCATTGTCCGGGAGAAAGCGTTCAAGGGTGAGGCACCCCTCGATGAAAAGGCATTGTTTGAGGAGGAACTTGAGGATTTGGACGTATCTGGGTCTGGGAGGGCTTCTCCGAGAGAGGCGATGGCCTCACAGGTATCGGTGAGTGAACTTTATCCGGGTGTTGAGAAATGGGCAGCGGGACCTGGGAAGACGGGGCAGGCCGCGAGCGTTCGTCCGGTAGCACCTGAGATGGATGGGGGAGTCCCTTCCCCGAGGGAATTTCCGGGAGAAGATGCCTGGACGGGTCGTCATGTGGGATCGTTGTGGTGGGTTCTGGCCGGGGGTTTGTGTGCGGCTGTTGTCGGAATCTTCCTCTTGCAGAGTTTCGATAATCCGGTCAGGACCTCCAGTGCTGATGAGCCACAACGCGAGAAGATAAAGGGTGATATCAGCGAGATTCCCATAGCTGATTTTGTAGTCCGGTCCTCGGAGCTCATGCCTGTGGTCATGCAGGTGCTCAGGGATGCGCATTCAGCAGAAGGTCAAGAGTCTGCGCAGTTCCTGCGTGGCGGTAAGGAGTCCCTGGAGAGAAAGAGGTTATGGGAAGTCCGGAAGCCTTCCACCGGTGGGTATTATCCGGTTAGCCAGTTGGAGCTCCATGCGGCCGTCTTGATGGGGCATCCATATTTGATCCTGATGGGCCTTGATAAAGACTATGTAGAATCGCTGGCGTATTTCAGCCCAGAAGCTGACGGGAGTTTCAAATATGACTGGGAGGCAAGTGAAGGTTACAGTGAGTTGCTGCCGGCAGAGGTGGGCAGCCTGAAGGGGAAGAATCCAAGATTAATGCGCGGGATTATCACCCCCTCTACTTTCTATCCCCCTGCATTCCCTGAGGTCGAATTCCAGTGTTATGCGATTCATCATCGTGATGCCGGCGATTTTATCTGGGCCTTCGCCCGGCGTGGAAGTGAGGCAAACAAGAGGATTCGGGGCCACTTCTCATTGCCAATGATCCCTTCCACCAGGGGCCGGGTGACTGTGAAGGTTCGGAGGGGGCCTGATGAAGCCCGTGCCAATCAGCTGGAACTGGTGGATTTCCTCAATTCTGACTGGATGATGCTTGAGGATGGTCCATAATCAAAGGCTGTTTCTGTGAGTTGATCGGGTCTTTCTAAAAGTGATGGAGACAGTGCTTTTTGACATATAGCCTTCTCCGCGCGAGTCATGTCTAAGTCGTCCATGGAGCTGTTCCGCTGTCCCACTTGTGGCAAACTCGTGGCGTTGGAGCCTGGCGTCGAGCGGGTCTGCATAAAATGTGGATATGAATTTGCCAGATCTGTTGCCATCACTCCTCGTGTGGAAGGCCAACGGGTAGCCCGTGCCGACGGACAAATGGTCCAGCGCGATATTGCTACTCGTGAGACTTCGAAGGATCGGATTACTCCTGTCGATCCGGCCGCGAGGAATCCAACTGCTGCGGGAGAATCCAAGGTATCGACCTCATCGGAGCACTCTGAGGATTCTGTAAGTGAGATAAAACCTAGGCGAAATACGAAGAAGCGAAGTAGTCCTTACTTCGGGCCTCTCGTGCACCTTGGAGGGTGGACTGCCGTAGTTATGTTGATTGTCATCGGAGTGAAGCTGCGGACAGACAGAGTGGATTCGGAGGTTGCAGGTGGAGAGAAAGGAAGTGCGAGGGTGGGTGCTGCCATGGAGGAGGAAATCCAACGGTTCCTTGCGCGGGAGCTCCCTTCGGTAAGGGGAACCCTACTGGAATACTTGGATGAATCGAACTGGGCTGGTCGCGCCCAGTTCGTCAGCAATGCGGCAGATATTGCTCCGAAAATGCAGCGCCATTACGGTGGTAGCGGCATGTGGAGGGTAAGCCCCGGAAGCATTGTGATGCCAGTGAGTGCCAACGTGATCACGGTTCCTGACAGCAACCCCATGATTGAGATGCTCTTCCGGGTAGAGCCTCCCCGGCGAGCGCCGGGAGGTGAGTCAGGTCGCAATGCGGCGGACGAATCCTATGTGCGGGAGGTAGTCTTTGTCCGGGAGAGCAACAGATGGAAAATCGATTGGGAGTCCCTCGTACGGTATTCTCCCCAATCCTGGCCATTGTTCTATTCCGGCGCCGAGGGTAGCGATCAATCGGGAGAGTTCAGACTCTTTGTGAAACTTATCACCACGCGGCTTGAGGAAGGAGCACCCGTGATGGTCCTGAAGTTTTTTCAGCCCAGGGAAGAAGCTGAGGAGATGTGGAGCCAGGATTCTCCCCCCGTCGTTGTCAGGAAAGACTCTGCCAGCGGCAAGCGACTTCTCAAAATTCTAGACCGTGATGCCAGCGGATCACTTCCGGGGGAGCCCCGGCTCTGGCACCGCGATCCCGAGGATGTCCGTCGGGTCAGGGTAAGGCTGAGCTGGAAAATGGGGGAAGATGAACAGCGTTACCTCGCGGTCGACAAGGTTCTTGCTGCAAACTGGTTTTCCAGCGCGTATGCAGGAGAATTACTTCCGACGCCTTTTTCAGGGGCGAGTGAGTCGTCCGAAAATGAGGTAATCATGGATCGGACGGGTGACACGGCAGAATGAATTGGAGTTGTGCTCTCCTTACGTATCCTTTTTGCTCCTCCCCGAGCTGATGGCTGATGATCCTTCCCCGCCAAATGAACCTCCGAGAGGTATTCCCAAGGGAATGCGGGTGGAGCGGAGTGGCTCGGCGAAAAGAGCAGTCTCGCGATTAACTCTTTTTCTCAAGAAGCGTGAGATCCCCGACGCCGTGGCGTCCGAGAAAGGATCAGGTGCGGTCGGTCTGAAGGGGCAGTTACCCCGTCTTGAGCCCGCTAAGAAGTTGGAGAAGCCAGGCAAGCCTGTTGATGCAGGATGGGGTGAGGCGGAGGTGGCCCAGCATGGTCCACGGATGGTGTTATGGGCTCTCGCGCTGGTAGTTCCCGTGCTGGCGATCGTCACGGCATTCGTTCTGATTACGGATGAGCGCCCTGAGAAGCCTTTCGCGAGTGAGCTCAATTTCAACTTCAACCTGGTCGAAGAGGATAATTTGGACCTCTCTGGTCCCACGGCGTGGTTTGAAGAGGACCCTCATGCCAGTTACGTGGGCGCAATTGATATCCTTGATCTGTCTCTTATACACATCTCCGAGCCCACGAGACAGGCAGAAATCTCGTATGCCGTCTTCTGCTTGAAAA
>CAXEFH010000056.1:0-15135 GCA_963989605.1 uncultured Roseibacillus sp. | reverse complement strand
GAATGGAAAGATTGACAATCTCCAGATCTGGAGCCGTGCCCTCGCTGAGACCGAGGTTGCTGCCTTGTGGAACAGCAGCAAAGGTCTTGCGGCAATATCCGGAGATCTGGCGGAAGGACTTACAGGTTATTGGGCCTTCGACGGTGATTTGCGGGACTCCAGTGGTAATGAGCGGCATGGGAAAGGCCATGGAGACCCCCAGTTTGCCAACGGACAGCTCGGAAAGGCGTTGCATTTAAATGGCGAGGACCAGTATGTGGTTCTTGGGGGAAATCCCGCCGACTATTCCCCAGAAGATGGAAGCATCACAATTTCGCTCTGGTTTAGCGTAGGCGGGTTCGACAAGGCGTGGCAGACCTTGGTGTCGCTGGGGGATAGTGGGTGGTCCGACTGGCGGATCCACCGGGCTAATCGGCAGGGATCCCTAGGGTTTATCGGAGCAAGAGGAGTCGAAAACAAAGCCCAAGTGGCAGATGGCAAGTTGCATCATCTTGTTGCCATAACAGAGAAGGGGCGGGGAGTGTCTCTTTACATTGATAACAAAGCCGTAGTAAACAATCCAGATCCAGACCAGGCAGCTAACTTTGCTGGTCTTTCCGGAGATCCCGACAAGCAGCTGCCTGTCGTCGGAGCGAATTTGCAGCGCAAAATCCGTTTGGCCCAACCGCTTGTTGGAGAATTCGTCCCGAACCAGGGTTCTCTTCGTGTGTCTACTGATGCTGGCCATACTTATTCTGGTGTCTATCGCCGGACTGATCACCCGGAAGAAGCGCTTTTGATTGCCGCTCGGGCAGGCGATCTGAAAAAAGTGAAGTCGCTTGTCAACGACGGGGTCGATCCAGACGTAACATCCGTAAACTCCTATACCGCCCTAGCGTATGCTGCCGCTGGCGGTCACCTCGAAATGATGCAGTTTTTGATAGAGAAGGGTGCTGACGTCAACAAACCATCCCGATTCAAGAAAACCCCTCTTTGTGTGGTTGTCGGAACTCCGCATCTGGATGCCGCTAAGCTGCTGGTATCAAAAGGAGCCAAGGTCACTCTTATGAATAATAACTTCGGGTTGACACACGAGGCCGTGTTCTGGAGACAGCCGAAGATGTTAGATTTTGTTTTGAACGAACTAAAGGTTGATCCCAATCTCAAGGCTCCAAACGGATCTACCGGACTCCATTGGGCGATTTGGCGTCAGATTCCCGGGGAGGATTTGCACAATCAGGTTTATCTCGAACTGATTAAGGTATGTTTGGAAAATGGGGGAAATCCCATGCTTCGCTTTACCCAGGGTGATCAGGAGCTGAATGCACTTGAGAGTGCTGCTGAGAAAGGACTCGAAAAGTCCCTCGCGATGCTGAAGAAGCACATGGCGGAGAAGGAAAACTGATCAGACAACAGTTCGCTGGATCCGAAAGTCCAGGTCTGAGCGTCGCACTACCGGAAACTTAGGACGAGGCCCTGCCTGTGCTCGCTCGTGGGGCCTGGTAGATCCGGAGCCGCTCGACCTCCTCGACCAGGTGGAAACCATTCTCCTCAAGAAGTACTCGGCAGACAATCCGTTCGCGCTCACGCTCGCAGTCGTGGAGGGCAATGAAGCCTCCCGGCTTGAGAGCGCAGCTCGCGGCGTAGGTGCTCTGGTGTCGTCCATAGGTAGGCCCCCATGGAGCATCGACGAAGACACAGTCCCACTCTTTGTTGAAGGGAGCGTTCTCTAGGGCGGGTAGAGCGACCTTGTCGGCGGCAAAACCCGTCTTTTCCCACTCCTCGAAGCGCTGCTGGTAGCTTGTGCTCAGGATATGCTCCTTGCCGATCTCCTCCCCGATACGATGGATCCACTCTTCGTTGTTCTCGAGAAAGAGGGTGGGGTTCCCGTGGTTCACTCTGCGCCACGCAGCTGAATCCCGGCCCACCCCGAACACGAGCAGTCGGCAGGACTCAATGCGCTGCACGCGGCGGGCGAAGGCGGAGTATTCCCTGAGCGTACAGCTATTGGGCTGTCCCCCTATTCCGGCAAAAATCTCCTCAGGGGTGGTGTCCATGATCAACTGCAGCCTTGAAATCAGACTTCGGGATAGACCCAGGGGCCGCGGTAGTCGCGTTTGAGAAGCTTGTTAGCGGCAGGGTCGTTGATGACCTTCTCCGTAGCACCATCCCACTGAATACTACGTCCCAGTTTCAGTGACATCATGCCAAGCATCGGCAAGACCGAGGAACGGTGGGAGGATTCCAGCCCGCAGACGGTCTCCTTGCCGCTCTCGATCCCATCGATGAAATTCTGCCAGAGTAGCTTGAGATTGTGTCCATCCGGTTCCTGGAGCTGTGAATCCTGGTGGATCACCTTGTCCCGGGAGTTGGCAGGGTAGTAAGTCCATCCATCACGCCAACCCATGTGGAAGACCCCATTTTCCCCGTAGAAGTAGCATCCAATTTTATGTTTTTCTGAGGGATTTTCCGCGTAGCGGCGATGTTCCCAGGTGGCAGTGAAGGATTCGAACTCGTAGACCGCGACCTGGGTGTCCGGGGCATCGGTGGTCTGTTCAGAGTCGTTCAGGACAGGCGCTCCCCGGACGGGCCGCCCGCCCGTGGAATACACGCGCTTGGGAAATTTTTCCTCGGTCCACCAGAGGACCTGGTCGAGCCAGTGCACCCCCCAGTCTCCGAGAATACCGTTGGCGAAGTCGAGGAAATGGCGGAACCCACCGGGGTGGATTCGGCTGTTGAAGGGACGAAGAGGTGCTGGTCCACAATACATGTCCCAATCCATTCCCTTCGGAGGCTCCTCGTTGGGACGAGCTTGTTCCTTTCCTCCGCGTCCGGCAACGAACATGCGCACCATGCCGACCTTCCCAACTTTTCCACTCCTGAGAAAGTCCATTCCGGAGACGTGGTGAGGCCCGATTCTTCGGTGGAGGCCAACTTGCACGGTTTTCCCGGATTGGGTGGCCGCGTTGAGCATGGCCCGGCTTTCCTTGATAGTATGGCCGGTGGGTTTTTCCACGAACACATGCGCGTCCGCCTGCACGGCTGCAATTGTCTGCAGGGCATGCCAGTGATCGGGGGTGGAAATGATGACGATCTCCGGTTTTTCCTTCTCGAGGAGTTCGCGATAATCCTTGTAGGTCTTTGGTTGTGTGCCTGAGAGATCCTGAACCTCCTCGGCGGCAACCTCAAGGGCATCGTCTGATACGTCATTCAGGGCGACCACCTGAATAGTACCCGAGGCCATGGCCTCCCTGAGGATGTTCATACCCCACCACCCGGATCCAATCAGGGCGGCGCGGTATTTTTTTCCGGACTTACCCGGCCGGGCGAGCAGGGGAACCTGAGTTGCCATGCCGGTTGCGGCAGCGGTATTGACGAACGCTCTGCGATTCATGGATGGAATGGGCTGCGGTTGTGTCAGCACCCGATTCAATACAATTTACCAGCTCACGCAAACCAGAGTTCCGTCTGAATTGCGGGCGTAGAGTTTCCCATGGGCAACGACAGGAACGGTCCAGCATTTTCCATCGAGTATTTTGCCTTTCGAGGATGGCTGGAAACCCTCCGGCGAGGCCGGAGCAACCCAGAGGGTGCCGCCATGATCCAGGACGAGGAGTTGATTCCCGACAGCCACGAGCGAACCGAATCCACACTGGTCAAAATCCCACTTTACCGCACCGGTCTTCCAGTCAAGGCATCTCAGGCTGGCTTTTTCGTTGGAGTCGCCATCGATTCCGTAGAGGAAGTCACCCACAAGGAGGGATCCGCTGAACTGGTTTCGCAGGTTCTTGTTCTTCCAGAGGGTTTCCACCTTTCCGCCCCTGGTTTCCAGCAGGGCGCATCCCTTGTTGTAGCCCGACGAGATAAACACCTGGCTATTTTTCATAATGGGATCGGCGGCGTTGACACCGTAGCGGGTGATCCAGCGGTGGCTCCAGAGCTTCCTTCCAGTCTCGCGATCGACTGCGAGGTAGGCCTTGCCGTTGGAGAGAAGGAGGCCCTGGCCTGAATCGAGCTCGACCGGTAGCGGGGTGGAATATCCGGGGTCACCGCGATCGGACTTCCAGAGGATCTTCCCATCCGACTGTCGCAGGGCCATGCCAGCGCTACCGACATTGAGGAAGATGGTGTCCCCGACCAGAGTCGGCGAACCATTGAATCCCCAGGTGGGAACCCGGACCTCGGCTTCATCCCGGAGCTGCTTCTTCCAGAGGATCTTCCCGTTCGTTGCCTGAAAGCAGAACAGGTCTCCCCACTTGGAGAGCAGATAGACTCGGCCGTCCTTGACCGAAGGGGTGGCGCCGGGACCACCCTCATAAAACTTGTCACCTAGGTCTGAGGGAAAGGAATACTTCCAGAGAGTGGATCCGTCCCCGGTATTTACACAGAAAAGCGTATCCTGCCCGTCCCGGTGCCCCGTGGTAAAGAGGCGGTCTCCGACCACGGAGCAGGAAGCGAAACCAGTGCCTGCCTCGATTTTCCATCTCACCTTCCCGCCTATGTTCCGGAGGGCCTCAGCAGGAAGGACTTCATCTGAGATACCGTTTCGCTGCGGTCCTCGCCAGTGGGGCCAGTCACCGCCGGGGCTGGGAAGAGCCAGAAAGAGGAACCAGAGAAGCAGCAGGGAGATCCGAAACGTCAGGGCGGTTGACTTCATGGGTGAATTAGGTGGTGCACGCTGCCAGCAGCCGAAAGCGGCGTCACTCCTAAACCTTGGGGCGGTCGATCGGGCTTACTTCCGGGCCACCGCGAGAAGAGTTTGAAATCCCGGAGGTGCTTCTTCCCGGTCAGCGATCACAGTTTCAATCTCCCTGAAACCCGCTCCCTCAAGGAGTCCTGCGATCTCCACTTCTGCGAATCCGAGGTGGGTGTCAGCGTAGAGCTCGCGAGCCTGTTCGAACGAGTGTTGGAGGAGGTCCATAATCATCACCCTTCCTCCGCCCCGGAGGATCCGGTAGACTTGCCGGAGGGCCCGCGAAGGGTTTGATGCATGATGGAGGGCCTGACTGAGGACGGCGAGGTCAGTCGAGTCATCCTCGATTGGAGGCGACTCGATGTCTCCGAGACGGTATTCTAGGTTCCCAAGACCGTTTTCGGCAGCGGTTTTTGTTCCGTAAGCCACCATCTTTTCCGAATGATCGACGGCGATGACCCGCTCAGCCTTCTGTGCGAGGAGCTGTGCGAGGGTTCCCTCACCTGCTCCGAGGTCGGCAATGACCTTGAAATCAAGGACTTTGAGGAGTCCCTCAGCCAGTGCTTTCCAAGATCTTCCCGGAACGTAGTGCCGTCCAAATTTGCCAGCGAGTTCGTCAAAATAGGCCCGGGTGCGGTCCTTCCGCTTGTGGAGGACGTGTTGCAGGGAGGCGAGATCCCTGTCCCGGTCCTCAAGTTCGGCCCCGGCCCGTCGGGCAATATCCAGTAGTTCTTTTTCCGGCTGCGCCGAGTAGATATTGTTCTTTCCAGAGCGCTGGACCGAAACGAGAGAGGCCTTTTTCAGCTGGGCCAGCTGCGTCGAGATCCGGGATTGGCCCATTCCCAGGATCTCCTGCAATTCTGCAACACTCAGCGACTCCTCGGCGAGCAGGAGAACCAAGCGAAGGCGGGTTGGATCGGCTAGTAATTTGAGCGAATTGAGAATTGACGGCATGGGATCTCAAGCTTACTTCGTATCAACAAATCAAGATCCGTAGATACATTCCAGTCGAAAAAAAAGAAACCTCATGTCACGTTCATTCATATTTTCGTCCGAGTCGGTAACCGAAGGTCATCCCGACAAGGTGTGTGATACCGTTTCGGATGCGGTTCTTGATGCCTGTCTCGAACAGGATTCCGGGAGCCGTGTTGCCTGCGAAACATTCGTGAAAGACAATGTGGTGGGACTGGCGGGAGAGATCACCACCAGTGCTGTTTTTGATTATGGCCGAGTGGTCGAAGACACCTTGCAGGGGATTGGATATGATTCGGACTATGCGGAAGGAACCGAATATTCCTACACCTGCAAATTCGAAAAGGGCGCCTTCCTGATCAACATGCTAGGGCAACAGTCCCAAGATATTAAGCAGGGTGTCGATGCGGCGGGAGCTGATGGGAAGGAAACCGATGAACAGGGAGCAGGTGACCAGGGAATCATGTTTGGATATGCGACCAATGACACTCCCGAGTTGATGCCTGCGCCGGTGCTCTACGCCCACAGGCTCGGTCAAGAGATGACCCGTCTGCGCAAGGACAGGGTTCATACGTGGCTGCGGCCAGACTCCAAGACACAGGTGAGTATTGAGTATATTGACAACCGGCCAAACCGGATTACAGCAGTAGTTGTCTCTACCATGCATGCCCGGGAAATCACGACACAGGAGATCAGGAGTCTGCTCCGGGCCGACCTGATCGAGAAGGTTCTGCCGGGGGAGCTCCTCACCGATGACACTGAGATACTGATTAATCCCACCGGGCGCTTTGAGATCGGGGGGCCTGAAGGAGATGCTGGCCTGACAGGGCGGAAGATCATCGTCGACACCTACGGCGGCATGGGGCGGCACGGCGGAGGCGCCTTTTCCGGCAAGGACCCTTCAAAGGTGGATCGTTCGGCGGCTTACATGTGTCGGTGGGTTGCCAAAAATATCGTCGCCTCGGGACTGGCCCGGGAGTGTGAATTGCAACTGGCTTACGCTATTGGGCATCCGCATCCAGTGAGCATTAATGTGAATACTTTCGATTCCAACGAAGTAGATGAGGAGCAGATCGAGAGCGCAGTCCAAGAAGTATTTTCCTTCAAGCCCGCAGACATCGTTGATCAACTTAATCTCCTGAGGCCATTCTACCAGACAACAACCAACTACGGTCACTTTGGGCGGGAGGATTCCGGCTTGCCGTGGGAAGAAACCAACCGGGTTTCCGAGCTGCGGAAGGCCGTGAGTGCCTGAAAACAGAATCTTTAAAACCAACGAAAGAACATCATGAGTATAACTGCAGAACAACCCCGGGTCCTCCCCCACAAGGTCGCCGATCTAGGTCTGGCCGATTTCGGCCGGAAAGAAATTGAAATCGCCGAATATGAGATGCCCGGTCTGATGGCGGTCAGTGAGAAGTACGGACCCGAGCGCCCCCTCGACGGAGTAAGGGTGATGGGCTCGCTGCATATGACGATCCAGACTGCGGTCCTGATCGAGGCACTAAAAAACATCGGGGCGGATGTCCGCTGGTGCTCATGCAACATCTTTTCCACCCAGGACCATGCGGCGGCCGCGATCGCAGAGCAGGGAATACCGGTTTTCGCATGGAAGGGGGAGACTCTCGAAGAGTATTGGTGGTGCACGTGGCAGGCTCTTCAATTTCCGGATGGCAAGGGACCGCAGCTCATTGTGGATGACGGAGGCGATTCGACCCTTCTCATCCACAAAGGCTATGAGATGGAGAAAGGAAGCGACTGGGTGGACAGCGCATCCAGTAACGAGGAGGAGCAGGTCATCAAGGACCTCCTGAAGAAGATCAGGCTGGATCGGCCGGGTGTATTCCATGAGTGGGTCAAGGATCTTGTGGGCGTCTCGGAGGAAACCACCACGGGCGTGCATCGGCTCTACCAGATGCACCGGGATGGCAAACTTCTGTTCCCGGCAATCAATGTGAATGACTCGGTGACGAAATCAAAGTTTGACAACCTTTACGGCTGCCGTGAGTCCCTGATTGACGGGATCAAGAGGGCGACGGATGTCATGATTTCCGGCAAAGTGGCCGTGGTCTGTGGCTATGGGGATGTCGGGAAGGGCTGTGCCCAGGCGCTGCAGGCTCAGGGAGCGCAGGTGGTGGTGACAGAAGTGGATCCGATCTGTGCCTTGCAGGCCGCGATGGAAGGATTCCGTGTCCTGACTGTGGAGGACACTCTCGGATGGGGGGACATTTACGTAACCACGACCGGCAATTTCAGGATTATCCGGACGGAGCACATGGAGAAGATGAAGGATCAAGCCATCGTCTGCAACATTGGCCATTTCGACAACGAGATCGAAGTCGACAAGCTGAACGAAATGTCGGGAGTGGAAAGGACCAATATCAAGCCGCAGGTAGATAAATACACCTTTCCCGGGGGCAACGCCCTTTACATGCTCGCGGAGGGACGACTCGTGAATCTCGGGTGCGCGACCGGGCACCCAAGTTTCGTGATGTCGAACAGCTTCACCAATCAATGTCTCGCCCAGATTGACCTCTGGCAGACCCGTGGAAGCCGTAAACCCGGGGTTGAGGTTCTCCCCAAGAAACTGGATGAGGAGGTCGCCCGACTCCATCTCGAGAAGATCGGATGCAAGTTGACGGACCTCACACAAGAGCAGGCAGATTACATCGACGTTCCGCCGGAGGGTCCGTACAAGCCAGAACATTACCGCTACTAGGGGAAAACGCCTTGCCACCCGCGGATTCATGTGGATCCCGGGCAGGGCCAGAAACGGGCTGTGCCATGAGCCGGGGGGTTTACATCTGCCCCAGTTGTGGGGACGAGGTAAGAGTGGGACGCCCCTGCCGGGTCTGTTCCAGAAGTTCCAGGGCTGCAGAGTCCCGGGGGAGTAAAGCCCGACCTCGAGGCCGAAAGCGCCCCCGGCCACCAGTGCGGCGGAGTTGGGAACAGGATGAGGAGCACGACGGATTGGACCTCCCAGATGATGACTTTGACTACGATGACTTTGTCGCCCGCGAGTTCGGGGGTCGTGGTCGCAGGGGTCTTATCAGGGTTCGCTGGTATTGGTGGATCACCGCGCTGTCGCTGGTGGTCATCCTGATCCTTCTGTCCGTCAGAGGATTCTGGTGACCCCCTTTACGGCAGTTCCTGAATTGCGAGGTCTTTGAATTGGACCCGCATGTCCTGCCCACCATGCAGCTGGAGTGCAATGTGTCCTTCTTTGAGGCATTTGGCGTCATTGAGCAACTCCGTTACTCTGGTTCCGTTAAGCGAAACAGTGATGTTATCTCCAATTGCCGTGACGAGGAGGTCGGTCCAGGCTCCTGGGGTGACCAATTTCGAGATCACTTCTGGATCCGGTTTTCGGACCCAGGCCCGCATGGAGGTTTCGTAAAGTCCTCCGACCTCCTTGGAATTGTCGACTTCTGCTTGGAAGCCCCGGACACTCACATGGGTGTTCGTCTTGTCGACCCGGAAATAAAAACCGCTATCTCCGCTGCTTACCTTGAATCTTGCCCTGACCCTGAAATTCTTGAAGCGCTTGTTGGTCACGAGAAGCCCATGACGAGGTTCGCTGCGTGGGGAGGTTCCGAGAATGGTTCCGTCCATGACTTCCCACTTTCCCCCGGGAACGGGATGCCATCCGTCAAGGGTTCTTCCGTTAAAAAGGTCTTTCCAGGGTGGCTCCGCCGCGGCAGTGATCGGAGCGAGGAAGATGAGACTGGAGGCAGCAAGTATTCTCATGGGGATAGCGTGGCAGGAGTTTTTCGGATGAGAAGAACGGAACGGCTGGGGCGCGCGGTCCGGGTGATCAGGGCGCTTTCGTTTATCTAGGCTGGTAGGCTTCAGTCGGCTCCGACTGCTCATGCGGCCTTGCCGAAATGAGTACGCAGGACTCGGAGGGACTTTGGGATGGCAGTGAGAGGGTCTTCCTTGCCCTCAAACTCAAGGGAAACATATCCCTTGAAGCCGGCGGTCTTCATGATCCCGGCAATACGGGCATAGTCGAGATCGAGGGTATACCAGCGTCCGCCGCCAAAGTAGGTTTTGCATTGCATCAGGACCGTCCGGTCTGCCAGTTGCGACAGTCTCTCGTAGGGATCTTCAAGGAAATTACCGGTGTCCAGCGTGACTTGGAGCCATTCTGAATTAACCGCATCAACAACTCTGTTGATGCCTTCCGGGGTAACCCCAAGGCCCCAATGGTTCTCCAAACCCATGACCACGCCCCGTTTTGCGGCCTCTGGAACAAGGGACTCATAGGCCTCGATCACCCACTCGTAGGCATCTTTCTCGGTATAACCCGGGAGAGGATCTTCAATGCCACGCTTTGCCATGAGATCATCGAAGTTCTTGGAGGTGCCCCAGGTGCCTGAGTTTACGCGCATGGTAGGGATGCCGAGGCGGTAGGCCTGCTCGAGGCATGCAATAGTGTGGTCGACGTTTTGCTTTCGCCGCTCCTTGTCCGGGGAAAGAAAGCCCTGATGAGTGGAATAACCCATGAGGTCCAGACCAAGAACAAAGGCATGACGTTTAATTTTCTGGAGGGTGGCGTTGTCGTATGACTCCAACTGGCGTTGGAGGATTTCAAGACCGTCGAAGCCCATCCGGGCAGCGTGCTCCAGATTGGAATGAAGTGACCGCAATTCTTGGCGACGAAATCCCCAGAAAGAATAGGAAGACACCCCGATCCGGTTTGGACCCGCGTGCGGGGGTCTGGAAATTGCGTTCTCCGGCGAGGCCTTCCCGGGTGAATCAACTGCGGAAAGCGTATTGACGGAAGCTGCGGTGCTGCCCGAGGTGGCGAGGAAAGTGCGACGGTTCATCATGCAAGTGTCGGGGATCTCGTGGAGGATCCAAGTGGTAATGTGAGAGCTACTCCAGCTCCAGACGGTAGCGCTGGATGGAAGGATCCACCTCCCGGGCCCATCTGTCTATGCCTCCTTCAAGAGCGAGCGAGTTCTTCAGGCCGTGGCCGTGAAACCATGCACAGCGATCGAGTACGTCCCGGCCTCGGTGGTCGTAAAGGACAATGGTTTCATCGGGAGGCTTTGCGAAGAGATCGTTCTGCAGTTCCTGAGTGAGGAATATCGATCCGGCAAGACGGACGGTGTCGTGCTCCTCCCTGCTCCGGATATCGAGGAGAAGAAATTTCTCGTCGATCTTGATTCGCTCTTGCAGGCTCACGGGGCTGATGAACAGGGCTTGATCCCGCTGGTGGCTGGCGAGAAGGGCCTCGATAGCTTCCTCTACCGCAATGTCGTTGCGGGCGCAGACTTCAGCGAGGGTCTCGTCATCCCGGTAGGAGCACGACTGGCATCCTCCGACATGATAGGCAGCGAACAATGTTCGCCGCGCGCCCGGAAGGAGCGCAAGGAGATCCTCCATCCGCTGGGAAGCGCTTATTTTTATTTCCCCGGCCACGGAATAAGCATGGCGAAGTCCGGGACGATTTCCAGTGTTTGTGTTGAAAGAAATCTCCGTATAATGGCTGCGCGATGGAGAATGACCGGGAGCCGAGGATTTACCTCCTGCCCAACTTGATGACTGCTGGAAACCTGTGCTGTGGGTTTTTTGCAGTTCTCACGATTTTCAAGGGCATGCAGATGCCCGAGTTCGGAGACGCCAAGCACTATTATGAGACGTCTCTTCTGTTGATTTTCGGGGCGTGTCTCTTTGACCTGCTGGATGGCAGACTAGCGCGACTTGGTGGTCAGGAGTCGGACTTCGGGCGGGAGTTCGATTCGCTGGCAGATCTCGTGTCCTTTGGTATGGCGCCCGCGTTGCTTTGTTCCAAGGCGGTGCTTTTGAATCTGGAGTTGCCGGAAGGTCTTCAGAGGGCGGAGCCCGGTGTTGGTTGGGCTATTGCGTTCATCTATCTCCTTTGCGGGGCGATTCGTCTCGCACGCTTCAACTGTCTGGCGATTCTGGGTTCAGAGGAAGACCTCAAGACCTTTCGGGGCATTCCAATTCCGATGGCTGCCGGGTTCATTGCCTCCCTGACGTTCCTTATAATTTATTTTCACGATAACGATCGTGAGCTTGGTGCATGGAACTGGGTGATGGCTGGAGCCATGCTGGGACTCTCTTTCCTGATGATCAGCGATATCCGTTACCCGAGTTTCAAGAAAGTGGGCTGGAGCACGAGAGCAAGCATCCCCCTCCTTGCGGTAGGAACGATTTTCGTGGGCGCCACGATTGTATTTTTCCAGGTCCTGCCAGCGGTATGGTTTTCTGCCTACCTGATCTATGGCCTCGTACGGCCGGTGCTCTCGGCAAAGAGGCGTCAGGCCGTAGAGGAGGTGCTGGATGCAGAGGCGGAACAAAACAGCGAGGAGACCCCTTAGGGCAGGCCGCCTTTTGCTACGTATCTCTTTACTATTTGACTTTATTAAAAATAGTGAATAAGCTTTCGGCTAGCTGTTCCCATGCTTCCCACTCACCACGCTCGGTTTATTGTGGTGGCGGCCCTGATGCTCTTGTGCTCGGGCACCGTCCTTAGGGGCAGTGTCCACACCATCCGTAAGGGAGAGACTCTCTATGCGCTCTCCCTGAAATATAAGACATCTGTTTCTCGGCTGATGTCGCATAATGGCATCAAGGACCATCGGAAGCTTCAGATTGGACAGAAAATCAGAATCCCCGGTTCCAGTTCTTCGGGGTCCTCAACGACAGTCACCAAGTCCACGCCAACGGGATCAACTGTTGGCAGGGGAAGGATCGTCATAATCGATCCGGGGCACGGAGGAAAAGACTGGGGCGCCTACCGGGCCGGCGTCCGGGAGTCCTCCCTGAACATGAAGGTCGCGAGTAAGCTTGAGTATTATCTCAAGCAGCACGGATTCAGGGTTGTCATGACCCGGAGAAGTGACTCCTTCCTTTCGCTCTCCCGTCGCGCATCAATCGCAAACCGATACCGGAATGCAATCTTTGTCAGTATCCACTTCAACGCCACCCGGAATACTTGGGTGCGGGGGGCGGAAACTTTTTACGCCGGAGCAGCCGGGAGACAACTGGCATCCTCAATCCACCGTGAGCTGGCTGGGAAGTGCAGGATGAAAAACAGGGGCGTCCGTTTTGCCCGCTTTGCGGTCCTCGTGCAGACGAAGTGTCCCGCGGTATTGGTAGAGTGTGGGTTCATCAGTAATTCCAGTGAGCGTGCGCGGTGCGTGACAAGCTCATTCCAGACTACTGCAGCAAGGGCGATCGCTGATGGAATTCGCAAGTACCGCTGGCGCTAAACAGGCCCGGCGAATGGTAAGGATCTCACCCCGTCAGACCCGGAGCGTGGACTGAATCTCCTCTGCCGCATCAACGAAGGACGGATAGAGCGGCTCCCATCCTGTATTCCTTATCTTTTCGTTACTGACCCGTTTGTGCGTCCACGCTCTCTTGCGATTTTGCGGGCGTGGACCGCTAGGGGGTGGAGGAACATCAAAGAGTGCTGCTAGTGCTTGATAACAATCACCCTGATGAAGAGGTGAGGAGTCGCAGACATTATAGACTTCGCCAACACACTCTGGGTTGGTCGCGAGGTGAAGGAGGGCATCAGAGGCGTCGTCCCGATGAATCTGATTGAGAAACCGTCGTCCGTCCTCCTCGATTACTGCATCACCACGCAAAAGGCTGCTGAGAATGGCGCTGCGCCCGGGTCCATAGATTCCTGCCAGACGCGCGACTGTCCCGTTTGCTGAAAGAACCTGTGATTCGGCCTCGAGGAGAACCTGACCTGTTTCTCTTACGGGCTCCGTGGGGGACTCCTCGGTAACCACCGATCCATCTGTCTGGTGATAAACGGACGTACTCGAGGTAAAAACAAGGCGGGTCCCGGAAAATGTCGAGGAGAGGTGGCGGGTACCTTCGAGAAACACAGTCCTGTAGGCCTCTACTCCACCTCTCCCGGAGGAGGCTGTGAATATGATCGAGGAAGGAAGAGGAATTGTTGATCGGAGGTTTGTGACTTCCAAGGACTGCGAAAGATCGCAGGCGATCGATCCGTTCTCGCCCGACTTCGAAAGGCGGGTGACCTCCCAGCCGGATTTGATTGCGCGCCGGGCAGTTTCCTCACCGAGGTAGCCGCAGCCGGCGATAAGAAGATGACCTTTCATGTGCAGGGCAGGAAACCGTAGACATCCTGGAGAGGACAGGGAAGGCCGAACCCTCTGCGGTGAAAGCTGTCCCTAGTGCGGCGTTCTTTGTGAGCCATAGTATGTTGTTAGTCCCGCGAGGATTGCATCCCGATATTCGCGATAGATCGATTTCCTTATCGATCCCGCTACTTCGCGCATACCCTCATAGTCTCCCTCCTGAATACGCTGGTAGACCTCCTTGTTGTTCATGACGTAGGGCTCAAAGAAGAGAACCGGACATTGATAGAGGCGGTTGGCGAGCAGATTGCGGGCCCACAAGGCTGGTCCCAGTCGCTTGGCCGGCCTTCCTATGCTGTAGAGGTAGGCCGGGAGCCCGGTGGCTGCGAGGAACGAGGTGGCCAATGCTTTCGCCAGGGCCGCTTCCTCTTCGTGCGTTCTCTGGAAGATTTTGTGCATCAGCTCAAAGCGCTCATCCTCATGTGCGATCTCGCTATCGAGGTAGGCACCATGCAGGATCATATGGAAGTGGTTCCTCGGGGATAGCTCCGGCATCGTCGGGATCGGGCCCCATCTCTCGGCATTGAAATGGAGGCAGAGAACTATGTCGGGCCTGATTGTATTATTGACGAGGGAAGCGCGGGCCCGGATTTCTGCAGTGCGGTAAAAAAGTCTCTGGGAGAGGGACAAAATCTTAGCTTCAGGTGCCCCGCTCAGGAGTCGTCGGGCATAAAACCGCAGGTCGTCAGGGCGGAGATTCGTGACGGGATCCGGGGTCGAACGGACAAGGGTGACGAGGGCCCCGAGGGACTCCAGTTCAGGAGCGAGAAGTTTGGCAGTGAGAAGAGTCATGTCGCCTTCAGTGACCGGGTCGGTGTCGGCAATCTGATACCATCGCTCTTCCATCCGGGCCCAATCACCTCCGATATGGCCCGGATCGATCGCGATTCGTAGGCCGTCAAGTGGCCGATCTTCCGGGGCAGGGGGCAGTTCACATGCGGGTCGCCAGTAGCGCGGCGGCTGGCTTCGGGCGGGCCCCTGTGCGAAGGCGACCCGGGGAATGTCCTGCGAGATCGTTGAGGTGACCTTGACACCTTCTGAGTTGATATCGAAGTGGAGGTTCGGTCCCAGGAGATAGATATCGTGGAGAGCGGTTTCAAATTCATCAAGGGACAGGACACCGTTGTATTGCGTCAGGGTATTCCATTCTGGGGTCGTGCCGAGATTCGCCAGTCTGGGATCGGGATCCGGGATCGTCGAGTGAATTTCAGGTCCCTGAGATATCTGGAGCCAGAGGTAGATGCTGCCAATGATCAGCACGGCTCCCAGAGCTGTCTCTTATACACATCTCCGAGCCCACGAGACAGGCAGAAATCTCGTATGCCGTCTTCTGCTTGAAAA
>CAXEFH010000055.1:0-15273 GCA_963989605.1 uncultured Roseibacillus sp. | reverse complement strand
CGCGTCCCATTCTTCGTCCGTTGGGCGGCAGGAGGCATCCAGCCCGGCACCCGGGTCTCCCGGGTTACCTGCCACACGGACATCTTCGCTACTATCGCCGCAGTGACAGGAGAACCAGTTCCCGCTGGTGCTGCAGAAGATAGTTTCTCCTTGCTGCCTGCCGCCCGGGGCAAGGCTGATGCCAAACCGCGCCCCGGAGTGATCAACCACTCCGCTTCCGGGATCTTTGCGATCCGCAGGGGCCCATGGAAGCTAGTGGCCGGTAACGGCTCGGGAGGCCGACAAGGCCCTAGGGGCAAGCCCTTCCAGAAGCCCTACCATCTCTACAATCTGGACAAGGACCCGGGCGAAACAACGAATCTCATCGAAAGCAGGCCGGAAATCGCCGCGCAACTGGAAGAGGAACTCATGCGTATACGCAGCATCGATTGAATGCTTCCCGGGCACTCCGATACTCAGTTAAAGCGTTCCACGTCTGCACCTTAGGGCATAGAATCGATGATCTCGCGGGCACCAAACAGATCGGCAAGCGGTAGAAACCCATTCATGAATCCAGAAAGTCTCCGCTGGTTGCCTAAACTATGCCGTGACAAGGTCGGTTCTCCTCGGCAGACTCCTTCCACCCCCCTGTTCAATGAAAGCACTTGTAGTTCTTGCCATCGCAACCCTCAGTAGCTTGGCGCACGCGGCCACGATTCTTAGTCCCGGAGATCCCATCGTCGGAGGCCAAGTCCAAGGACAGGCATTCGAAGTTGGCGGGGAAGGATTTGTAGGTGGTTTCAACAACTGGCCCGGCGGGGAGCCCCCTGGAGATCTTATTAACGGGGTGATCGGAGGAGGGGGTGAAAAGTATCTCAACTTTGGCGAGCTCAATACCGGCATCGTGGTGAGCCCCACTGCAGGCGGAGGCCTTCCTTCAATCGTTACCGGTATTGAATTCTGGGTAGCAAATGATGCTCCCGAGCGCGACCCATCCAGCTTTCAGCTCTGGGGCAGCAATGCTGAGATCAACCTTTCTGGCACCTCCATTCCCCTGACAGACTTTAGCCTGATTGCATCTGGTGGATTGAGCCTGCCGAATGGCCGGGATAATACTCCGGACGGAACTGGTTTCAGTGAGGTTGTAGAATTTACAAATGAGGGCGCCTATACCCACTACATGCTGATTTTCCCTACTGTGAACAATGAGGCCATCGCCAACTCCATGCAACTCTCGGAGGTTCAATTTGAGGGAACATTTGTTCCAGAACCCTCCACGACTCTTGTTGCTCTTATCGGCCTTGTGCCGCTCCTGCGTCGCCGCAGGCCCTAGGAAAGGACTGATCAGGATCCTCATTCTATTGAAGCCTGCCTTTAACCGCAGGCTTTTTTGTGTCATCAGGGTGTCCTTACCGCACAAAGCGTACTCGATACTCCTATGAAAGCTTTCTCCTTACTCCTGCTTGCCTCCCTCTGTTCGTTGACCGCGAGCGCTGCCCCACGGCCAAACGTCATCCTCGTTATTACCGATGACCAGGGATACGGCCCAGTTGGCCGCCACGGACACCCGTGGATCCAAACCCCCAACCTCGATGCTCTTTACGACAAGAGCGCGCGGTTCACTCGCTTCCTTGTCAGCCCTACCTGCTCCCCCACCCGGGCCGCAATCATGACTGGCCGCCACCCCCTGAAGAACGGTGTATCTCACACCATCCTCGAGCGCGAGCGCATGACGCTGGAGGCCACCATCCTGCCTCAGGTCCTCCAGGGCGCCGGTTATACTTCCGGCATCTTTGGCAAATGGCACCTCGGGGACGAAGACCCTTATCAGCCCCACAAACGCGGCTTTGACGAGGCCTTCATCCACGGTGCCGGAGGTATCGGGCAAGCCTACAACTGTTCCTGTGCGGATGCCCCGGGTAACAAGTATTTTGATCCAGTGGTTCGCCATAATGGATCGTTCGTGAAGACCAAGGGTTACTGCACCGACATCTTCTTCACCGCTGCCCTTGGATGGATAAAATCCGTAAAGGACAAGGAGGCTCCCTTCTTCGCCTACATTACCACCAACGCTCCCCACGGCCCCTTTATCGCTCCGCCTTCCAACACCAAGCGCTTCACGGACCTCGGCTTCGGGACGAGGCAAGCCGGCTTCTACGGCATGATCGAGAACATCGACGAGAATATGGGCCGACTCCACACTATGCTGGAACAATGGGACCTCTACGAAAACACCATTGTCATCTTCATGTCGGACAATGGTATGACTGGGGGCGGGGGGGGACGGCCCGGTAAGGACCTCGCCAAGGGGTATCCTTTCTTCAATGCAGGCCAGAAGGGACTCAAGGGTTCCGTGGACGAAGGGGGCGTCCGCGTCCCGTTCTTCGTCCGCTGGGACGGAACATTCCTACCCCGGGATATCAACGAGCTTTCTGCGCATATTGATATCCTGCCCACCCTTGCAGCGGTCGCGGGTGCCTCACTCCCCAAGGATCAGGTTGAAGGTCGTAGCTTCCTTCCCCTCCTCCTGGGCCAGAAGATCAAGCTCGCAGACCGCTACCTCTTCTCCCAGAAGGCCCGCTGGCCGACCGGATCTGAGCCCGACAAGCACCAGTGGAGCAACTTCGCAGTGCGTAACACTCGCTACCGTCTGGTCGGCGGCCAACTGTTTGACTTGCTCGCAGACCCGACCCAGCAGAACGACGTAGCCGCCCAGCACCCCAAGGTCGTTCAAAGGATGCGCGCTGCCTACGACGAGTTTTGGAAAGAGGCACGTCCCCTGATGGTCAACGAGAAGGCCCCCATGTCCAAGACCCGGCCCTTCCATGTCTGGTACAAAGAACAGCTCGCAAAGGGAGGCATCCCGCTGTGGTCCCCACCGGACCTGAGAGAATAGCCGGGCGCTCTCGAGCAGTCTCTCGACCTTGAGAGCTGGAATGAAGCTGGTAATTCGCTGACTCAAACCTCGACCACCCCAAATGGGGACGGAACATCCACGGATACACACATGGGAATCGTACCAGTCAACCCTGACTTGGACCTCTTCTTTCGTATCCGTGCCGTCGCAACGCCCTGAAGGTTCAGCATTACCGCAACCCAGGGCCCGGCAGCCAGTCCGGCCCCGGCAGCCCTCCCCCCAATTCACTGATCTTGCGCCTGCCTGGCTTGCGTTTGATTGACCTGACGCTCCTTCCGCTTTGGGGTGGCATCCATCCGGGATGTGTATTAACAATTTTCCGCTAATGCGAATTGTCCCCATCCTTTTCACCGCGATAGCTATCCCAGCTTCCGCATTGGGAGACATTGATTTCAATCGTGATATCCGGCCTATCCTCTCGGACCGATGCTTCAAGTGCCATGGCCCGGATGCCAGAAACCAGAAGTCGGACTTCAGACTCGACTCCCGCGACAACGCCCTGAAAGACCTCGGAGGCTACTTCGGCATCCGGACGGGAGACCTTGACCAGAGCGAAATGCACCACCGGATACGGAGCTCCGATCAAGAGGACGTCATGCCTCCGCCGGAATCCAACCTCAGCCTCAGCGAAAGTGAAAAAGCTCTTCTCGATCGCTGGATCATGGAGGGCGCCACCTACGACACCCACTGGGCATTCAAAAGCATTCCACCCAGGGTGCCGCCCCCGGGCCCTGGCCCCCGGAAATGGGGCAATACCCCGGTCGATTCATTCATTCTGGATGAGCTCAGGAAAGCAGGCCTTCCCCCCAATCCAGAGGCCTCCCGCGTGAGCTGGTTGCGCCGGGTTACATTCGATATCACGGGGCTTCCCCCGACTCTGGCAGAGCTCGATAGATTTATTTCGGACAAGTCTCCGCAGGCATACGAGCAGGTAGTTAACCGGCTTCTTTCCTCCGAGGCCTACTCCGAGCGTATGACGAGTGAGTGGCTCGATGTCGCGCGCTACTCGGACACATACGGCTATCAGGTCGACCGGGATCGTTTCGTCTGGCCGTGGAGAGACTGGGTCATCAATGCCTTCCGGGCAAACATGCCCTACGACCAGTTTATCACGGAGCAGGTGGCCGGAGACCTCCTGCCTGGGGCCACCAAGGACCAGATTCAGGCCACGACATTCAACCGGCTCCATCCACAGAAGGTCGAGGGCGGAAGCGTGCCGGAGGAATTCCGGGTCGAGTATGTTGTCGACCGGCTGCATACCTTTGGGACCGCTTTCCTGGGACTCACCCTCGAGTGCTCAAGGTGTCATGATCACAAATATGATCCCATCACGATGAAGGACTACTACAGCCTGAGTTCCTTCTTCGCTAATATCGATGAAGCTGGCCTTTATTCTTACTTCACTCCATCGATCCCGACCCCGACCATGCTCCTCACTTCCGACGATCAGGACAGGCAGATCGCAGAAAAAGACAAGGCCATACAGGCATCACTCCGCGCCGTCTCCAGCGAGAGGGACAACGCCGCGCAATCCTTCGGCGAATGGCTCTCGAGGCGCCCTGTGGAGTTCGAATGGACAGGGCTTGAAGCCCACGTGTCATTCGATGGGCGAGCGGGCGGAAACCTTCCCGACCTCGCGCGGAAAGACAAGCCGACCAAGACGAGCGGTAATAACAAGTCGGTCGAAGGCGTCGAAGGCCAGGGGCTTCAGCTTAGCGGCGACGATGCAGTGCACGTCCAGGGAGCTGGAGCATTTCGCCGGACCCAACCCTTTTCCATCGGCATGTGGATCAACACCCCGGAGCAGTTCGAGCGAGCGGTCGTCTGGCGTCGCTCCAAGGCCTGGACCGATGCGGGAAGCCGGGGCTACGAACTCCTTCTGCTTGAAGGAAAGCCAAGTGCCGCACTTATTCACTTTGATCCCGGCAATTCAATCCGCGTGACCGCAAAGGACCCGCTTCCCGCAAATTCGTGGCACCATGTCACCGTCACCTACGATGGATCAAGCTCTGCCAGAGGTCTTCGACTCTGGTTGAACGGGAAGCCTATGCCTTCAACGATTGTCCGCGACAAACTGACCAAGAACATCGAGGGAGGCGGTGACCCCGATCTCCGGCTGGGGCAACGTTTTCGCGACGTGGGATTCAAGCAGGGCAAGGTTGATGAGCTCCACGTATTCAAGCGCGAGCTTACTTCGATAGAGGTTGCACAGCTCTACGATGGAGAGAGCCTCTCAAAGGCTCTGGCAACTCCACTTTCATCAATCACCCCGCAGGTTCGGACACAGTTGCTGGACTACTTTCTCTCGGCCACGCATTCGCCTTACATCGAGGCTCTGGAACGACTCCAGAGCGCTCGCGATGCCAGGAGAAGCCTGATCGAGCCCATCCGCGAGATCATGGTGATGAGACAGCTCGAAAGTCCTCGTCAGTCCTATATCCTTGACCGTGGTCTTTACCATGCCCGAGGGGAACCGGTGGGCTTTGACACTCCCGCTATCCTTCCTCCCTTTCCTGACGACCAGCCACGCAATCGTCTGGGGCTGGCGAGATGGCTTACCTCCCCAGATCATCCCCTCACCGCACGAGTGACTGTCAACCGCTACTGGCAGCTCTTCTTTGGCCACGGCCTGGTGCGAACCCCTGAGGATTTTGGCAGCCAGGGCAAACCACCCAGCCACCCCGGGTTGCTGGACTGGCTTGCACGAGACTTCATTGAGAGCGGCTGGGACCTGCACCACCTCATAAAGCGCATTGTTCTCTCCTCAACATACCGTCAGAGTTCCCTCGCTCAGGCAGAGAGCCGGGAAAAGGATCCGGAAAACATTTATCTCGGACGGGGAACCACCGAACGGCTTTCGGCAGAAATGATCAGGGACAACGTCCTCGCCCTGAGCGGCCTGCTGGTCAGAAAATCCGGCGGTCCTTCCGTCAAGCCATACGAGGTTGCGGTCTCCTTCAAACCCTCAAACCCAGGGAAAGGAGCCGACCTCTACCGGCGTAGCGTCTACACCTGGTGGAAACGAACTGGACCCGCTCCTGTAATGATGACCCTCAACGCCTCCAAACGTGATGTCTGCCGGGTTCGCCGGGAAGTTACCTCCTCTCCTCTGCAGGCATTCGTCCTCCTGAATGGGCCACAGTTCATGGAGGCGTCTCGCGTAATGGCAGCCAAGCTCCTTGAAGCACATCCAGACTCTCCCCGCTCTCTCGTCACGGAAGCATTCCGGTCTTTCACCAGTCGCCTTCCGCGGGAGAAGGAACTCAAGATCCTTCTCGCTCTGCACGAGGAGCAGGTCGCCCACTACAATGCCAACCCAGAGCAAGCCAAGGGGTTCCTTGCTATCGGCGCCTCTCCCGAAGCGAAGGGCCTGCCTCCGCACGAGGTCGCGGCCACCGCGATTCTGGTCAATACCATCATGAACCTCGACGAAGCTGTTTCCAAGCGATGAGAACAATTCAAACTCCAGCATGCAGTGGCTTTGAGAGCCCGATCGGACTCAGCCGGAGGAGGGCCTTGCAATCATTCGGAATGGGATTGGGCTCTCTTGCCCTTGCGGACCTCGTATCCGGCGAGCAGGCTTCCAAAAGGGCCCTTCCTGCAGCCCCCCCCGCGAAGGCAAAAAGAATCATCTTTCTCTTTCAGGCAGGGGGCCCCTCCCAGATCGACCTTTACGACTGGAAACCGAGGCTGAAAGTGGACTCCGGCAAGGAGCTTCCCGGGTCCATCCGCATGGGCCAGCGGCTCACCGCCATGTCCGGGAATCAGGCCAGCCTGCCCCTCGTCGGCACTCCCTTCAAAATGGAGCAGCACGGAGACTCCGGGTCGTGGGTTAACAGCGACATTCTACCTCACATTGCTGGCATCGCCGACGACATTTGCTTCATCAAGTCCATGCACACCGAGGCTATCAACCATGGTCCCGGGGTAACATTCATGCAAACCGGATCACAATTTCCGGGGCGCCCGAGCATGGGAGCATGGCTGGACTTTGGTCTTGGCTCCATGAACAGCGATCTGCCCTCCTTCGTCGTCATGGTCACTAAGAACAAGGGAGGGCAACCGCTGGTATCCCGGCTCTGGGGAAGCGGCTTTCTTCCGGGGAAGCATGACGGGGTCCGGTTTCGGGCTGACAAGGATGCAATCCTATACCTGAACAGCCCAAAGGGCATCGACCGGGCAAACCGCAGGAAAGTTCTCGATCACCTCCGGGAGCTTCACGAGATACAGCTTCAGGAGACCGGAGACCCTGCCCTCGAAACCCGCATCGCGCAATACGAGATGGCCTTTAACATGCAACGTTCCATTCCCGAGGTCACTGACCTTTCGGATGAACCGGAAAGCACCTTTAAGCTCTATGGAGAAGACGCACGGAAGCCAGGCTCCTTTGCTGCGAACTGTCTTCTCGCCAGGCGGCTTGCGGAAAAAGACGTTCGATTCATCCAGCTCTACCATCAGGGCTGGGACCAGCACGGGGGATTACCTGGAGGCATCAAGAATCAGTGCCGAGAGACCGACCAGGCCTCTGCCGCACTGGTCACAGACCTGAAGAATCGCGGCTTACTGGATGACACCCTTGTGATCTGGGGCGGCGAATTCGGTCGCACAAGTTACTGCCAAGGCAGATTCAACGCCGGCAACTTCGGGAGAGATCATCACGGGCGCTGTTTCACGATGTGGATGGCTGGCGGCGGGTGCAAGGCAGGAACCACCTACGGGTCTACGGATGATTACAGTTATAATGTCGCCGAGAATCCGGTTCACATTCACGACCTCCACGCCACCATTCTACATCTCCTCGGCATTGATCATGAGAGCCTCACCTATAAGTATCAGGGCCGCCATTTCCGCCTAACTGATGTTCATGGAAAAGTAATCCGGGGAGCACTAGCATGATTCGTGAGTCTCGACTCGATTTTAAGGATTATCTTTATCGTGACAAACCATCGGGCCGTATTCTGAATAGCGCCCGCCATTGCAACTATCCCGCCTTTAGCCATGAAGCGTATCCTTCTTGCTGTTTCAATACTAGCCGCTCTCCTGTCCCCCCTCGTGCTTTCCGAAAAGAAGGAGGAGGACCCCAAACACATTGTCTTCATCGCAGGTAATCGAAGCCATGGCCCGGGAGAACATGAGTTCTATGCTGGTTGTATGTTGTTAGCGAAGGCCCTCAACGAACAAAGTGGCCTTGGAGTCAAAGCGACCGTTCTCCGAGCTGACTGGCCAAAGGAGCACAAGTCCGTGGTCGCAAGTGCGGACACCGTTGTGATCTACGCTGACCATGTCAGCGCGCACGCTGGACAATGGGAGTTTCTGGATGAACTCGCTCGGAAGGGGGTGGGCATGGTCTTCATGCATTATGCTGTTCATCCCAGTAAGGAAATCGGGGAAAAATACTATCGGCCTTGGATCGGTGCCGCCATGGAAAGCGGGTTCTCTGTCAATCCTCACTGGGTTGCTGATTTGTCCATCATCAAGAACCACGAAATTGGCAACGGGGTCCCCGATGATCTGACCGCTCTTGACGAGTGGTATTACCACATGCGCTTCATCAAGGAACGGGACAAGGTGCTGGATCTCTTTACGGCCGTGCCAACCCGGCAGAACATGAACCGTTACATTAATATGTGGAACAAAAACGGAGTAGAGGGGTTGGGCAAGCCGCAGACCCTGATGTGGGGCTACGAGCGGCCCACCGGGGGACGCGGAATCGGTTTTGTGGGGGGGCACTACCATGAAGGCTGGGCAATCGATGGAATACGAAAAGCCGTTCTCAATGCCATAATCTGGACCGCGGGAATGAAGGTTCCGTTGGACGGGGTCCTTTCAAAAACTCCAACTGAGGAAGAACTGAACGTTAACCTCGACAAGAAGGGGCGAGTTAAACGAATAAAACTACCGGACCCTGCAGCATGGAAAAAACTTCCTCCCGCAAAGATCCAGACGGACCGGGAATTGGGTTTTAACGAGGGTGCCGGAGCGAAGGTGAGACCAGCCCCGGCACCCCATAAGAACCCCTCTGCAACCACGACCCCTCCAGCGCTCTCCAGCGCTGATAAAGGGCCTCAGCCTGACCAAACGACCAATCTGGACGAGCGTCAGGCAACGGACATACTGCTGCCAGGCGATCTCGAGATTTCAGTCTGGGCCGAAGGGCCCATGCTGTCCCGACCCTTGAGCATGGACACGGACCACGCCGGAAGGGTCTGGATCGCAGAACGGCACTCCACCGCGCAAAACCCGCGAGGGTCGCGGATTCGCATTCTTGAGGACAAGGACCGCGACGGCGAGGCCGACGAATCACATATCTTTCTCGAGGACGGGACCCACGAGGGGCCTCTGGAAATTAGCGTCTTTGGAAACAGGCTGGTGGCCTTCAATCCCCCACACCTGACCGTTTATACCGACATCAACAAGAACCTCATCTTTGAGCCGGAAATAGACAAGCGCGAGAATATCCTGACCGGGTTCAAACGTCCTGAAAACGCTCAGGGGTTGCAGGAAATTATCGGAGGACCCGATGGGAGATGGTACTTTGGCCACGATCATAGCGGAGCGGAGCTGAAGGACAGGAGCGGAGTGAATTTTATCGTCACTGGCCCCCCCGAGAACGAGGTGCCGGAAGAGGCGGAGAATCCCCGCAATCTGACCGGCAGGACCAGCGGAGATGGGAAGGTCTGGGTCGGAGGGTTCACGGCCGGCGTCAATACAGATGGCTCTGGGATGCGCATCATGGGGCACGGGCTTCATCGTAGCCTCGGGCAGACGGTAACTTCCTTCGGAGACATGTTTCACAGTGACAGAAGCGACACCGGTTCCTGCCGGATCACGTGGCTCATGGAGGGGGGATTCCTCGGGTTCTTATCACCAGACGGCACCCGAACCTGGCAGGTCGACCAACGTCCTGGCCAACCAGATTCCGAAGCTGAATGGCGGCAGTGGGACCCGGGAACCCTGCCCCCGGGGGACACCTACGAGAAAGGCGCGCCCAGCGGGATGTGCTTCTATGAAAATGGCGCCTTGCCAGACCGATATGCAGGCCTTCTCACCAGTTGTGATCCCCAGAGAGGAGAGGTCCTCGCCTATTTCCCCGCTCCGGAGAAATCAAATTTCAAACTCGAGCGCTTCACGCTGCTGAAATCGCGGAGTCCTGATAGCTTTCATCCTGTTGATATTCTTGTCGGTGCCGATGGGGCCCTCTATCTGGCCGCTACCGATGCTCTGGAAGAGCCCACCTCCTCGCAGGAGAACCCCTCTGGCGGGGGTAAGATCTTCAGAATTGCTCCAAAGAACTTCCGCCCCGAAATAAAAACATTACCTGCAGACTCCGTTAAGGGCGCTCTTGCCCTGCTCTCCAGCCCCGCCCAGAACGTGAGATTATCGGGATTCGAGATCCTTCGGGAAGCAGGGGAAAAGGCCCTTCCTGCGGTCCGGGACATGCTGGGGCACTACAATGGATACCTTCAGGCCCGAGCGGTCTGGCTTCTTCCCCACCTTGGAGCAGAAGGCCGACGCCTTGCCCAGAGCCTCCTGGAAAGCACGGATGCCTCGACCCGATTGCTGGCGTTCCGTGCTCTGCGGAGTGCCGGCGAAGACCTTCTGGGGGCAGGAGGACAGCTGATTCCGGGCGGATTGATCAGCAAGTTCTATGCTGACGAAGCCAGTCCTGCGGTCCGGCGGGAGGTCGTCCTCGCCCTGCGCGATACCGAACCCCAGCGTAAAGCCACCTACGTAAGCTATTTCCTCCGGCGGTGCAGCCCAAGTGATCGGACCTATCTCGAAGCCTGTGGCCTTGCCTCCGAGGGTGCAGAGGAACTCATCTGGTCCAGGTTAAAGAGCATGGCGGGCATTTCACTCGCGCTCGAATGGCCTGAGGCATTCGCAAGAATCACGTGGCGGCTACGCCCGAGCACGGCCATTCTGGACCTCCGCAAACGAGCCCTCTCCGAACGTCTCTCTGAAGACGCAAGAATCATGGCCGTCGAAACACTCGCCTTCAGCCGTGACATAGAAGTAGTGCGAACTCTTATCGAAATCGCAAAGACGGAGGGGCGGATCGGAAAAGAAGCCAAGCGCTGGCTTCTCCACCTCGGCGAGACCCGGTGGAGCGATCTCAATCTTGCTCCTCTGCTCAAGGCACATGGACTCGCTGAGCAGGAAAACTAGTCCTTGCCGTCCGTGCGCATACTCCAGAGAGATATGAAGCTCGGAGCGTCTGTCCTTGTTCTTGCTCTTGGAGCGGGTTTTCAAGCGTGGTCTGGGACTCCACCCTCGCCACCGAACATCCTTCTCGTCTACACCGATGACCAGGGCTACGGAGACTCCAGCTGCCTCAACCCAAGCGCAAAGTTCAAGACCCCCCATCAGGATCGGCTCGCCCGGGAAGGCATGACCTTCACTGATGCCCATTGCTCCGATACCGTCTGCACTCCCTCCCGCTATGGTCTGCTGACTGGACGATATAGCTGGCGGACGACCTTGAAGAGAGGGGTTTTTGGGGCAGAGCACCCCTGCCTGATTGCGCAGGGACGCACAACCCTCGCCTCTTTCCTGCGCGAGAATCGCTACCGGACAGCAATGGTCGGGAAGTGGCATCTGGGCATGGATTTTCCCGGTAGGCCAGGAGATCGTGACTGGGCCCTTCCCGTTCAAGATATGCCTCTGGACAAAGGGTTTGACTATTTCTGGGGAATCCCTGCCTCATTGAATTACGGCATTCTCGCATGGTTTGAGGGCCGCTTCGCCGAGGTGCCTCCTTCCCAATGGACCCGGAAGAAAGCTAATCAGATCGCTCTCTCGGACTATCGCATCGCGCCTCCCTACCAAGCGAAGCACGCAGAAGGGCTGATGGAAGTTGCTCCTGACTTCGTCGATTCCCAGTGCCTTACTCGTTTCACCGAGCAGGCAGTCAACTGGATCGAATCCATTGCGCAGGACGCCCGGAGTGGCCGGCCCTTCTTTCTCTATCTCCCCCTCACCTCACCTCATAAACCAGTGATTCCTCTCGAGCAGTTCCGCGGAGAGGGCAACGCTGGAGCCTACGGCGAATTCATGATCGAGACGGACTGGCACCTCGGACAGCTGCTCGCCACACTCGACCGGGAAAAACTCACGCATAACACAATCGTTATCTATACATCTGACAATGGACCAGAGAACACTTGGAGAGAACGCATCCGAAAATTCGATCACCATAGCGCCGGACCCTATCGAGGAGGCAAGCGCTCTGTCTACGAAGGTGGACACCGGGTGCCCTTCTTTCTACGCTGGCCGGATCAGGTGAAGCCTGGTTCCCACTGTCGGGAACCAATCTGCCAGACGGATCTCCTCGCCACATTTGCCGACATTCTCGGCCAACCCCTCCCCGGGAATGCAGCGGAGGACAGCATTAGCTTCCGCCAGGCCTGGCATGGTTCCGCGGGACAGTCCTCCGCACGGGATCCCATCATTCATCATGGGGCGAATGGGCGTTTTGCGATTCGCAAGGACCACTGGAAACTCATCATGGAGAGCAGGAAAAAAGGCGAACAAAGGGAACTCTACAATCTTGAAACGGATCCCAGCGAGAAACACAATGTTCTCGCCACAAACCCCGGTGTTGAGAAAGTTCTTCTTGCCCTCCTCATTGATATTGTCACCAGCGGATCCACCCGGGATGGGGCAACCACTAAGAATGATACCCCACCCTGGGCCGACCTCGTCTGGCTTCCCCGTTGATTGCAGCCTTCGCGATGCGCTATCTCCTCACCATTTTAACCCTTCTTGCAGCCAGCCTTACTCCCGCCCTTTCAGAGGGCAGGTTCCCACACATCCTGATTATCCTCGTGGACGACATGGGATACGGGGACCTGGGCGCTTATAATTCGAGCTCGAAGATTGCCACTCCCCACCTCGACAAGCTCGGTCGGGAGGGAATCCGCTTTACCGACGCTCATGCCCCGGGCCCCTTGTGTCACCTTTCCCGATACGGTCTTCTCACGGGTCGATATCCCTTTCGAGCCAACACGGCCGCCTGGCGCAGGCAGCCCTCGATTAAGGAAGGGCAAATCACCATTGCTTCGCTCCTGAAGAACAAGGGCTACAACACTGCAATGGTAGGAAAATGGCATCTGGGGTTCAGGGAGGACGGCTACGATAAGCCTCTTTCCGGGGGTCCGGTGGATGTTGGATTCAACTCGTTCTTCGGCATCAGGGCCTCGACGGATATTCCTCCTTATTTCTACATCCGAGGGAGCCGGGCGGTCCAGCAACCGACCAATAAGATCACAGCAAACAACAGCGACGGCTGGTCCCGGATCCAGGGAGCCTTCTGGAGAGCCGGGGGAATAGCCCCTGACCTGAAGCTCGCAGAGGTTCTCCCACGGTTCACTGATGAGGCTATTTCCGTCATTAAAAGCCATTCACCCTCTGACCCCAAGCCTCTCTTTCTCTACCTCGCTTACCCCGCGCCTCATACCCCCTGGCTTCCCTCGCGCGAGTTCAAGGGAAAGACTGGCGCCGGAATGTACGGAGAATTCTGCAGCATGGTGGATGCCGAGGTCGGCAGGGTTTTGAAAGCACTGGAGGAGCAACAACTCGAGTCCGAAACCATGGTGATCTTTACCTCCGATAACGGGCCGGTCTGGTACGATGCAGACGTCACACGGTTCGGACATGACTCTGCAGGGGGCCTCCGGGGAATGAAAGCGGACGCATGGGAGGCAGGTCACCGCATGCCCTTCCTGATTCGCTGGCCCGGGATAGTGAAACCGGAGTCGAGCTCCTCCCGTCTCATTTGCTTCACCGACCTGATGGCCACTTTCGCAGAGCTGACCGGAACCAAATTACCGGGAGATGGAGTCCTCGACAGCGAAAGCTTCCTTCCTGCCCTCACCAATCCCTCCGCGGGACAAGTTCCACGGGGACCCATCGTGATGAAAGCCGGCAGCGGCGCCATGCTGATCAGGGAAGGAAAATGGAAGCTGATCGACCAGCTTGGCTCCGGGGGATTCTCAAGCCCCAAACGGGTCCGCCCTACGAAGGGGGGGCCTGAGGGTCAGCTATACGACCTCTCCAAGGATCCCTCCGAGAAAACAAACCTGTGGAGCGAGTATCCTGAGTTGGTCAGGAGCCTCCGCAAGCGTCTGAAGCAGATCGCAGGGAGCTCACCGTAATTTATCTCTGGCAGGCGGTATTTTCCCCATGATCTGGCACGTCTGGCGGGAACCAATATCACGGCTCTGGGCCAAAACCGAATCCAGGGGCAAGAGTAGAGTTGACGGAGGGCCCGCAGAGTCTGAGGATCCGCGCCCCACTCACACACGACACCTCTTCTGGTGCACAAACCTACACACGCTCATGAACATAGAAACACTCTGTCTCCACGGGGGGCAGGAACCTGATCCTACCACGAATGCCCGCGCCGTTCCTCTTCATCGGACGACATCCTTTGTTTTCGACAGCACCGAACACGCCGCGAATCTCTTTGCGCTGAAGGAACTTGGGAACATCTACAGCCGGATCATGAACCCCACTCAAGCGGTCCTTGAGTCGAGGGTCGCTCTCCTTGAGGGAGCGCATGAGCTTGCGGCTCTGGCCCTCGGATCGGGGACAAGTGGGGTCTTCTACTCCATCATCAACCTTGCCCAGGCCGGTGACAACATCGTCTCCGCTCGCAATCTCTACGGTGGGTCCTACACGCAGTTCAACGACATCCTTCCCACCCTTGGGATCGAAGTGCGGTTCGTCGATTCGCAGGACCCCGATGCATTCGCCCGGGCTGCGGACGAAAATACCCGGGCCTTTTTCACCGAAACGGTTTCAAATCCTGCTCTTGAGGTGGCTGATCTCGAGGCCATCTCACAGCATGCCAGGGCCTGCGGGGTTCCCCTGATCGTGGACTCCACATTTTCTACTCCCTACCTCACCCGGCCCATCGAACACGGTGCTGACATTGTCGTGCATTCTCTCACAAAGTGGTTCGGCGGCCACGGCACAGGAATCGGAGGCGTCGTGGTGGACGCAGGCCGATTCAACTGGGGCGCGGGAAAACACCCACTCTATGATACCCCGGACTCCTCCTATCATGGCCTGCGCTGGGGCCATGACCTCCCCCCGGAGCTGTCTCCGCTCGCTTTTATCCTCCGGATGCGGACTGTGCCCCTGCGAAATCTCGGAGCATGCATTTCTCCTGACAACGCATGGATTTTCCTACAGGGAATCGAAACCCTGCCCCTCCGGATGGAGCGCCACTGTGACAATGCTCTCGCCGTCGCAAGACACCTGCAGGATCATGAGGCCGTGGAGTGGGTCCGCTACCCCGGGCCTGTCTCTTATACACATCTGACGCTGCCGACGAATAGAGAGGTGTAGATCTCGGTGGTCGCCGTATCATTAAA